>NZ_JBITXB010000010.1:0-330717 GCF_044544295.1 Streptomyces sp. NPDC053750 | reverse complement strand
TCTCCAGACTCGAACGAGGACTCAGCAGGGACGACGACCTCACCCACGCCTACCGCGACTGGCTTCAAGCCGCTTGACAGCAATAGGAGCATCAACGCCCCCCGTGCCCCCGACGGTTCGCCGGACGGGGGCGGGAGCGGCGACTACCCGCGGAACCCGAGCAGCCCGTGCAGCGCCGAGCCGCGCGAGGCCGTGGACGCCGCCTTGGACTGCAGCGGCTCCGGACCGGGCAGCGCCGCGCACACCGCGTCCGCCTCACCGCCGCCGTCGCCGCGCGGCACGGTGCCGTCGGTCAGGTACGAGGCCAGGTGCTTGTCCAGGCAGCTGTTGCCGCTCAGCGTGATGCCGTGGTTCCCGCCGCCCTCCTCGACCACCAGGCGGGAGCCGCTCAGCAGCCGGTGCACGGTGACGCCGCCCTCGTAGGGGGTGGCCGCGTCGTCGGTCGCCTGGAACAGCAGCGCCGGGGGCAGCTCGTTGTTGGCCACGTCCACGGCTTGGCGCGGGGCCGTCGGCCAGAACGCGCACGGCGCGTTGTACCAGGCGTTGTTCCAGGCCATGAACGGCGCCTTCCCGTACACGCCCCAGTTGTCGCTGCGCCACTGGCTCCACTCCCGCGGCCAGCCCGCGTCCCGGCACTGCACCGAGGTGTAGACGCTGTAGCCGTTGTCGCCGGAGGCGTCCACGGCCCCGAAGTTCTCGTACGCCTCGACGACCGGGCCGGCGTCCCCGCCCTTCGCGTACGCCGCGAACGCCTCCGCCAGATGGGGCCAGTAGCCGTTGTAGTAGCCGCCGGGAATGAAGGTGTCCTCCAGCTCCGCGGCGCCGACCTTGCCGCCGGCCGGCTTCTTCGCCAGCGCGCTCCGCATGGCGTACCACCGCGCCTCGACCCGCTCCGGGGCACTGCCGAGGCCGTACGTCGCGTCGTGCCGCGCGACCCAGGCCAGGAAGGCGCGGTGGCGGTCGTTGAAGGCGAGGTCCTGGTTGAGGTTGGCGTCGTACCAGACGTCGATCGGGTCGACGACGGAGTCCAGCACCAGGCGCCGCACCCGGTCCGGGTGGAGCTTGGCGTAGACGGCGCCCAGGTAGGTGCCGTACGAGTAGCCGAAATAGTTGATCTTCTTGGCGCCGAGCGCCCTGCGGATCACGTCCAGGTCCCGGGCGGCGCTGACCGTGTCGATGTACGGCAGCACGTCCGCGTACTTCTTGGCACAGGCGTCGGCGAAGGCCTTGGCGCGCGTGAGATTGGCCTGCTCCACGACCGGGGCGGCCGGCACGGTGTCGGGGCGCACCGCGGAGAAGTGGCCCGGCCTGCAGTCCAGGGAGGGCTTGCTCCGGCCCACGCCTCGCGGGTCGAAGCCGATGACGTCGTACTGGGCGGCCACCTTCTTCGGCAGCGAGGACGCCACGAACCCGGCGAGCGTCAGCCCGCTGCCGCCGGGGCCCCCGGGGTTGACCAGCAGCGGCCCCTGGTACTTCGCCGCGGTGTGCGGGATGCGGGACAGCGCCAGCGTGATCCGCCTGCCGTTCGGGCGTGCGTGGTCGAGCGGCACCTCGAGCGACGCGCACTGGAGCGTCGGGTAGTCGTTCGTGCCGCACTTCTTCCAGCTGGGTGCCGCGGCGTGCGGCGTGCCCGCGGGAGGGAGCGCGCTCGCCCCGGCGGGCACGGCCGTGACGGCCCCGGCGGCGATGACGGCGGCCCCGCACAGCACGGCTGCGCGTTGTCTCATGGAGTCCTCCCAGGACGGAGAGGCTGCGGTCCGCGTGGGTCGCGGTCCTCGCCGCATCGTCCCGGGGAGCGCCCCCGGAGGAACGCGTTCTGTTCATACTTGACCCGATTGGGTCGCCGGATGCCCTCGAATGCGCCCGGGCGCTGTCAGATCAACGAAAGTTGGACCGGCTCGGACGCCGTGGGTGCGGCCGGCCCCGACACGCCGGGCCCGGCCCGGTCCGGCCGCTCCGGCTCACCGGACCTGCGCGGCATCCCCGCGCGCGTGGGGCCGATCCCGTACTCCCGGGCCAGATCGTGCACCTGACGCGTGATCCGGCGCTGGTACCACTTCGGGGCGTAGGCCCCCTCCGCGTACAGCCGCTCGTAGCGGCGCACCAGGTGCGGGTGGTGCTGCGCGAGCCAGGCCATGAACCACTCCCGGGCGCCCGGCCGCAGATGCAGCACCAGGGGCGTCACGGACGTGGCGCCCGCGGCGGCGACGGCCCGCACGGTCGCGCGGAGTTGGGCCGGCTCGTCGCTCAGGAACGGGATGACCGGCGCCATCAGGACACCGCAGCCGATGCCGTGCTCGCCGAGAGTGCGCACGACCTCCAGGCGGCGCTCCGGCGCGGGCGTGCCCGGCTCCACGGTGCGCCACAGCTCGCGGTCGGTGAAGCCGACCGAGACCGAGATCCCCACGTCCGTCACGCGCGCCGCGCGGGTCAGCAGGTCCAGGTCGCGCAGGATCAGCGTGCCCTTGGTGAGGATCGAGAACGGGTTCGCCCGCTCGGTGAGCGCCGTGATGATGCCCGGCATCAACCGGTAGCGGCCCTCGGCCCGCTGGTAGCAGTCGACGTTGGTGCCCATCGCGACGTGCTCGCCCTGCCAGCGTCGCGAGGCCAGCTGGCGGCGCAGCAGCTCGGGCGCGTTCACCTTGACGACGATCTGGGAGTCGAAGCCGAGTCCGGTATCGAGGTCCAGGTAGCTGTGCGTCTTCCTGGCGAAGCAGTACACGCACGCGTGCGTACAGCCCCGATAGGGGTTCACCGTCCACTCGAACGGCATGCGCGAGGCCCCCGGCACCCGGTTGAGGATCGAACGGGCCCGCACCTCGTGGAAGGTGATGCCGCGGAACTCGGGCATGTCGAACGTGCGGGTGGTGACCGCGTCCGCGCCGAACAGCGCGGGGTCGGCGACCCGGGCGTGGTCGGAGTCCGTGAGGTTGTCCCAGCGCATGGCGCCTCCTCGGTAGTGCTGCGAACGCCACAATAGAACACTTGTTCCCTTGATCGTGCGGCCCCGTCGCACGGGGCCGCTTCACGCCCCCGGATTTGGTGGCCGTGCGGCGGGGTGGTTGGCTTGCCCCGAACCCTTGGAACCAGGCCCTGGAGGGACCCGATGGCGCAGGTCGAGTCGACGACGGAGCGAATCGTCGCGGCGGACGCGGAGACGGTGTTCGACACCCTCGCCGACTACAGCGGCACGCGCGCGAGGCTGCTGCCGGAGCACTTCAGTGAGTACGAGGTCCGCGAGGGCGGCGACGGCGAGGGCACCCTCGTGCACTGGAAGCTCCAGGCCACCAGCAAGCGCATCCGCGATTGTCTGCTGGAGGTCACCGAGCCGGCCGACGGCGAACTGGTCGAGAAGGACCGCAACTCCTCCATGGTCACCACCTGGCGGGTCACCCCGGCCGGTGAGGGCAAGTCCCGGGTGGTCGTCGTCACCACGTGGCAGGGCGCGGGCGGTGTCGGTGGCTTCTTCGAGAAGACCTTCGCCCCCAAGGGGCTCGCCCGGATCTACGACGCGGTGCTCGCCAAGCTCGCCGCCGAGGTCGAGAAGTAGCCAAAGGGCAGTTCTGTGGGGCCTGTTGGGCCCCTCACCGGTTCGAGTGATGTCCGTGAGATCCGGCCGTATGCCGTAACTCGTCGCAGTTGTTCGTAGTTGTCGCCCCAGGTGGCAATTGTGAGCAGGTGTGACGAGGGGAGCGGTACGTGGGCGGGATCACTCTGGTGCAGGACGAACCGGCCACCGCACCCCCGGCGCCACCCGAGCCCCCCGCACCCGAGCCGGGGGCCGGGCTGAGCCCGCGCCGGGTGCGGCTGGTCTTCGTCGGGCTGATGCTGGCGCTGCTGCTCGCCGCGCTGGAGCAGATGATCGTCGCCACGGCGCTGCCGAAGATCGTCGGAGAGCTGCACGGCCTGGACAAGATGTCCTGGGCGATCACCGCCTACCTGCTCACCTCCACCGTCGGACTGCCGATCTACGGCAAGCTCGGTGACCTCTTCGGGCGCAAGGGTGTCTTCCAGTTCGCCATCCTGGTGTTCGTCGTCGGCTCGGCACTCGCCGGCCGGGCGCAGACCATGGACCAGCTGATCGCCTTCCGGGCCGTGCAGGGCGTCGGCGCGGGCGGCCTGATGATCGGCGTGCAGGCGATCATCGCGGACATCGTGCCGCCCCGCGAGCGCGGCCGGTTCATGGGTCTGATCGGCGCCGCCTTCGGGCTCGCCTCGGTCGCGGGCCCCCTGCTGGGCGGCTATTTCACCGACCACCTCTCCTGGCGCTGGTGCTTCTACATCAACGTGCCCTTCGGACTGGTCACCATGGCCGTCGTGGCCGTGGTCCTGAAGCTGCCCAAGCCGACGGCCAAACCCCGCCTGGACGTCCTCGGCGCGCTGCTGCTCGCCGCCGCCTCCACCTGCCTGGTGCTGCTCACCAGCTGGGGCGGCACCGAGTACGCCTGGGACTCGGAGGTCATCGTCGGCCTCGGTGCCGGCGCGGCCGGGTCCACCCTCCTCTTCCTGGTCGCCGAGCACTTCGCGCCCGAGCCGCTGATCCCGCTCCGGCTGTTCCGGGACTCCGTCTTCAACATCACCGGCCTGGTCGGCCTCGTCATCGGCGTCGCCCTGTTCGGCGCCGCCAGCTATCTGCCGACCTTCCTGCAGATGGTCGACGGCGCCACCGCCACCGAGTCCGGCCTGCTGATGCTGCCGATGATGGGCGGCATCGTGGGCGCCTCGATCATCTCCGGACAGATGATCAGCCGTACCGGGCACTACCGGTCCCACCCGATCCTCGGCAGCGCCCTGTCCGTCGTCGGCATGTGGCTGCTGTCCGGGCTCGACGCGGACACGCCCCGGCTGCACTACAGCATCTGGATGGCCGTCCTCGGCGCCGGCATCGGCATGGTCATGCCCGTCCTGGTCCTCGCCGTGCAGAACTCCGTGCGCCCCGCCGACCTGGGCACCGCCACCAGCGCCAACAACTACTTCCGTCAGATCGGCGGCAGCGTCGGCGCGGCCGTCTTCGGCACGCTCTTCGCCGACCGGCTCACCGACGCACTGGCCGACCGGCTCCCCGCCGAGGCCGGCGCCGGACTGCCCGACGCCGAAGCCGTCACCCCCCAGCTCGTCCACTCCCTGCCCCCGGCGCTGCGCGACGCCTACATCGGGGCGTACGCCGACGCCATGCCGCGGATCTTCCTCTACCTGGTGCCGGTGCTCGTCCTCGGGCTGCTCATCGCCTTCTTCCTCAAGGAGAAACCCCTGGTGTCCCACAACGCCCCCACCACCGAGCCGGAAATCACGCAGCCCACCGGCCAAGTCCCGCAGGCCCGATCGCCGTACGCCGCCGGCATCCCGGTCTGCGGCACGGTGCAGCACCCCGACGGCACGGTGGTGCCCCGCGCGGCACTCACCCTCATCGACGTCGGCGGACAGCAGATCGGCCGCGGCGCCAGCGGCGACGACGGACGGTACGCGCTGGCCACGCCCGGCTCCGGGGCGTACGTCCTGATCGCCGCCGCGGGTGGTCACCAGCCGCAGGCGGTCTCCGTGACCGTCGGCGAACGCCCGGTGGAACTGGACGTGGTCCTCGGCGGCGCCGGCCGTCTCGCCGGCAGCGTCCTCACCGCGGACGGCAGCCCCGTACGCGACGCGACGGTCACCCTCACCAACGTCCACGGCGAGGTCGTCGCCACCACCCGCAGCGGCCGGGAGGGCGGCTACGTCATCACCGAGCTGGTGGCCGGCGAGTACACCCTCGCCGGCAGCGCCCCCGCCTTCCGTCCGGCCGCGCTGCCGGTCAGCGTCCAGGCCGCCCGGGAGACCCGCCAGGACGTCGAGCTGGCCGGGGGCGCGGTCCTGCGCGGCACCGTGCGCGCCGGCGGCGGGCGGGCCGTGGAGGACGCGCGGGTGACGCTGCTCGACGCGGCGGGCAACGTGGTGGACACGCTGACCACCGGGCCGGACGGCACGTTCCGGTTCGTCGACCTGTCGTCCGGCGAGTACACCGTCATCGCCGCCGGTTACCCGCCCGTCGCCACCGTGCTCCAGGTGGCCGGCGGTGGCCGCACGGAGCGCGACCTCCAGCTCGGGCACGAGGACTGAGACGGGCCGGCCACCGTCCGGTTCAGTCCTCGAGGGCGGTGAGCCAGTCGGTCAGCAGGCGGTTGACCTCGGCGGGGCGTTCCTGCTGGATCCAGTGGCCGCAGCCTTCCAGCAGGTGGGAGGCGGACAGGGCGGGGAGGGTGGTGGGGTAGGCGTCGATGGCGTCGGCCATCCAGGTGGTGGAGGCGTCCAGGGTGCCGCCGATGAACAGGGACGGCTGCTTGATCGGGGTTCCGCGGTGGGAGGCGAGGTCCTCCCAGTCGCGGTCCATGTTGCGGTAGCGGTTGAGGGCGCCGGTCAGGCCGGTGCGCTCGAACTCCGCGGCGTAGAGGTCGAGGTCGTGCTCGCTCAGCCAGGCGGGCATCCTGCCTGCGGGGAAGCGGTCGCGCAGCCGGCCGCCGCGGGTGACGAAGTGCGGGTCGGGCTCGTTCGGGGCGGGCATGGTGTCGGCGGACAGCGCCGCGTAGAAGCCGGCGAGCCAGCCCCGGACGTCGGGCTCGATCTCCGCCTCGGCGCGGCCGGGCTCCTGGAAGTAGGAGACGTAGAACTCCTGCTCGGGGCCGCCGATCCGGCCGAAGACGTCGGTGGGGCGGGGGCCGCCGGGTGGCGCGTAGGGGACGCTCAGCAGGGCGACGGCGCGGAAGACCTCGGGGTGGAGCAGGGCGGAGGTGGCGGCGATGTTGGATCCCCAGTCGTGGCCGATGACCACCGCGCTCTCCTCGCCGAGGGCGTGCACCACGGCGACGTTGTCCTGCACCAGGTCGAGCATGCCGTAGGCGTCGGTCGCGGTCGGCTTGGAGGAGCGGCCGTAGCCGCGCACGTCGATCGCCGCCGCCCGGTAGCCGGCGGCGGCGAGGGCCGGGAGCTGGCGGCGCCAGGAGTACCAGGACTCGGGGAAGCCGTGCACGAGCAGGACCAGCGGGCCGGTGCCCTGCTCGACCAGGTGCAGGCGCCCGGCCGGGCTCTCGACGGTGCGGTGGCGGAACTCGGCGGTCGTTTCGGACTGCATGGGCTTCTCCTCGGTTCGCGGGCGGGGACGCGGCCTCCTGTCGATCATGCGGCGCGACGGCCTTCCGACGCGATCGGCGTTGCCAGTCTGGCAAGATCGCAGCACAGGGCGGTTGAGCGGTGCGGTGGGAAGGAGCGGGAAGGGTGGCGGGCGACGACCTGGACGGCACGCCGGCGGCGATGGGGCCCAGACTGCGTGCCGCGCGCGAGCGGCGCGGCGCCACGCTCGCCGGTGTCAGCCGTGCGACCGGCATCTCGCCGAGCACGCTGTCGCGGATCGAGACCGGCCGGCGCAAGCCCACCCTGGAGGTCGTGCTGTGCCTGGCGAAGGAGTACGGCGTCTCCCTGGACGAGCTGGCCGGTATCGCCCCCGCCCCCGCGCGCCGCAGCACGCCGCTGCACCGCTTCGGGGACGACAAGGCGGTGCTGCCGCTCACCCGGTACGTCGGCGGCCTGCACGCCCACAAGCACGTGCTGCCCGCCGTCGAGGAGGTGCCCGCGCGGCCCCGGCAGACCTCCCACCAGGGCTACGAGTGGCTGTGCGTGCTGTACGGGCGCCTGTGGCTCGCGCTCGGCGACCAGGATCTCGTCCTGACCGCCGGGGACGTCGCCGAGTTCGACACCCGCACCCTGCACGGCGTCGCGAACGCCGGCCCCGGCGGGCCGGTCGAGTACCTGATCCTGTTCGGTCCGCAGGGAGAACGACTGCGGCCGCGGACCCCGCACCAGGGGTGATCAGTCCACCTGGACCGCTTACTGCCCGGTCGCCGTCCGCGCCGTCGCCGGGGACGCGTGGAACAGCGCGTGGTCGGGTCGCAGGGCTCGGCGAACACGGCCCGGAACGGGGCCGGGTGGTCCAGGGCGAACCGGACGTGGGCGACGGCGACCGCGGCGAGTCCGACGGGTGTCGAGGGCGCCGGACGGGCCCCGGCCAGGTGCCCGGCGAGTTCGCGGTGGCCTCGGCGGCCACCGCGGAGACGAGCGCGTCACGGTCGGCGTAGTGGCGGTGGGGGGCCGTGGCCGAGACCTCGCCCGCGCCGGGCGACCGCGCGCAGCGAGAGGCCCGAGCTGCCGTCCTCTTCGAGGAGTTCACGCGCGGCCCGCAGACAGGCGGCGCGCAGGTCGCCGTGGTGATACGTGTCCTGCGGCATGGGCCACACCGTGTGCGGGGTGGGTCGCAAGCACGGGTTGCAGCGGACATGAGGGGCATCAACCATGGAACGCGGCATGGATTCCCTGAACTGGAGTGGACATGACCGATCTCCCCCCTCCGATCACCCCCTACCTCGAGCCCGCCGCGAAGGAGCTGTGTGAGGCCACGGACCCCCACCCGCGGATCTACGAGGTCCCTCCGGAGAAGGGCCGCGACATCCTGCTCGGCCTGCAGAGCGACCAGGGCGTGCCCCGGCCCGAGGTCGACGAGGAATGGGTCGACGTGGACGCCGGCGAGTGGGGCACGGTCCGTACCCGCATCATCCGGCCCAAGGGCGCGAGCGGGCCGCTGCCGGTGGTGTTCTACATCCACGGCGCGGGCTGGGTCTTCGGCGACGAGAAGACCCACGACCGGCTCTTCCGCGAACTCGCCGTCGGCGCCGGGGCGGCGGGCGTCTTCCCCGTCTACGACCGTGCGCCGGAGGCGAAGTACCCCACCCAGGTCGAGCAGAACTACGCCGTGGGCCGGTGGGTCATGGCGCACGGTGCGGAGCACGGACTCGACACGTCCCGCGTCGCCGTCACCGGCGAGTCGGTGGGCGGCTGCATGTCCGCGGTGTTCGCGCTGATGAACAAGGAGCGCGGCGGTATCGACCTCAAGGCGCAGGTGCTGCTCTACCCGGTGACCAACGCCGATTTCGACACGCCGTCCTACCTGCAGTTCGCCGAGGGCTACTACCTCACCCGCGACGGCATGAAGTGGTTCTGGGACGCCTACACCAGCGACGACTCCCAGCGCACCGAGGTGTACGCCTCCCCGCTCCGGGCATCCCTGGATCAGCTCCGGGGGCTGCCCACCACCCTGGTCGTCACCGACGAGGCGGACGTGCTGCGCGACGAGGGCGAGCAGTACGCCAACAGGCTCCGTGAGGCCGGCGTGGACGTCACGTCCGTACGGGTGGCGGGCATGGTGCACGACTTCCTGCTCCTGGACAGCCTGCGCGACACCCGCGCCGCCAATGTCGCCCGCAAACTCGCCGTCGACGCGCTGCGAACGGCCCTCCACGACAGCTGATCGGCCGTCAAATGCCGCCACCGTACGGCCCTCCGCCGCTTCCGGCGACGGAGGACCGTACGGGAGTCAGCCCGTCGTTCGGTTGCGGCGGTACAGGAACCATCCCGTGGCCAGCAGGGCGGCCGCGAGTGCGACGGCCGAGCCCACGGTGACTCCGGTCGAGGCGAGGCTGCCGCCCGGCGCCGAGGTGTTCGAGCCGCCGGTGGTGGCACCGGTGCCCGAGGCTGATCCGGAGCCGCCGGTGGAGGTGGAGGTGCCGCCGGTGGCGCCCGGGGTTCCCGTTCCGCCCGCTGCCCGCGCCGCCGTCCCCGACGGCAGAAGGCCCAAGGTGGCCTTCCCGTACATGCGCGGCAGCGCGGCCGTCCACATGGGCGGCAAGGGGTCGGGCGCCGACGCCAGCGACATCCTGGTGGACCGCATCCACGTCACCTGACCGCAGCGCCCCGTACCGGACGGATCCGGTACGGGGCGCTGCGGTGCGTGCAGGTCAGCCCTGGGCGGCGTGGCCGACGAAGTCGCGCCACGCGGTGGGGGAGAGGGCGAGCTCGGGGCGCCGCCGGTCCTTGGAGTCCCGGACGTGCACCGCCTGCGCGCCGTGCGCCACCTCGATGCAGGCGTCACCGTCGGAACCGCTGTAGCTGCTCTTGAACCAAGCCCGTTCATCGATGCTGCTCATAGCGCTCCTCGCAGTTGCTTCAGCAGGCCCCTGGAGTCCTCGGAGGTGAGAGCCTGTGAGCGCAGTCTGGCATACCGCTGGAGCATGATGCTGACCTCCTTCGGGTCCGAGATCAGCATCCCGCCGCGCTGACCCTCCGCGTAGCCGAACCACTTGTTGTCCGGGGCCTCCAGGAGCATCAACGTCCCGTCGAACCCGGCATGGTCCGGCTGGTGTCGCGGCATGATCTGCAACTCGACGTTGAACCGCAGGGATCGCGCCAGGAGGCTGTCGAGCAGCTCCCGCGTCACGTCGGGTCCTCCGGTACCGCGCTCGACCAGCGCCTGCTCGATGATGAAGCTGAACGCGATCGCCGGCCTGCGCTCGAACAGTTGCTGGCGCTCCAGCCGGGCCGCGACCTGCTCGGCCACCTGCTCCTCGTCCTTCACGGGCGGCACGCTTTCGGTCACCGCTCGCGCGTACCGCTCGGTCTGGAGCAGGCCGGGAACGACTCGGCACTCGTAGGTCCACAGGGTCACCGCCCGAGTCTCCAGTCGCGCCCACTGCCGGAACCAACTCGCCAGCCCCGCCTGCCGTGACAGATGCGGCGCGGCCCTGCGCAGCGCGCCGGTACTGCCGGTTGCCGCCTCCGCGCGTTCCACGAAGTCCCGGTCCGGCATCCGGCGGCCCTGCTCCACCGAGGCCACCGTGTGCTTCGAGAAGCGGACCAGCCCGGCGAACTCCTCCCGGCTCAGGCCCGCGTGTTCTCGTAGGGCCTGGACAACCGCGCCGAAGGTACGCAAGCTGTCCGAGGTTCCGGGCTCGCCGCAACTCCCCGCGCCCGCCCCGCCGTCCGTGTTCTCGTAGGCCACCGTCGCCCACCTCCCGCGCACCCGCCACGCCCCACTGCTTCTGACTGGGCTCCATCGTCACGCCGAGTGACGCGTACTGTCTACCGAATGTGCGCGTACGCTGACGCTGCGTACGCGGGTTGCCGCTGGCGAACGGGCCGGAGACACCGCCAGATTGGGCGCATGACACCACCGTCCGCTCCCGCGACCCGTCAAGAACCCGTTACCGTACGTGTGTTCACCCAGCGGTTCAGCTCCACCCCGCGAGGCGCCCGCCTCGCCCGCCGCCTCGCGCTGCACCAACTCGACGCCTGGGGCGTCCCGCACTGCTGCGAGGCGTCCGACACCGCTGCTCTGCTCGTCGCGGAGCTGGCCGCCAACGCCGTCACGCACGGCCGTGTCCCGGGCCGGGACTTCGAGGTCGCCGTCAAGCTCCTCGGCCGGACGCTGCGCATCGAGGTCTCCGACACCCGGGGCGAGCACAGGCCTCCGGCCCCGGGGGCGGTCCGCACCGCGCCCCCGCCGCTCGTGGAGACCGGCCGGGGCATGGTCCTCGTGGAAGCGCTCGCCGACCGCTGGGAGGTCCTGGACCGCGTCCCCGTCGGCAAGACGGTCGTCGCCGAACTGGACCTGCCCGGTTGAGGCCGCCGGTGCCTGCCCGGACCTCGTGGAACTGATGTCAGCGGTACAGACCTATGGCTGCTGTGTGGCCCCTGGCCAGCGCATTCGGTGGCATGTAGCGTCATCCGCATGAAGATCCTCATCAGTGCCGACATGGAGGGCGCCACCGGTGTCACCTGGCCGGCCGACGTGCTGCCGGGCACGCCGCAGTGGGAGCGGTGCCGGTCGATGTTCACCTCGGACGTGAACGCCGCCGTGCTGGGTTTCCTCGACGGTGGTGCCGACGAGGTGCTGGTCAACGAGGCCCACTGGACCATGCGCAACCTGCTCCTGGAGCAGCTCGACGAGCGGACGCAGATGCTCACCGGACGGCACAAGGCGCTGTCCATGGTGGAGGGCGTCCAGCACGGCGACGTGGACGGCATCGCGTTCATCGGGTACCACGCGGGCGCAGGCATGGAGGGCGTCCTCGCGCACACCTACCTCGCCAACCAGATCACCGGCGTGTGGCTGAACGACGTACGGGCCAGTGAGGGTCTGCTCAACGCACACGTCGTCGCCGAGTACGGGGTGCCGGTCGTGCTGGTCACCGGGGACGACGTGGCCTGCGAGGACGCGCTCGGGTACGCGCCCGAGGCGCTGAAGGTCGCGGTCAAGGACCATGTCTCGCGCTACGCGGCCGTGTGCCGTACGCCGGCCAGGACCGCCGCCGACATCCGGGCGGCGGCCAAGGAGGCCGCGGCGCTCGCGGTGCGGTACGAACCGGTGAGCGGCGGGCCGTTCACCGTCGCCGTGGAGTTCGACGCCGAGCACCTGGCGGCGGCCTCGACCGTCGTGCCGGGCGTGGCCCGCATCGGCGAGCGCAAGGTGGCGTACACGCAGGACACCATGTTCGAGGCGATCCGTACCTTCAAGGCGGTCACCACGATCGCCTCGGCCGCCGTGGAGGAGCAGTATGGCTGAGCACGCAGGGAGCACGTCCGAGGGCGTGGACGCGCAGGCACTGGACGAGGTCGTCCGGTTCACCTCCGAGCTCATCCGCATCGACACGACGAACCGGGGCGGCGGCGACTGCCAGGAGCGCCCCGCCGCCGAGTACGCCGCCGCGCGCCTCGCCGAGGCGGGGATCGAACCCACGCTGCTGGAACGCACCAAGGGCCGCACCAACGTCGTCGCCCGTATCCCGGGCACCGACCCGTCGGCCGGCGCGCTGCTCGTGCACGGCCATCTGGACGTGGTGCCCGCCGAGGCCGCCGACTGGAGCGTCCACCCGTTCTCGGGCGAGATCCGCGACGGCGTCGTGTGGGGGCGCGGCGCGGTCGACATGAAGAACATGGACGCGATGATCCTGGCCGTCGTGCGCGACTGGGCCCGGCAGGGCGTACGACCCCGGCGGGACATCGTGCTCGCGTTCACCGCGGACGAGGAGGCCAGCGCCGAGGACGGCTCCGGCTTCCTCGCGGACCGGCACGGCGCGCTCTTCGAGGGCTGCACCGAAGGGGTCAGCGAGTCCGGGGCGTTCACCTTCCACGACGGCGCCGGCCGGCAGTTCTACCCGATCGCCGCCGGTGAACGCGGCACGGGCTGGCTCAAGCTCACCGCGCGCGGACGGGCCGGCCACGGCTCCAAGGTGAACCGGGAGAACGCGGTCACCCGGCTCGCCGCGGCGATCACCCGCATCGGCGACCACGAGTGGCCGCTGCGCCTCACCCCGACCGTGCGCGCCGCCCTCACCGAACTCGCCGCCGTCTACGGCATCGAGACCGACCTGCACGACGTCGACGCGCTGCTGGACAAGCTCGGACCCGCCGCCCAGCTGGTCGAGGCCACCGTCCGCAACAGCAGCAACCCGACCATGCTGGACGCCGGCTACAAGGTCAACGTCATCCCCGGAGAGGCCGTCGCGTACGTCGACGGGCGGTTCCTGCACGGCTGCGAGGACGAGTTCCGCAGCACCCTCGACCGGCTCACCGGACCGGACGTGGACTGGGAGTTCGCCCACCGCGAGGTCGCCCTCCAGGCGCCGGTCGACTCGCCCACGTACGCCCGGATGCGTGCCGCCGTCGAGCAGTTCGCCCCCGAGGGGCACGTGGTGCCGTACTGCATGTCCGGCGGCACCGACGCCAAGCAGTTCTCGCGGCTCGGCATCACCGGCTACGGCTTCGCGCCGCTCCGACTGCCCGAGGGCTTCGACTACCAGGCCCTCTTCCACGGCGTCGACGAACGCGTCCCCGTCGAGGCACTGCACTTCGGCGTCCACCTCCTCGACCGGTTCCTGCGCACCGCCTAGGGAAGGAGTGGGGGAGACAGTGCAGACCCTCGCGTACGGATCGTGGCCGTCGCCCATCGACGCGGCGCTCGCCGCCGCACACGACGGGCGCCCGGAGGACGTGGGCTTCGTCGGTGACGAGGTCTGGTGGACCGCGCCCCGGCCCACCGAGGGCGGCCGGCGCACCCTGGTGCGGCGGCACTCCGACGGCACCGAGGAGCCGGTGCTGCCCGCGCCGTGGAACGTGCGCAGCCGCGTCATCGAGTACGGCGGTCGGCCCTGGGCCGCGCTCATGACCGACACCGGTCCGCTGCTGGTCTTCGTGAACTTCGCCGACCAGCGGCTGTACGCCCACGAGCCGGGCGGCGCCGAGCCGCGCCCGCTGACGCCCCTCTCCCCGGTGGGCGGCGGGCTGCGCTGGGTGGAGCCGGACCTGCGTCCCGAACGCGGGGAGGTGTGGTGCGTGCTGGAGGAGTTCACCGGCGACGGACCCACCGATGTGCGCCGGGTCCTGGCGGCGGTGCCGCTGGACGGCTCGGCGGCCGAGGACCGGGACGCGGTGCGCGAGCTCACCGACGACCGGCACCGGTTCGTCACCGGGCCCCGCGTCTCACCCGACGGCCGGCGCGCGGCCTGGCTCGCCTGGGACCATCCGCGCATGCCCTGGGACGGCACCGAGCTGCTCGTCGCCGACATCGGCCCCGAGGGCACGTTCCGGGACGCGCGGACCGTCGCGGGCGGGCCCGAGGAGTCGGTCGCCCAGGTGGAGTGGGCCCCCGACGGCGCGCTGCTGTACGCCTCCGACCGCACCGGCTGGTGGAACCTCTACCGCGACGGGCAGCCGCTGTGCGCCCGCGACGAGGAGTTCGGCGGGCCGCTGTGGAAGCTCGGCCAGCGCTGGTTCGCCCCGCTGGACAGCGGCCTGGTCGCCGTCGTGCACGGCCGTGGCGCCGCCGTTCTCGGGATACTCGATCCGGAGACCGGCGAGGTCGTCGACGCGGTGGGGCCCTGGACCGAGTTCGCGGGCACCCTCGCTGCCCACGGCGAGCGAAGCGAGATGGGGGTCCCCCCGCCCGGAGGGTCGGGGAGGATCGTCGGTGTCGGCGCCGGCCCGCACCGCTCCTACGAGGTCGTCGAGCTGGACACCCGTACCGGCCGGGCCCGCGCGATCGGCGCCGCCCACGAGGACGCCGTGGACCCGGCGTACTACCCCGAGCCGCAGATCCGCACCTTCACCGGCCCCGACGGCCGCGACATCCACGCCCACGTCTACCCGCCGCACCACCCCGACTGTGTCGCCCCCGACGGTGAGCGGGCGCCGTACGTCATCTGGGCGCACGGCGGTCCCACCAGCCGCTCGCCCCTGGTGCTGGACCTGGAGATCGCCTACTTCACCTCGCGCGGCATCGGTGTCGCGGAGGTCAACTACGGCGGCTCCACGGGACACGGCCGGGAGTACCGCAACCGGCTGCGCGAACAGTGGGGCGTGGTCGACGTCGAGGACTGCGCCGCCGTCGCGCTCGCCCTCGCCGACGAGGGCACCGCCGACCGGGAGCGGCTCGCCGTGCGGGGCGGCAGCGCGGGCGGCTGGACGGCCGCCGCCTCGCTGACCACCACCGACGTCTACGCCTGCGGCACCGTCATCTACCCGATCCTCGACCTGACCGGCTGGGGCACGGGGGAGACCCACGACTTCGAGTCGCAGTACCTGGAGAGCCTCATCGGCCCGTACGCCGAGGTGCCCGCCCGGTACGTGGAGCGGTCGCCCGCCGAGCACGCCGACCGTGTCACCGCGCCGTTCCTGCTGCTCCAGGGGCTGGACGACGTGATCTGCCCGCCTGTGCAGTGCGAGCGGTTCCTCGCCCGCATGGCCGGCCGGGGCGTGCCGCACGCCTACCTCGCCTTCGAGGGCGAGGGACACGGATTCCGCCGGGCCGGGACCATGGTGCGCGCCCTGGAGGCCGAACTCTCCCTCTACGCCCAGACCTTCGGCCTGAGCCCACGCGGCGTCCCGACCCTGGAGCTGACCGAGTGAAGCGCCTGAACAAGTGAAGGACCTGCCCCAGTGAAAGACCTGATCCGGCCCGCCCGGCTCGCCCCCGGCGCCCGGGTGGCCGTCGTCGCGCCCAGCGGGCCCGTGCCCGAGGAGCGGTTGCAGGCGGGCCTGGACGTGCTGCGCGGCTGGGACCTCGACCCGGTCGTCGCCCCGCACGTCCTGGACCGGCACGCCACCTTCGACTACCTCGCCGGCACGGACGCCGACCGGGCCGCCGACCTCCAGGCCGCCTGGTGCGACCCGTCCGTGGACGCGGTGCTGTGCGCCCGCGGCGGGTACGGCGTCCAGCGCATGACCGACCTGCTCGACTGGGAGGCGATGCGCGCGGCCGGACCGAAGGTCTTCGTCGGCTTCAGCGACATCACCGCGCTGCACGAGGCCTTCGCCACCCGACTGGGCCTGGTCACCCTGCACGGGCCGATGGCCGCGGGCGTCGACTTCCTCAAGAACGCGCGGGCGCAGGAACACCTGAAGGCCACCCTGTTCGCGCCCGAGACGGTCCGCGTGGTCGCCTCCGGCGGCACCCCGCTGGTCCCCGGCCGGGCGCGGGGCGTCACCCTCGGCGGCTGCCTCGCCCTGCTCGCCGCCGAACTGGGCACCCCGCACGCCCGTCCCTCCGCGCGCGGTGGGCTGCTGTGCCTGGAGGACGTGGGGGAGGAGGCGTACCGGCTGGACCGCTACCTCACCCAGTTGCTGCGCGCCGGCTGGCTCGACGGGGTCGCCGGGGTGCTGCTCGGGTCGTGGCAGGAGTGCGGGCCCTACGAGCGGCTGCGGCCGATGCTGGCCGACCGGCTCGGCGGCCTCGGCGTGCCGGTCGTCGAGGAGTTCGGCTTCGGGCACTGCGAGGGTGCGCTGACGGTGCCCTTCGGCGTGACGGCGGAACTCGACGCGGACGCGAGCACCCTGACACTGGACCGGCCCGCGCTGCGCTGACCCGGCGGGCCTCGCGTCGTAGGCTGGGCGAATGCCGCACAACGCATCCCGCCACCTCGCCGAGGGCCCACGCGTGGGCGTACGGCACTTCACCTACGAGGACGGCGCCGAGTTCACCGCCCGGGCCCGGGAGAGCAAGGACCTGCACCACCCGTGGCTCTTCCCGCCGGACAGCATCCAGGCGTACGAGGCCTACGCGAGCCGGCTCATCGAGGACCCCACCAAGGCCGGGTTCCTGGTGTGCGTGAAGGACACGGCCACGGACGGGGACGGGGTGCGCGGTGACGGGCCGGACGGTGGCTCCATCGCCGGGTTCGTCAACATCAACAACATCGTCGAGGGCGGCTTCCTCTGCGGGGCGCTCGGCTACGGCGCCTTCGCGCACGCGGCGGGGCGCGGGCTGATGCGCGAAGGGCTGGACCTCGTCGTGCGCCACGCGTTCGGACCCATGCGGCTGCACCGGCTGGAGATCAACGTGCAGCCGGGCAACGCCGCCTCGATCGGGCTGGCCCGCGCCTGCGGCTTCCGCCTGGAGGGTTTCTCGCCGAGGATGCTCTACATCGACGGGGCCTGGCGCGACCACCAGCGGTGGGCGATCACCGCCGAGTCCGTGACTTCCGGTTGATCTTCATCGTGTCCAGGTCCGTCACCGTCGACCGCAGATCGCGGAACCCGTGGCCGAGTCCGCGCAGCGTCGTCTCCGCCCGGTCCTCGGCGATCGCGCCGGCCATCTCCTCGCTGTCCGCCGCGTCCGACACCACCACGTACCGCATCGAGAAGTGCTTCAGCGGCGACGCCTCGTAGGACAGCGAGCCCTCCTCGGTGAACCGCATGCTCGCCATCCCGTGGTCGGCGGCCTCGGCGAGCAACCGGGAACGGGACTCCTCGGTCAGCCCCTCCCAGGTGCCCCGGACGATCACCCGGTAGGTGTGCTGCTCACTCACGTGTCGCTCCTTCGCGCATGCCGCCGACCGCCCGACTCTACGTCGGCTCCCGGGCGCCGCCCATCGAATATCCGTGGGCGCCCTGTTCAGGGTGCCCGCGAACGGCTTCCATGGGGACCGTGACGACGATCCGACGTGAGGTACTGACCCTGCCCGCCGCGCCGCTGGGACCGGACAACCCCCTGCCGCCGCTGCGCCCCCTGGACGAGGCCCATCGCATCGACGACCGCGACCGGGCCGGCCTGCCGCGCGACATGGCCCGCCAGGTCGACTACGAGCCGCTGCGCAGCCTGCTGCCGGTGCGGGTCCGGGACGGCTACGACCGGGTGCGCGAGCCCCGTGAGGTCGACGCCCTCGTGATCGAGAACGACCGGCTGCGGGCCACCGTCCTGCCCGCCCTCGGCGGCCGCATCGCCTCCCTCCACCACAAGCCGACCGACCGCGAACTCCTCTACGTCAACCCGGTGTTCCAGCCCGCCAACTTCGCCCTCAACGGCGCCTGGTTCTCCGGCGGCATCGAATGGAACATCGGCGCCACCGGCCACACCACCCTCTCCTGCTCACCCGTGCACGCCGCCCGCGTGCCCGCCCCCGACGGCGGCGAGATGCTGCGCCTGTGGGAGTGGGAGCGGCTGCGCGACCTGCCCTTCCAGGTCGACCTGTGGCTGCCGGACGGCTCCGACTTCCTCCACGTCGGCGTCCGGATCCGCAATCCGCACGAGCGCCCGGTGCCGACGTACTGGTGGTCCAACATCGCCGTGCCCGAGGAACGGCGTGTCCTCGCCCCGGCCGACGAGGCCTGGCTCTTCGGCTACGAACGCCGGCTGCGCCGCGTGCCCGTGCCGTCGTACGACGGAGCCGACCGGACGTACCCGCGCAACAGCACGTACGCCGCCGACTACTTCTACGAGGTGCCGGACGGCCGGCGCCGCTGGATCGCCGCGCTCGACGAGCACGGGCACGGGCTGGTGCAGACGTCGACCGACGTGCTGCGCGGCCGCAAGCTGTTCGTGTGGGGCACGGGGCCCGGCGGGCGGCGCTGGCAGGAGTGGCTCACCGAGCCCGGCACCGGCGGCTACTGCGAGATCCAGGCCGGCCTCGCCCGCACCCAGCTGGAGCACGTGAAGCTGGAGGCGGAGAGCGAGGTGTCCTGGCTGGAGGCGTACGGGCCGCTGGACGCCGACCCCGAGGGGGAGTGGCACGGCGTCCTGCGCGGGGCGGAGGAGCAGCTGGAGACGGCCCTGCCGCGCGCCGACGTGGACGCGGCGTACGCGGCGTGGCTGCCCCACGCCGACGACGAGCCCGGCGAGCGCCTGGCCACCGGATCGGGCTGGGGCGCCCTCGAAGTGCTCCGCACGGGCTGGAAACTGCCCGGTACCCCCTTCGACGAGGCCACCCTCCAAGACGAGCAGCGGCCCTGGCTGCACCTCCTGCACGCGGGGTCGCTGCCCGAGCCCGACCACCACGCCCCGCCCGGGGGCACGCTGGTCGCCCGGCCCTGGCGCGACATGCTGGAGACCACGGCGGCGACGCCCGTCGCCGAGTACCACCTCGGTGTCGCCCAGTGGCACGAAGGCGACCGCGCGCAGGCGGTGCGCAGCTGGGAGCGCGGTCTCAAGGACGCCACCGTCCGCTGGCCGCTGCTGCGCTGCCTCGCCGTCGCCGACCAGGAGGACGGGCACCGGGAGCGGGCCGCCGACCGGTACGCGGAGGCCTTCGACGACCTGTGCGCGTGGGTGCCGGACGCGTCGCGGGACTCGGACGGGAGCGGCGACGGGAGGTGGACGGCCGTCGCCGCCGCGCTCGGCCGTGAGGCGATCGGGGAGCTGCTCGCGGCCGGACGCACGGCCGATGCCCGTGCCGTCTGGGAGCGGCTGCCTCCCGCCGCCCGGGCCCGCGGCCGGTTCCGGCTGACCGAGGCGGCGCTGCTGGCCGCCGAGGGCCGCAAGACGCAGGCGCGGGCCGTCTTCGACGAGGGCTTCGAGGTCGCCGACCTGCGCGAGGGCGACGAGATTCTCGGCCGGCTGTGGGCCCGGCTCGGTGACGAACCGCTCCCGGCCCGGCACGACTTCAGGATGCGGCCGGACGGGGAGTGAGCCCCGCCCGGCCCGCCGCTACGCCCGCCGGTCCACGTACTCGTAGATCGCGCCGTCCGGGTGCCGCGCGATCAGGTTGCGGCCCGCGGGCGTCGGGACGGGGCCCGCGATGATGTCCGCGCCGAGCGAGGCGAGCACACGATGGGTCTCCTCGACGTCCGTCACGGCGATCGTCGCCGCGACCTTGCGCAACACCTCGAGCTGGGACTCGGGCCCGCTCATCAACAGGAAGCAGCCGACGGCGGCGACTTCGACACCGCCGCGCTCGAAGCGCAGGGCCCGGCCGCCGGCCAGACCTTCGTAGAAGGGGATCGCCTTGTCCAGGTCGTCGACATAGATACGCAGTGTGGCTCCCAGAATGTCCATGCGGACGAGCCTAGTTGGGGGTGGCGGGGGCGCACTCACCGTCCGGGCCATGGAAGTTCGCCGCACGGGTACCCGCACCGTATGGACCGCATGGATCACTTGGAACACCTGGACAAGCATCTGGTCGACGAACTGGCGCAGGTGGCACGCGAGACCGTGCGCGACGAGCTGCGGGAGCAGACGCGCAAGCAGCGCCGCAAGGCGACGCTGTACGCCGCGTCCGGTGCCGCCGCCCTGTACGCGGGCGCCGCCCTCGCGCTCGCCGTGGGACTGGCCCTCGCCGTCGGCCTGCCCGACTGGGCCGCCGCGCTGATCACGGCCGCCCTCCTGGGCGTCGTGGCGTACCTGCTGCGCGGTGCGGCCCGGCCGGGGACCGCGCGCGGGCCCGCCGTCGGTGGTGACGCGACGGCCGGCGCGCCGTCGAACGGACCCGGCCGGCCGTACCCGCCGATGCCGCCAACGCCACCGGGCGCGACGGCGCCGCGCCAGGACGACGTCGACCCCCAGTGGTCGCACGGCCGCGACTGACGGCCCGTCAGGACTCCTGCTGGAGCTGCGGCAGCACCTTGGTGCGGTAGAAGTCGAAGAAGCCGCGCAGGTCGGGGCCGATCTGGTTGACGTAGATCCGGTCGAAGCCTGCGTCGGCGAACTCCTTCAACTCCGCGACATGCTCGTCCACGTCGTCGCCGCACACCCGGTTGCCCCGGACCATGTCCTCGGTGACCAGGGTCTGCGCCTGCTCGAAGTGCTTCGGCGAGGGCAGCACCTGGCCCAGCTCGCCGGGCAGCAACTCGTTGGCCCACAGCCGGTGCACGGTCCGTACGGCCGCCTCCCGGTCCGTGTCGTAGCAGACCTTCGTGCCCCCGCTGACCAGCTTTCCGCCGCCCCCTCCTTTGCGGTACTGCTCCACCATCGACGGGTCCGGCATCATCGTGATGTAGCCGTCGCCCACCCGGGAGGCCAGCTTGGTCGCCGCCGGGCCGAAGCCGGAGATGTCGATCGGGACGGGCTCGTCCGGGACGGTGTACAGGCGGGCGTTCTCCACCGTGTAGTGCGTGCCGTGGTGGTTGACCTCCTCGCCGGTGAACAGCCGACGCATGATGAGGATGGCCTCCTCCAGCATCTCCAGGCGTACGTGCGCGGCCGGCCAGGCGTCGCCGAAGATGTGCTCGTTGAGCGCCTCGCCGGTGCCGACGCCGAGCCGGAAGCGGCCGTCCGTCATCACCGCGCAGGTCGCCGCCGCCTGGGCCACCACCGCCGGGTGGATGCGCACGGTCGGGCAGGTCACGGCCGTCTCGACGGGCAGGGACACCGCCTCGGAGAGGGCGCCGATCACCGACCACACGAAGGGACTCTGCCCCTGCTCGCCGTTCCAGGGGTGGTAGTGGTCCGAGATCCACAGGGCCTGGAATCCGGCCTGCTCGGCCATCCGGGCCTGCTCGATCAGCTCCGCGGGACCGTACTGCTCGCACGAGAGGAAGTAGCCGTACTCGGGCATGGGGGGTTGCCTCCGGACAGGGAGCGGGTGAGTGGGTCCGGGGCCGAGTACCCGGGCGTACGGGGGACAACCGGCGGCGTCGCGGCGTCCCCCGCGAACGTTTGGGCGCCCCGGCCCAGGGGACGCGGAAGGCTCACGAGGTACGCGACAGCCCGGAGGCGAACCGTGAGCCGACCCCGCATCGTGATCGTCGGTGCCGGCTTCGCCGGGTACCGGACGGCCCGCACCCTGTCCCGGCTCACCCGGCACCAGGCCGACATCACCCTGCTCAACCCGACCGACTACTTCCTCTATCTGCCCCTGCTGCCGCAGGTCGCCGCCGGCATCCTGGAACCGCGCCGGGTCAGCGTGTCCCTGTCGGGCACGCTGCCGCGCGTCCGGCTGGTGCTGGGAGAGGCCGACGGCGTCGACCTCGACGGGCACACCGTGCACTACACGGACCCGGAGGGCGGCGAGGGCAGCCTGCGCTTCGACCGGCTGGTGCTCGCCGCGGGCAGCGTCAACAAGCTGCTGCCCATCCCCGGCGTCGCCGAGCACGCCCACGGCTTCCGCGGGCTGCCGGAGGCGTTGTACCTGCGTGACCACGTGACGCGGCAGGTGGAGCTGGCCGCCGCGACCGGCGATCGCGCGGAGTGCGCCGCCCGGTGCACCTTCGTCGTGGTGGGCGCCGGTTACACGGGCACCGAGGTCGCCGCGCACGGTCAGATGTACACCGAGGCGCAGGTGCGCAGGCATCCGATGCGGACCGGCATGCGGCCGCGCTGGATGCTGCTGGATGTGGCGCAACGGGTGCTGCCGGAGCTGGACGAACGGCTGTCCCGCACCGCCGAGCGGGTGCTGCGGCAGCGGGGCGTCGACGTGCGCATGGGGACCTCCGTGAAGGAGGCCACGCACGACGGGGTCCTGCTGACCGACGGTACGACCGTGGACACCCGCACGCTGGTGTGGTGCGTGGGCGTACGGCCCGACCCGCTGGTGGAGTCCCTGGGGCTGCCCATGGAACGCGGCCGGCTCCTCGTCGACCCGCACCTCCAGGTGCCGGGGCGGCCCGAGCTGTTCGCGTGCGGTGACGTGGCGGCGGTGCCCGACCTGGACCGGCCCGGCCAGTACACGCCGATGACCGCGCAGCACGCGTGGCGGCACGGCAAGGTCTGCGCCCAGAACGTCGCAGCGTCGCTGGGCCTCGGGGAGCGGCGTGTCTACCGCCACCGGGACATGGGGTTCGTCGTGGACCTGGGGGGCGCCAAGGCCGCCGCCAACCCGCTCGGTGTCCCGCTGTCCGGCCCGGCGGCGGGCGCGGTCACCCGCGGCTACCACCTGGCGGCGATGCCGGGCAACCGCGTACGGGTCGCCGCGGACTGGATCCTCGACGCGGTCCTGCCCCGCCAGGCCGTGCAGCTGGGCCTCGTACGCTCCGGATCCGTCCCCCTGGAGTCGGCGTCGCCGGAGCTGGCGCGGGTGCCGGGTGGAGGGGAGCCCCGCGGGAACCGCGCCGTTGCGCCCCGGACCGCCGCACCGCCCACAGCGACGAACCACACGCCTCGCGAACCCGCGAAGGGGCAGCCCGGTGGTGAGCCGGCGAGGAACCAGCCCGGTGGTGAGCCTGCCAAGAACCAGCCCGGTAGTGAGCCCGCGAAGGGGCAGCCGGCCAGGAACCAGCCGGGTGGTGAGCCTGCGCGAGGCCGGGGCGGTGGTGAGCCCGCCAAGGGGCGGCCCGACGCGCCTCGCACCGGCGGCGTCCCCGCCGAACCCCGCCCCACGGGGGCGCGCGCCAAGCCCTCGTCCGCCGGGGCGCGTGGGAAAGCCTCGGGCGCCAAGCCGTCCGGCAGGGCGGCGAGGCCGGCCGGGGCGGGTGGGAAACCGCGGGCCGGCGGTGCCCCGGCGCCGACCCGGGCCGCCGGTGTGCCGCCCGGTGACCCCGGACCCGAACCCCCCGCGAACCAGCCGCCCCCCGGACCCGACATCGCCCCCGGCCCCGTAAAGCGCTCCGACGGCCGTGCCACGGAAGGAGACTCATGAACACCGGTGAACTCGTCGACCTCGGACAGCAGCTGCGCGTCGACAGCGTACGGACGTCCGCCGCCGCGGGCTCCGGACACCCGACGTCCTCGATGTCCGCCGCGGACCTGATGGCCGTACTCCTGGCCCACCACCTCCGCTACGACTTCGCGCGCCCCGCCCACCCCGGCAACGACCGCTTCGTCCTCTCCAAGGGCCACGCCTCACCCCTCCTCTACTCCGCCTACAAGGCGGCCGGGGCCATCGACGACGAGGAGCTGCTCACCTTCCGCAAGCTGGGCAGCCGCCTGGAGGGACACCCCACGCCGCAGCGGCTGCCGTGGGTCGAGACGGCCACCGGTTCGCTCGGTCAGGGGCTGCCCGTCGGAGTCGGCATCGCGCTGGCCGGCAAGCGACTGGACCACAGCGACTACCGCGTCTGGGTGCTGTGCGGCGACAGCGAGCTGGCCGAGGGCTCGGTGTGGGAGGCCGCGGAGCACGCCGGGTACGAGGGCCTCGACAACCTCACCGTGATCGTCGACGTCAACCGGCTGGGCCAGCGCGGCCCGACCCGGCACGGTCACGACCTCGACGCGTACGGGCGCCGCTTCCGGGCCTTCGACTGGCACACGATCGAGATCGACGGCCATGACGTGGACGCCATCGACCGCGCCTACGGCGAGGCCCTGTCCACCCGGGGCCAGCCCACCGCGATCATCGCCCGCACGCTCAAGGGCAAGGGCGTGGAGGCCGTGGAGAACCGTGAGGGACAGCACGGCAAGCCACTGCCGGACGCCGACGAGGCGATCGCCGAACTGGGCGGCCCGCGCGACCTGACCGTACGGGTGCAGGAGCCGCCGTCCGCGCGGGCGCTGCACTCGGCCGGCACCGGGCAGATCGAGCTGCCCCGCTACGACAAGGGCGACGAGGTCGCCACCCGCAACGCCTTCGGAGAGGCGCTCGCCGCACTCGGCACCGCCCGCGGCGACGTCGTCGCCCTCGACGGCGAGGTCGGTGACTCCACCCGCGCCGAGTTCTTCGCCAAGGAACACCCCGAGCGCTACTTCGAGTGCTACATCGCCGAGCAGCAGATGGTCGCCGCCGCGGTCGGGATGGCGGCGCGCGGCTGGGTGCCGTTCGCCACCACGTTCGCCGCCTTCCTGACCCGCGCCCACGACTTCGTGCGCATGGCCTCGGTCAGCGGCTCCGGGATCAACCTCGTCGGCTCCCACGCGGGCGTCGCCATCGGCCAGGACGGCCCCAGCCAGATGGGCCTGGAGGACCTCGCGATGATGCGGGCGATCCACGGCTCGACGGTGCTGTACCCGTGCGACGCCAACCAGACCGCCCGCCTCGTCGCCGAGATGGCGGGCCTGGAGGGCATCCGCTATCTGCGCACCTCGCGCGGCGGGAGCAAGGTGATCTACGGCCCCGACGAGGAGTTCCCCGTCGGCGGCAGCAAGGTGCTGCGCTCCTCCGACCGCGACCGGCTCACCGTCGTCGCCGCCGGCGTCACCGTGCACGAGGCCCTCGCCGCGGCCGACGCCCTCGGGCAGGACGACATCCGGATCCGGGTGATCGACCTGTACTCGGTCAAGCCCGTCGACCGGGCCACCCTGCGCCAGGCCGCCGAGGACACCGGCTGTCTGCTGACCGTGGAGGACCACCGTCAGGAGGGCGGCATCGGGGACGCGGTCGTCGACGCCTTCTGCGACGGGCGGCCCGTGCCACGCCTGGTCCGGCTCGCCGTCGGGACGATGCCGGGCTCCGCGACCCCGGCCGAGGAACTGCACGCCGCCGGGATCGACGCCGACTCCATCGAGGCGGCCGGACGGATGCTGGTGGAGCAGGCGATCGTCCCGTGAGCGATGACGCCGTGCGCACGGTCCGGACCGGCCGGCACACGGTGGAGATCCACCGGCCGGACAAGGTGCTGTTCCCCGAGGACACCGACGGTGCCCAGGAGCACACGCAGGAGCAGACACCGGAGTACACCAAGGGCGATCTCGTCGACTACTACCGGGCCGTCGCCCCCTTCATGCTGCCCCACCTGCGCGGCCGCCCCCTGATGCTGGAGCGGCATCCGGACGGCGTCGACGGACCGCGGTTCATGCAGAAGAACACCCCGGCGCACTATCCCGACTGGATCAGCCGGGTGGAGGTGGACAAGGAGGGCGGCACCGTCTGCCACACCGTGTGCGACGACACCGCCACTCTCCTCTACCTCGCCGACCAGGCCGCCCTCACCCTGCACCGTTGGCTCTCCCGGGCCGGGCGGGTCGACCGGCCGGACCGGATGGTCTTCGACCTCGACCCGGCCGGCGACGACTTCGGGGCGGTCCGACGGGCCGCGGCACTGCTGGGCGAGCTGCTCGACGAACTGAAGATGCCCTCGGGGCTCATGACCACCGGCTCCCGCGGCCTGCACGTCGTCGTGCCGCTGCCCGGACACCAGCACTTCGACGACGTGCGGGAGTTCGCGCGGGACGTCGCCGACGTCCTGGCCGCGGCCCACCCCGACCGGCTCACCACCGCCGTCCGCAAGAAGGACCGCGGCGACCGGCTCTACCTGGACATCCAGCGCAACGCCTACGCGCAGACCGCGGTCGCCCCCTTCACCGTCCGTGCCCGGCCCGGCGCCCCCGTGGCCACTCCCGTCTCCTGGGACCAGCTGGACGACCCCGCGCTGCACGCCCGCCGCTGGACGATCGCGGACGCCGTCGACCAGGCACGCACCCGGCCCTGGGAGGGGCTCATGAGCCGCGGCCGGTCCCTGGGGCCCGCCCGGCGGCGGCTGAACGCCCTGCGCGGCTGAGCCGCCCGACATGCGGAGGTCCTCCGGAGGTTTGGCGAACACTCTTGCGGCCACACGGAGGGGGAGGTGGCCATGTCGAACACGAACAAGACGTCCGAGTCGCAAGATTCACAACAGAGTTCACAGAAGTCACATGAATCACAGGAGTCGCGTCGGCCCCGGCCGATGGAGGTTCTGCGCGAGGCGCGTGCCCAGCTCGCGGAGCTGACCGGCATGACCGTCGAGTCCGTGTCGTCCTTCGAGCAGACGGAGGAGGGCTGGGCGCTGGAGGTCGAGGTCCTCGAGCTCGAGCGCATCCCCGACACGATGAGCCTGATGGCGAGCTACCAGGTGGAGATCGACACCGACGGGCTGCTCACCGGTTACCGGCGCGTCAGGCGCTACGAGCGGGGCCGGGCCGACGCCCGCGGAGCCGGCGGCCGCTAGGCCGCCCGACCGGACGCACCGCACCCCGTACCCGACTGATGGAGGGAACAACAGGCATGACTGTCGTACCGGCACAACAGACCGGCGGCGGAGGCGGCAGCAGCGGTCTCTACGACGTACTTGAGCTCGTCCTGGACAGGGGGCTCGTCATCGACGCCTTCGTGCGCGTCTCCCTGGTCGGCATCGAGATCCTGAAGATCGACGTACGCGTCGTCGTCGCCAGCGTGGACACGTACCTGCGCTTCGCCGAGGCCTGCAACCGGCTCGACCTGGAGGCCGGGCCGCGCAAGGACCCGGGCCTGCCCGACCTGGTCGGCGAGATGACCGAGTCCGGCGCCCGCGGCAAGTCCAAGGGAGCGCTGTCCGGCGCCGCCGAGACCATCTCCGACGCGTTCAAGCAGGCCCGTGAGGAGAGCGGCTCCGAGCGTGAGACCGCCTCGCGTCCGCGTGCCCGCAGGTCCGCGCCCTCGCGCCGCAAGGAGGAGCAGGAGTGAGCACGTACGTCTACGGCATCACCGCCGTATCGCATCCCTCGCTCCCCGAGGACCTGGGCGGCGTCGGTGACCCGCCGCGCGGGGTGCGGATCCTCAAGGAGGGCGAGCTGGCGGCCGTCGTCAGTGACGCGCCCGAAGATCTGCGCCCCAAGCGCAGGGAGCTGCTCGCCCACCAGACCGTGCTGAGCGAGGTGGGCGCGGCCGGCTGTGTGCTGCCCATGCGGTTCGGCAGTGTCGCCCCGGACGACAAGGCGGTCACCGACGTGCTCGCCGAGCGGGCCGAGCACTACCGGGAACGCCTCGGGGCGCTGGACGGCCGGGTCGAGTACAACATCAAGGCCAACCACGTCGAAGAGGCCGTCCTGCACCACGTCATGGCCCGGAACCCGGAGATCCGCGCC
This sequence comes from Streptomyces sp. NPDC053750, assembly GCF_044544295.1. NCBI lineage: Bacteria > Bacillati > Actinomycetota > Actinomycetes > Kitasatosporales > Streptomycetaceae > Streptomyces > Streptomyces sp. NPDC053750. The sequence goes on along the minus strand of NZ_JBITXB010000010.1, from coordinate 302,966 downwards.
CTGGCCGAGGCCAACCGGCAGTCGGGCGGCGGCAGCTACGAGGACAAGATCCAGCTCGGCGAGATGGTCGCGGCCGCGGTCAAGGGCAAGGAGGCCGAGGACGCCACCGCACTGGAGCGGGCCCTGGAAGGGGCCGCCGAGGCGGTGAGCGTGGGCCCCGAGTCCACCGGCTGGCTGGCCAACGTGTCGTTCCTGGTGAACAGGGAGTCGGCCGAGGAGTTCCTGGCAGCCGTGGACCGGGTGCGGGGCGAGATGCCGCACCTGGAGGTCCGCGTCAACGGGCCGCTACCGCCGTACAGCTTCGTGGAGCCCGGCCCGTCCGAGCCCGCGGGCACCGCGGCCGGCGGCGGGGGCGCCGGAGTGGGATGAGGTGAGCACCGTGGGACTGATCTCCGAGGTCCTGCTGCTGCCGTTGGCTCCTGTGCGCGGCAGCGCCTGGGCCGTCAGACAGCTGCTGAACGAGGCCGAGCGGATCTACTACGACCCCGCGACGGTCCGGGCCGAACTGGCCCGTCTGGAGGAGCAGTTGGGAGCCGGTGAGATCACCGAGGAGGAGTTCGACCTACGGGAGGACGAGCTTTTGGACCGGCTTGAGTTCGCTTCGCGCAACCGCGCGGGATTGGGCAACGGGACGGCACCATGAATCGAGTGGGACTCGGCCTCGCGGTAGGGGCCGGCTATCTGCTGGGACGTACGAGGAAACTGAAGATGGCGGTCGCCGTGGGCACCATGGTGGCCGGCAAGAAGATGAACCTGACCCCGAAGGGCATCGCGGAACTGGTCTCCACCCAGCTGCAGAACAACCCGCAGTTCAAGGAGATCGGGGATCAGCTGCGCACGGACCTGAGGGGAGTGGGCAAGGCCGCCTCGGGCGCCATGGTCGAACGGCAGATCAACGCGCTCGCCGACCGTCTGCACGGGCGCACCGCCGAGGTGCGTGACCAGCTCTCCGGCGTGACCTCCCAGGTGCCGGGCGTCGGATCCGACGACTCCCGCGACTCCCGCGACTCCGAGGACTCCGAGGACTCGGAGGACTCGGAGCCGTACGACGAGTACGACGAGGAGCAGGGGGACGAGGAAGAGAACGGGGAGGAGAACAGGGAAGAGAACGGGGAGGAGCGCGGCGAGGAGCCCGAGGCGCGGCGCGAGCCCCGGCGTGAACGGGCCGCGAAGAAGGCTCCGCCCCCGGCACGGAAGGCGGCCAAGAAGGCGCCCGCGCCCGCGAAGAAGGCCGCCGCCAAGGCCCCCGGCAAGAAGGCGGCGGCGAAGCGGACGCAGCCCGCCAAGAAGGCGGTCGGCAAGAAGACGGCGGGTGCCAGGAGCGCCGCTCGCGGTGCCGGCCCCCGGCAGTCGAAGGGCGGTGGTGAGCGATGAGCGACACCCTCGGTTCCGCGGCCTCCACGGCGGGCAAAGCCGCGAAGCAGAACCCGCTGGCCGACGTGGCCCACAGCGAAGCGGCCGACCGGCTCAAGGCGGAGGTGCAGGACTACCTCGCCGCCCAGGTCACGCGGCTGCTGACCGGCGTCGGCACCAAGCTCGGCGAGACCACCGGCAAGCTCAACGACATCGCGGAGGGCAACAGCCCCGGATTCGCCAAGCTCGCACTCGACGGCGGACGCAAGCTCGCCGAGGGCAAGAGCCCGATGCGGGCCGCGTTCGAGGTCGGCGCCGGCAGAGTGAAGGACAACGTGGTCGGTGCCTTCAAGGGCCTCGTCGGCGGCAAGGGCAAAGGCAAGGGCAAGGGCAAGGGCGGCGGCCAGAAGCCGACCGTCATCATCGAGTACGTCGACGTCGGCGTGCCGCTGCGCACGGCCTACGACCAGTGGACCCGGTACCAGGACTTCAGCACCTTCGCCAAGGGCGTCAAGAGCGCGAACCGTGCCGACGACACCCATTCCGACTGGCAGCTGAAGGTCTTCTGGTCCAACCGCAGCTGGAAGGCGACGACCACCGAGCAGGTGGCCGACGACCGGATCTCCTGGACATCCGAGGGCGCCAAGGGCACGACCAAGGGCGTCGTCAGCTTCCACCAGCTCGCCGACAGCCTCACCCGCGTGATCCTGGTCATCGAGTACTACCCCTCGGGCCTGTTCGAGAAGACCGGCAACATCTGGCGAGCCCAGGGCCGCCGGGCCCGGCTCGACCTGAAGAACTACGTCCGTTTCGTCACCCTCAAGGGCGAGGCGGAGGACGGCTGGCGCGGCGAGATCCGCGACGGCGAGGTCGTCCGCAGCCACGAGGACGCCCTCGCCGAGGAGCAGGAGGAGCAGGAGGAGCAGGAGGAGCACGACGAGGAGAACGGCGAGGAGAACGGCGAGGAACACGACGAGGCGGAGGACGACCACGACGAGGAGCACGACGAGGGCGAGGACGACCACGACGAGGACGAGGGCGAGTACGACGAGGAACCGGAGGGCGACTACGACGACGAGCCCGAGGGTGAATACGAGGCGGACGAGTACGACGACGAGGAAGAGTACGCCGAGCGCGGGAGCCGTCGATGACCACACCCGGCCGACTGCCCGAACCCTACGGCCAGGGACAGAGCGCCAACCTCGCCGACATCCTGGAGCGGGTGCTCGACAAGGGCATCGTGATCGCCGGCGACATCCGGATCAACCTGCTCGACATCGAGCTGCTGACGATCAAGCTGCGGCTCATCGTCGCCTCCGTCGACAAGGCCAAGGAAATGGGCATCGACTGGTGGGAGAGCGACCCCGCGCTCTCCTCGCGCGCCCGGCGCGACGAACTGACGAGGGAGAACGCCGAGTTGCGTGAACGTCTGCGCGAGCTGGACCCGGGCCGTGTACCGAGGGAGGCACCGTGACCGGACTGCGGTACGTCTACGCCGTCTGCCGCCCCTTCGGCGCGGCCCTCCAGACCCAGCTGACGGGGGTGGCGGGCGACCCGCCCCGGCTGCTGGCCCACCACGGCCTGATCGCCGTCGTCAGCCATGTGCCCGAGGCCGACTTCTCCGAGGAGGCGCTGCGCGCCCACCTGGAGGACCTGGACTGGCTGGCCGGCACCGCCCGCGCCCACCAGCAGGTCATCGACGCGCTCACCGCCGTCACCACCCCGCTGCCGCTCCGGCTGGCCACCGTCTTCCGGGACGACAGCGGCGTACGCGTGATGATGGAGGAGCGGGAAGCGGCCTTCCTGCGCACGCTCGACCGGCTGGACGGCCGGGTGGAGTGGGGCGTCAAGGTCTACGTCGAGGCGGCGCCCGAGCGGGCCGCGGAGCCCGCCGGGCCCGCTCCCAAACCGGCGTCGGGCCGGGACTACCTGCGGCAGCGGCGCCGCCAGACCCGGGCCAACGAGGACCTGTGGACGCGGGCCGAGGAGTTCGCGACCCGCCTCCACGAGACGCTGTCCTCCCGGGCCGACGACGCACGGTTGCACGCGCCGCAGAATCCCAGCCTTTCCGGTGCCGCGGGCCGGAACGTTCTCAACGCCGCCTATTTGGTGCGCCGGGACGTTTCCGAGGAATTCGTGGAAATGGTGGACCGCACGAAGGACGACGCCCCCGGAATTCGCGTGGAACTCACCGGACCGTGGGCGGCCTATTCCTTCGCCGGAGAGGCCACCGGAGAAGGGGAGGAGGGGCCGTGACCGTAGTCGAACGCCGTGAGATCGCCCTCGTGGACCTGCTCGACCGGCTGCTGGCCGGCGGCGTCGTCATCACCGGCGACGTCACGTTGCGCATCGCGGACGTCGACCTGGTCCGCATCGACCTCAACGCGCTGATCAGCTCGGTCAACCGCAACGTCTCCTCGCCGTTCGGGCACTGACATGACCGAACCCGAACGGCGCAAGCGCCTCGACCTCGAACCCGACACGGTCGAACGCGACCTGGTCAAGCTGGTGCTGACCGTCGTCGAACTGCTGCGCCAGTTGATGGAGCGCCAGGCGCTGCGCCGGGTCGACGAGGGCGACCTGAGCGAGGAGCAGGAGGAGCGGATCGGGCTGACCCTGATGCTCCTCGACGACCGGATGACCGAACTGCGCGACCGCTACGGCCTGCGGCCCGAGGACCTGAACCTGGACCTCGGGCCGCTGGGACCGCTGCTGCCCCGGGAGTGAGCCTCCCGGGGCAGCAGCCTCATTCGCGGGTTGTCACCGCATGCGGTTCACCACCTGTACCAGCGCCCCCGGCCGCCGCCGGCCGTCGTCCCGCGGGCCAAAAAGCCCAGCAGCCATACGACCAGGACTGCCAAGGCAATCCACCAGAGCACCTTCGCGGCGAATCCGGCGCCGAAAAGAACGATGGCGAGAAGCAGTACGAGCAGAAGCGGAACCATAATGTTGAACCTCCTGTCGTACTGGTTTCCCGGAATTCACCGATCAGGCGTACGTCAGGCTTCCTTTCGGCACAGAATCTCTCCGTGCAGGACGCTGAACCAGCCCTCCGGCCGCTCTCCCCACTCCCGCCACGCCGCCGCCACGGCCCGCAGTTGTTCCGCCGTCGCGTGGCCGCCCTCGGTGGCGCGCTCGGCGTAGGACGAGGCCACGGTGCGGTCGGCCCACAGGCCGCTCCACCACGCGCGCTCCTGCGGTGTCGAGAAGGTCCAGGTGGCGGAGGTCGTCGTGATGTCCGTGAACCCCGCCCGCAGCGCCCACTCCTTCAGCCGGCGTCCGGCGTCCGGCTCGCCGCCGTTGGCGCGGGCCACGCGGTGGTACAGGTCCAGCCAGTCGTCCATGCCCCGGGACGCCGGGTACCAGGTCATGGCGCCGTAGTCCGAGTCGCGGACGGCGATGATCCCGTTCGGCTTCGCGACCCGCTTCATCTCGCGCAGCGCCTGCACGGGGTCGCCCACGTGCTGGAGCACCTGATGGGCGTGGACCACGCAGAACGTGTCGTCCGGGTAGTCCAGCGCGTGGACGTCCGCGACCGTGAAGTCGGTGTGGGCCAGCCCGCGTCCGGCGGCCGTCGCCCGGGCCTGCTCCACGATCTCCGGAGCCCGGTCCACGCCGGTCACGTGCCCGTCCGGGACCAGAGCCGCCAGGTCCGCGGTGATGGTGCCCGGCCCGCAGCCGATGTCCAGGATCCGCATGTGGGGCTTCAGGGAGTCGAGCAGGTAGGCGGCGGAGTTGGCGGCGGTGCGCCAGGTGTGCGAGCGCAGCACGGACTCGTGGTGCCCGTGCGTGTAGACGGCGGTCTCCTGCGGCTTCGGCATGGTGGATCCCCTCTCCCGGCGATGGGATCACCGTACGCCCGCCGACCGGATGATGAGACCGGTGTTTCACATGATGGACGGCGCCAGCGGGCGGTACACCGTGAGCGCCTGGGGCAGCTTCTCCAGCGTCAGATCGCCCCGGGTCTCGGTCAGTTCACCGTCGAACGCCATCAGCGTCCCCGGCGCGACACCGGACAGGCGCAGATGTCGCACCTGCACCGCGGCGTGGGCGGGGGAGCGGGTCAGCGGACCGGCGAGGGCCGCGGAGAGCAGACGCAGGGCCGGCCGGCGACCACCGTGCACCACCCGCACGTCCAACTGCCCGTCCGCCAGGTCCAGCCGACGGCCCGAGGCGATGCCCCTGCGGTGGTACGTGCCGTTGCCCGCGAACAGCATCCACAGCGGGCGCAGACGCCCCCGGACCTCGGCCTCCAGCGGATGCCGGTCGGCGCGCAGCACCCGCACGGCCGCGAGGACCCCGGCCGGCCAGCCGCCGATCCGAGGCGACCAGTGCTCCCGCTCGCGCACCAGCTCGGGGTAGACGCCGAGACTGAAGGTGTTCAGGAAGATGCCGCGCCGACCGCCGGAGGCGAACCGGCCCACGTCCACGCGCACGCCCTCACCGCGCTCCAGCGCCCGGCACAGATCCCGTACGTCCTCCACGCCCAGGTCGTAGGCGAAGTGGTTGAGGGTGCCGCCGGGCAGGACCGCCAGTGGCAGCCCGTGCCGGAGCGCGATCTCGGCGGCGGCGTTCACGGTGCCGTCGCCGCCGCACACGCCGAGCGCCCGGGCACGGCCCGCGGCCTTCTCCAGCTCCGCCCGCAGGTCCTCCGGCTCGCACTCGACGACCTCCGCGTCGGGCAGCGCGTCGCACAGCGCCCGTACCCGGTCCGAGGTGCCCGAGCCGATGTTCGCCACCATGACCAGGCCCTCGCCCCCGGGCAGCGCCGGCACGTCGGCGCGCGGCCGGGCCGGCGGGAGGTGCTGGGCGCGCGTCGGCACCATGCCCCGTACGGCGAACGCGGCCCCCGCCCCGAGGGCCGCGCCGGCCAGCACGTCGCTCGGGAAGTGGACGCCGGTGTAGACCCGCGAGAGGGCGACCGCGGCGGCCACCGGCGCCACCGCCGCGCCCCACGCCGGGGACTCCAGCGCGACCCCGGTCGCGAACGCGGCGGCGGAGGCGGCGTGTCCGGACGGGAAGGACGTCGTGATCGGCTGCCGCTTCAGCTGCCGGACCAGCGGCACCGGGTCCAGCACGGGGCGGGGCCGGCGCACCGAGCGCTTGCCGAGAGTGTTGATCGTCAGCGAGGCCAGACCGAGCGAGGCAAGACCCCGGACCGCGGCGCGACGGGCCCTCGGCGTGCGGGACGCGGCGAGCGCGGCGCCGGCCGCGAACCACAGCACGCCGTGGTTGGCCGCACGGCTCAGACGGGGCAGCAGGGGGTCGGCGCCGGGCCAGGTCCGGGCGGCGACGGTGTCGAACAGGCGCTGGTCCAGCCGCAGGAAACCGTTGCGGAAGGGATGCGGTCCGGGCGTCGGGGTGGTGAGGTCTACGTCGGGGCTCATGGATCCCCACCTACCCTGCGGGCGGCGTTTGCTGCGTGCGGCCTGCCGCACGTGCGGGCGTGCCGTGCGCGACGGGCGAAAAGAGTTTGCCCCGGACGTGGCCGGAGCCGCAGAATCCGGCCCCATGGGTCATCTTGAAGCCGCGCACCTCGAGTACTACCTCCCCGACGGGAGGGCGCTGCTCGGCGACGCCTCCTTCCGGGTGGGCGAGGGGGCCGTCGTGGCCCTGGTCGGACCCAACGGAGCCGGCAAGACGACCCTGCTGCGCCTGCTGTCCGGGGAGCTCAAACCGCACGGCGGCACCGTCACCGTCGGCGGCGGCCTCGGGGTGATGCGCCAGTTCGTGGGCTCCGTCCGGGACGAGACGACCGTGCGCGACCTGCTCGTCTCCGTGGCGCCGCCCCGCATCCGCGAGGCCGCCCGGGCCGTCGACGCCGCCGAACACGCGATCATGACGGTCGACGACGAGGCCGCCCAGATGCGCTACGCGCAGGCCCTCGCCGACTGGGCCGAGGCCCAGGGATACGAGGCCGAGACCCTGTGGGACATCTGCACCACGGCCGCGCTGGGCGTCCCCTACGAGAAGGCCCAGTGGCGGCAGGTGAGCACCTTGTCCGGCGGCGAGCAGAAACGCCTCGTCCTGGAGGCGCTGCTGCGCGGCACCGACGAGGTGCTGCTGCTCGACGAGCCGGACAACTACCTCGACGTCCCCGGCAAGCGCTGGCTGGAGGACCGGCTGAAGGAGACCCGCAAGACGGTCCTCTTCGTCTCCCACGACCGCGAGCTCCTCGCCCGCGCCGCCCAGAAGATCGTCTCCCTGGAGCCCGGCCCCGCGGGTGCCGACGCCTGGGTGCACGGCGGCGGCTTCGCCACCTTCCACGACGCCCGGCGCGAACGCTTCGCCCGCTTCGAGGAACTGCGCCGCCGCTGGGACGAGAAGCACGCACAGCTGAAGAAGCTGGTACTGACCCTGCGCCAGGCGGCCGGGGTGAGCGACGACATGGCGTCCCGCTACCGCGCCGCGCAGACCCGGCTGCGCAAGTTCGAGGAGGCCGGACCCCCGCCCGAGCCGCCGCGCGAGCAGGACATCAAAATGCGCCTGAAGGGCGGCCGCACCGGCGTACGCGCCGTCACCTGCGAGCAGCTGGAACTCACCGGCCTGATGAAACCCTTCGACCTGGAGGTCTTCTACGGCGAACGGGTCGCCGTCCTCGGCTCGAACGGCTCCGGCAAGTCGCACTTCCTGCGGCTGCTCGCCGGCGACGACGTGGCGCACAGCGGGAACTGGAAGCTCGGCGCGCGCGTGGTGCCCGGCCACTTCGCGCAGACCCACGCCCACCCGGAGCTGCTGGGCCGCACCCTCCTGGACATCCTGTGGACCGAACACGCCCAGGACCGGGGCGCCGCCATGTCGAGGCTGCGCCGCTACGAGCTGACCCAGCAGGCCGAGCAGACCTTCGACCGGCTCTCCGGCGGCCAGCAGGCCCGCTTCCAGATCCTCCTGCTGGAACTCCAGGGCGTCACCGCCCTGCTGCTCGACGAACCGACCGACAACCTCGACCTGGAATCGGCCGAAGCCCTCCAGGAGGGCCTGGAGGGCTTCGAGGGCACGGTGCTCGCCGTCACCCACGACCGCTGGTTCGCCCGCTCCTTCGACCGCTACCTCGTCTTCGGCAGCGACGGACGCGTCCGCGAGACGCCGGAGCCGGTCTGGGACGAACGGCGGGTGGAGCGGGCCCGCTGAAGGCGGTCCCGGAGGCGGGCCGCCGTCGTCACTTCCAGCGCAGCAGCGCGCCGAGGCCGCCCACCGGCGCCTTGGCCGCCGCCTCGGACGGCAGGGCCGCGGTCACCGAGATCGCCGGTGCGCCGGTCATCACCGCCGAGCGCAGCAGGGCGTCGTCCGCACGGGCCGACCAGGAGTTCTGCTCGCCGAGCGTCTTCAGCTCCGTACGGCGCACCGCCAGCTGGTCGGCCTCCTCGCCGATCCACACCTCGCGGTGGGTGTCGGGGGCGTCCGGGATGATCAACAGCTCGTCGATCCGGTGCTCCCGGGCGGCCTCGACCAGCGCGGGCACGCCCTCCGCCGCGCCGGCCCGGCCCTCGTCGTCCGGCGTCCGGGCGGCCAGGAACCGGTCCAGGTCCTCCCGCGCGCGCGACCGCACGTGGTCGTCGCGCAGCTGCTCCACCTCGTCGTCCAGCAGCCTGCTGCCGGCGCCGCGCGAGGCCTCGGCGATCCGCTCCTGCAACCGCTTGGGCAGCCGCTCGTGCACGGACCGCCGCTCCCGGTCGTCGCCCACCAGGATCAGCAGATCGGCGCCCGTCTCCTCCTGGCACACGGCGAGCGAGTCCGCGATCTCCGCCGCGTTGTGCTCCCAGGTGTTCTCCACCCGCAGCTGGAAGTGGCGCTCCGACCAGTCGACGCTGCTCGTGCGGTGCAACGGCCACTGCCTGCCGGTCACACCGCCGGCGTCCGAGCTGCCCAGCCCACTGCGCAGTTCGAAGTCGGCGCCCTTGCGGTCGATGTACGCCACCACGCACACCGGATCCTCCCCGGCCAGCTCCAGCAGCGGAGCGACGTGCGGCAGCGGCGCCCAGTCCGCGGTGGTCCCGCCGTACGGGGGCCGGGCCAGCGGCGGATCGAGGACCACCCGCCCGCCGCACGCGAACAGCGCCCGCCCGTGCGGGTCGGTGGCGTGGCGCAGCTCCTCCACCGCCGCCCGCACGGCCCGGCAGGTCGCGTCGTCGGCGCCCTGCTCCGCCAGCTCCCGGGCCACCGCGGCGGCCGTCAGCTCACGCTCGTGGGGGGTGTCCTCCGTGTGCCGGGACAGGTCCACGTACACGGAGGCCCAGGGCCCCTGGTGTTCGTAGAGGGGGTGCAGAAACGCGAGATCCATGGTGGCTCCCTCCCGGGTGCCGCTCGGGGGTGGTAGTGCTGCGGGGCGGGTACCCGGCCCGCATGAACGAACACGACACACGGGACGACACCATGACCGGAGTGGACCCGGGTCGCCTGGACGACCAGCAGCTCATGAAGGAGCTGGAGACCATCCACCGCACGCGCCACGACACCCTGCTGTACGGGTCGAACGACGCGCTGCGGGCCCACAACGAGCGCATGGCGCAGCTCGAGGGGGAGTGGCTGCGCCGCAACCCACGGCGCCCGGTCGCCGCGGGCCGCACCCGCGAGGGCGCCCGGGAACGCGGTTGCGGGAACGCCGCGGCCCCCGGCGCGTGAGCCGAGTGCCCGTCCCGGGCAGGGACGGGCACTCGACCTCGGCAGTGCTCAGTGCTCGGGCGCCTCAGCCGCCCGCCTTGGCGAACTCCGCGAGGAAGGTCTCGCAGAACGCGTCGAGGTCGTCCGGCTTGCGGCTGGTGACGAGGACGTTCTCGCCGTGGTCGCAGACCTTCACCTGCTCGTCCACCCAGGTGGCGCCGGCGTTGCGCAGGTCGGTGGCGAGGCTCGGCCACGAGGTCATGACCCGGTCGCGTACGACGTCCGCCTCGATCAGCGTCCACGAGGCGTGGCAGATGGCGGCCACCGGCCGGCCCTGCTCGAAGAAATCCCTGACGAACGCGACGGCCTTCGCGTCGGTCCGCAGGAAGTCCGGATTGGCCACCCCGCCGGGCAGCACCAGCCCGCCGAACGCGTCGGCCGACGTGTCGCCCACCACCTCGTCCACGGGGAACGTGTCCGCCTTGTCGAGGTGGTGGAAGCCCTGGATCTCACCGGACTGCGTCGACACGAGCACCGGCTCGTGCCCCGCGTCCTCGGCCGCCTGCCACGGTTCGGTCAGCTCGACCTGCTCCACGCCTTCGGGCGCGGCCAGAAATGCGATGCGCATGTGGTCCGTGTTCCTTTCGTGGCGCGTCGGCCGGTGTCGCCGCCCGGCGCGCGTGTCTCGTTCGGCCCCGTTTCAACCGCCGTCCCGGGCGGCCTCAGCCGCTGTCCCGGGCGTCCGGCTCCGCACGGCTGATGTCGGCGAGCGCCGAGCCGGGAGCCCGGGCCTCGGCCAGGTCGCCGAGGCTCACCATTCCGACCGGCAGCCCGTCCTCCACGACCGGCAGGCGGCGCACGGCGTGCTCGCGCATCAGCGCGACCGCGTCCGCCACCGGGTCGTCCGGGGCGACCACCAGCGGGCCCCGGGTGCAGACCGCCCCGACGCTCACCGCCATCGGATCGACGCCCTCCGCCACCGCCCGCACCGTGATGTCCCGATCGGTGAGCAGGCCCACGACGTCCTGCCCGTCCGCGACGACCACATCGCCGATGTTCTGCGTACGCATCAGCTGCGCCGCCTCGACGAGGGAGGAGTCCGGGCGTACGGCGGTCACACCCGGGGTCATGACGTCCTTCACGTACTCGGCCGGCTTCTCGTTCATACGAGCCCGCCCTTCCCGGCGGCTACGCGCCGCGCGGCCCGGCGGATCCGGGCCCGCCGCTCTCGGTCAGGGCCACCGCCAGTTCCTGGACGTTGTCGTAGCGCGCCTTGTTCGGGAGCCGTTCCATCCCTTCGACCAGGGCGTCCGGCGCGTTGCCGCGGCGCAGCGCGCGGGACAGTTCCCGCGGGCTCGCGGGGAAGGTGCCCCGGGTCAGGTTCCGGGCCAGTTCGAGCCGGAGAGCCTCCAGGTACGTCGGTCCGCGTCCGGGGGTCACCGGGCCGTACATGACGTCCGGGTCGTCCTCGGCGGTCGGTTCCGGGTCGTTCCACTCCTCGGTACGGGTGGGGTGCCCGGACCGGAGCAGACCCTGCAGTTCGTGCTTCATCTCGTCGTCGCGGTGGACGCTCATCCGGTCGCTGCCTCGCTGCATGTCTCCCTCCACATCCTCAGGGTGCCGACCGCGTACCCGGACACCGCGGGCCGACACGGATTCCCCCGGACCGGTCCGTTCCGATTTCCGGTCAGTAATCGAGAAGCGCGGGCCACCACGCCCCCTCTAGCGTGTACTGGCCGACGGAGACCGCCCCGCGGCCCCGCCCGACAGACGATGGAGACACGATGAGCAGCGCCAAGAGGACGGACCCGCAGTCGCCCGCACCGCACGTTGCCGACAGCCACGACATGATCCGCGTGCACGGCGCCCGCGAGAACAATCTCAAGAACGTCAGCATCGAGATCCCCAAGCGCCGTCTGACGGTGTTCACCGGTGTCTCCGGATCGGGCAAGAGCTCACTGGTGTTCAACACCATCGCCGCCGAGTCGCAGCGGCTGATCAACGAGACGTACAGCGCCTTCGTGCAGGGCTTCATGCCGAACCTGGCGCGGCCCGAGGTGGACGTCCTCGACGGGCTGACGACGGCGATCATCGTGGACCAGCAGCGGATGGGCGCCGACCCCCGCTCCACCGTCGGCACCGCCACCGACGCCAACGCGATGCTGCGCATCCTCTTCAGCCGGCTCGGCGACCCGCACATCGGCCCGCCCAGCGCCTACTCCTTCAACACCGCCTCCGTCCGCGCCAGCGGCGCGATCACCGTCGAGCGCGGCAACAAGAAGGCGGTGAAGGCGACCTACGAGCGCACCGGCGGCATGTGCACTCACTGCGAGGGCCGCGGCAAGGTCTCCGACATCGACCTCTCCCAGCTCTACGACGACACCAAGTCGCTCGCCGAGGGCGCCTTCACCATCCCCGGCTGGAAGTCGGACAGCCAGTGGACCGTGCAGGTCTACGCCCAGTCCGGCTTCGTCGACCCCGACAAGCCGATCCGCGACTACACCGAGAAGGAGCTGCGCGACTTCCTCTACGGCGAGCCGGTCAAGGTGAAGGTCAACGGCGTCAACCTCACCTACGAAGGCCTCGTCCCGAAGATCCAGAAGTCGTTCCTGTCCAAGGACAAGGAGGCGATGCAGCCGCACATCCGGGCGTTCGTCGAGCGGGCCGTCACCTTCACCACCTGCCCCGAGTGCGAGGGCACCCGGCTCAGCGAGGGCGCGCGGTCGTCGCGGATCGGGAAGGTCAGCATCGCCGACGCCTGTGCGATGGAGATCCGGGACCTCGCCGAATGGGTCCGCACCCTCGACGACCCGTCGGTGGCGCCGCTGCTCACCGCGCTGCGCGACACCCTCGACTCGTTCGTGGAGATCGGCCTCGGCTATCTCTCGCTGGACCGGCCGGCGGGCACGCTGTCGGGCGGCGAGGCGCAGCGCGTCAAGATGATCCGCCACCTTGGCTCCTCGCTCACCGACACCACGTACGTCTTCGACGAGCCCACCGTCGGACTGCACCCCCACGACATCCAGCGGATGAACGACCTGCTGCTGCGCCTGCGGGACAAGGGCAACACGGTCCTCGTCGTCGAGCACAAGCCGGAGACGATCGCGATCGCCGACCACGTCGTCGACCTCGGCCCCGGCGCCGGCACGGCCGGCGGCACCGTCTGCTACGAGGGCACCCTCGAGGGCCTGCGCTCCACCGGCACCGTCACCGGCCGCCACCTCGACGACCGCGCCACGCTCAAGGAGACGGTGCGCAAGCCCACCGGCGCGCTCGAGATCCGCGACGCGACGACCCACAACCTCCAGGGCGTCGACGTCGACGTCCCGCTGGGCGTGCTGTGCGTGGTCACCGGTGTGGCGGGCTCCGGCAAGAGCTCGCTGATCCACGGCTCCGTCCCGCCCGGCGCGGACGTCGTCTCGGTCGACCAGAGCCCCATCAAGGGCTCGCGGCGCAGCAACCCGGCGACGTACACCGGACTGCTCGACCCGATCCGCAAGGCATTCGCCAAGGCCAACGGGGTCAAGCCGGCCCTGTTCAGCGCCAACTCCGAGGGCGCCTGCCCCACCTGCAACGGCGCCGGCGTCATCTACACCGACCTGGCGATGATGGCCGGCGTCGCCACCCCCTGCGAGGACTGCGAGGGCAAGCGGTTCCAGCCCGCGGTGCTGGAGTACCGGCTCGGCGGCCGGGACATCAGCGAGGTGCTCGCGATGTCGGTGGCGCAGGCCGAGGAGTTCTTCGGCGCCGGCGAGGCCCGCACCCCCGCCGCGCACAAGATCCTCGAGCGGCTCACCGACGTCGGCCTCGGCTACCTCACCCTCGGCCAGCCCCTCACCACGCTCTCCGGCGGCGAGCGGCAGCGGCTGAAGCTGGCCACGCACATGGCCGACAAGGGCGGCGTCTACGTCCTCGACGAGCCCACCACCGGCCTGCACCTCGCCGACGTCGAGCAGCTGCTCGGCCTGCTCGACCGGCTGGTCGACGCCGGCAAGTCGGTCATCGTCATCGAGCACCACCAGGCCGTCATGGCGCACGCCGACTGGATCATCGACCTCGGCCCCGGCGCCGGCCACGACGGCGGCCGGGTCGTCTTCGAGGGCACCCCCGCCGACCTCGTCGCCGACCGCTCCACCCTCACCGGCGAGCACCTCGCGGCCTACGTCGGCGCCTGACCGTGAACGGGCCCACAGCGCCGGTACCGGTCGTGGCCGGTGCTGCGGGACCGTGGGCTGTGGGATCGTGGGTGGCGTGACGACGTTGGAGGACCTGGCCCGGCTGCGCCGCGCCCGTGATCTGATGGACCGCGAGTACGCCGAGCCGCTCGACGTACCGGCGCTGGCGCGCGTCGCCCTGATGTCGGCGGGCCACTTCTCCCGCAGCTTCCGCGCCGCGTACGGGGAGACGCCGTACAGCTATCTGATGACGCGCCGGATCGAGCGGGCCAAGGCGCTGCTGCGGCGCGGCGACCTGAGCGTGACGGAGGTCTGCTTCGAGGTCGGCTGTACCTCGCTGGGGTCCTTCAGCGCGCGCTTCACCGAACTGGTCGGCGAGAGCCCCAGCGCGTACCGCGCCCGCGACCACGGCGACGGCGCCGCCGTCCCGGCCTGCGTCGCCAAGATCTACACCCGACCGGTCAGGAACGGAGAAGCCAGGCCCGCGCCGCCGCCCGTAGCGTGAGGCGCATGGACATCAACCTCTCGCAGTGCTTCATCGCCGTCGACGACCACGACAAGGCGCTCGCCTTCTACCGGGACGTACTCGGACTGGAGGTGCGCGGCGACGTCGGGTTCGAGGGGATGCGCTGGGTGACCGTCGGCTCGCCGGCGCAGCCCGGCGTGGACATCGTCCTCGAACCCCCGCTCGCCGACCCGAACGCCTCCGCCGCGGACCGGGAGGCCATCGCCGAGCTGCTGGCCAAGGGCCTGCTGCGCGGCGTCATCTTCACCACCGAGGACGTCGACGCCACCTTCGAGCACATCCGCGCCGCCGGCGCCGAAGTCCTCCAGGAACCGGTCGACCAGCCCTACGGCGTCCGCGACTGCGCCTTCCGCGACCCGGCCGGCAACATGCTGCGCTTCACCCAGCCGCGCCAGCGGTAGCTCCGGCGGCTTCAGGGGCCGCCGGGGACATCGGGGTGTTTGGCGCGCGGGCGCGGGGGCAGGTGCAGATGCAGTGCTTCGGACAGGAGGCACGTCCGTGGGAGCGGCGTGAGGCCGCGACGGACGCGTCCGTCCGGACCGGACCTCCTCCCACGGTGACCGCCCGACCAAGGGCCGTGTCGTCGCACGGTGACGCCCGCCCCGCGCACCGGTGGGCTGTTCGAGTCCCCGGTGCCGCCCGCGCCGACCGGGCCGCCGCCCGGCGCGACGACAGACCCCGCGCTCCGAGGGAGTTGCGACGCACCATGCCGATCCACGCCAGCGTGAAGCACCCGCACGACGACGCTCCGGACACCGCCGACGCCTTCCGTCGGCTGGCCACCCTGCCCGACGGCCCGGAACGCGACGCGGTCCGCGACCGGATCGTCGAGGCCTGGCTGCCCATGGCCGAACGGCTCGCGGGACGGTTCCGCAGCCGCGGCGAGAGCTACGAGGACCTGCGCCAGGTCGCCGCCCTCGGTCTGGTCAAGGCGGTCGACCGCTACGACCCCGACCGCGGCAACGCCTTCGAGAGCTACGCCGTGCCGACCGTCACCGGCGAGATCAAGCGGCACTTCCGGGACCACATGTGGACCCTGCACGTCCCGCGCCGGGTCCAGGAGCTGCGCAACCGCGTCCGCTTCGCCGGTCAGGACCTGTCGCAGACCATCTCGGGCCGCCGGCCCACGGTCGCCGAGCTGGCCGAGCACGCCTCCCTCAGCGAGGAGGACGTCCGGGTGGGCCTGGAGGCCCTGGAGAGCTTCACCGCCCTCTCGCTGGACGCCGAACTGCCCGGCAGCGAGGACGGCTACTCCCTCGGCGACGCCCTCGGCGCGCCCGACCCGGCCCTGGACACCGTCGTCGACCGCGAGGCCGTCAAGGGCCGCCTGGCCGCCCTGCCCGAACGGGAACGCGCCATCCTCTACATGCGGTTCTTCGACGACATGACCCAGAGCCGCATCGCCGAACAGCTCGGCATCTCCCAGATGCACGTCTCCCGGCTGATCAGCCGGTGCTGCGAGCGAGTCCGCGAACAGGTGCTCCGGGACCCGGAGGCCCGTCACCAGTCGTGACAGACCTTCAACTGAAGCAACGTCGAGGACCGTGGCCTGCCGGGCGTACTCCTACGTCTGCTGGCCGTCGGGCTCAGGTGCGGCGGGCGGGTGGAAGCAGGCGACGATGGTTTTGCCGTAGGGGCAGGGGCGCGCTTCCCAGCTGTCGGCAAGGGCATCGACAAGAAGGATGCCCCGCCCGCCGATGCGTTCGGCGCTCGGAGGCCGGGGAGTGGGCAGGCCGCTGGAGGCGTCATGGACAGCGACGTGCAGGCAGCGCGTGTCCCACGTCATCACCAGCTGGGCGTCACTGTGGGCGTGAATATGAGCGTTGGTGACCAGTTCCGAAACGGTCAGGAGTACCGCATCCACCGTCTGCGGAGCGCTGTCCGTCCAGCCGAGTGTCCTCAGGCGCTCGCGGGACCAGTCCCTCGCCGCTTTCACGTCGCTGCTCATCGGAAGGGACCGCGCCCAACCCACCGCCCTGACCGCTGGTTTGTCCACCTGAATACACATCCGTGGTTTGGTCTCGTCCAGTCGCGTCTACCCCCTGATGCGGTATTGACGCCGGGGCACGGTACGGATCGGCCGGGATCCCTGGCGTGAATCGGTCCCTTGGTATGGCGTACACAACAGATGAGCAGGGTTGACCCGGCCGGCGTCCGTGGGTCGGCCGCCTGGTGCCGCGTCGTCTCGCTCACCCGGGTTTGCTTCCATGACGGCCGCCATACGTTCCCCACGCACGCCGACGGCACCTACCCCCACCTCCGCCGCCGATCCGTGCATGGCCCCGGTCCCGTATGTGCTCGCGTATGTCATATCTGTCACATGTGAAGGCGGCGGGTGGGGCGTGGGGTGATTCGGCCCCCTGGGGAAGCTGTCGACGAGAACTGAGAGAGTGGCGTCATGGACATCGAGCGCAGGAACAACGTCACTGTCACCGGTAACCCGCTGGGGCGCACGGTGGTTTTGGCGCACGGGTTCGGCTGTGACCAGAACATGTGGCGGCTGACCCTGCCCGCCCTGGTCGAGGATTATCAGGTGGTCCTGTTCGACTACGTGGGCTCGGGCCGCTCGGATCTGTCCGCGTTCTCGGGGGACCGTTACGCGTCCTTGGACGGTTATGCCCGCGATGTGGTGGAGGTCTGCGAAGCCCTCGACCTGCGCGACGCGGTGTTGGTGGGGCACTCGGTGAGCGCGATGATCGGCGTGCTGGCGGCCGAAACGGCCCCCTCGCGGATCGGTGCCCTGGTC
The DNA here is from genome assembly GCF_044544295.1 of Streptomyces sp. NPDC053750. Lineage (NCBI taxonomy): Bacteria > Bacillati > Actinomycetota > Actinomycetes > Kitasatosporales > Streptomycetaceae > Streptomyces > Streptomyces sp. NPDC053750. The sequence continues at coordinate 285,565 of NZ_JBITXB010000010.1, read as the reverse complement.
ATGGTCGCGCCGTCCCCTCGATACATCGACGACGAGGCCTACCGGGGCGGGTTCAGCGCCGAGGACATCGACGAGCTGCTGGCGTCCTTGGAGTCCAACTACCTGGGCTGGTCGGCGGCGATGGCACCGGTCATCATGGGCAACGCCGATCGGCCCGAACTGGGCGAGGAACTCAAGAACAGCTTCTGTGCCACTGACCCGGACATGGCGCGCGTCTTCGCCCGGACGACGTTCTTGTCGGATTCGCGGGACGACCTGAAGAGGGTGAGCGTGCCGACGCTGGTGCTGGAGTGCACCCAGGACGTCATCGCCCCGCGGGAGGTGGGTGCCTTCGTGCACGGTGCGATCCAAGGCTCGACTCTGGTCACGCTGGACGCCACCGGACACTGCCCGCAGCTGTCCGCGCCGGAGGCCACCAACGAGGCGATCACCGACTTCCTGGCGCGTCTGAAGTGATGTGCCGAACCGGTCAGCAGCCCGACCCCTCCGACCCCGGCAACGGGGAGGAACCGAGTGCGATCTTCGCCTCACTGTTGGAGGACAGTGCCGAGGAACTCTACGAGAGCGCTCCCTGCGGGTACCTGTCCACGCTGATGGACGGCACCATCGCCAAGATCAACACCACGCTGCTGGGCTGGCTGGGCCTGGAGCGGGAGAACGTGGTGGGGAGGATGCGCTTCACCGACCTGCTGACCGTGGGCGGCAAGCTTTACCACGAGACGCATTTCGCGCCCCTGCTGCGGATGCAGGGCGAGGTCGGCGGTATAGCCCTGGAAGTCAAGCAGGCCGGCGGTGGCCGGATACCAGTACTTGTCTCCTCCGTCGTCAAACACGGCAGCACCGGAGAGCCCCTGCTGATTCGGACCACCGTGTTCGACGCCCGGGACCGCCGGGCTTACGAAGAGGAGCTGCTGCGGGCCCGGAAGGCGGCGGAGGACGCGCGCGAACAGGCGGAGGCGGACCGAGCCCGGCTCCAGGACGCCCTGGCCGTTCTCCAGCAGTCACTGCTGCCCGCCACCCTGCCGTCCGTACCGGGGGTGGAGGCGGCGGTGCACTACCGCACCGCTTCTCCCGACCGGCTCGGAGGCGATTTCTACGACCTCTTCCCCAGCGACGGCAGGCGCTTCGCCTTCTTCCTCGGCGACGTGTGCGGAAAAGGGCCCCAGGCCGCGGCGGTCACTTCGCTCACCCGCTACACCCTGCGTGCCGCGGCCCTCCATGACCCGGACCCCGTTGCCGCCCTGACGACCCTCAACAAGGTGCTCAACGAGCGCTACAGAGGCGGCGACCCGCGCTACTGCACGGTCATCTTCGGCCTCCTGGAACCCGACAGCGATTCCGGCGCGGTCACCGTCCACCTGGCCTCGGGCGGGCATCCTTCCGCCCTCGTCCTCCGGGCCGACGGCACGGCTGAGTTCCTGTCCACGCCGGGCGGGCTCCTCGTCGGCGTCCTGCCCTCCGCTCCCTTCGCCACCGCCACGACCGTCCTCGGCCCCGGGGACACTCTCCTGCTGTACACCGACGGCCTGACCGAAGCCCGCACCGGCGAAGACCGCACCAGTCTGTACGGGGACGAGGCCCTGCTCGAATTCGCCGCCGGCCACGCCGGCAAGTCGCCTCAAGCCGTGATCCAGGCCCTGACCGAACTGTTGGACGACTTCGGGGACGGCCTCGACGACGACACGGCCCTGCTCGCCCTCGGCGTCCCGGCCGCCCTCAGCCCCCAGAACAAAGTCATCGAATGAGCCAGCTGGAGATCGTCACCCGAGATGGGGCCACCGGGCCCGTTCTGGAGCTTCACGGCGACCTCGACTACGACACCGCCGACCGACTGCGGGCACTGCTCACCACGCTCGTCCTCCGGCCCGGCAATCGCCTCGTCCTTGACCTGGCCGGCGTGACGTTCTGCGACTCCAGCGGCATCACCGCGCTGATCGTCGCCCGCAACCACGCGCAGGCCGCCCAGGCCGGCATCGCGCTCGCCACGGTGCCCGACCACATCTTGCGCGTGCTGCGCATTGTCGGCCTGGACCAGATCTTTCCCATTTACCCGGACAGCGCCGCCGCCACGTGATCCGACCCCAGGGGTCGTGGACAGCAGCTGCAACAAGTGCTCCTACCGCGCACCGCTCGCGTGGACCGAGCGGAACGAGCGGGTGCCGGACTCCCTGCCGCGATCGGTCTCGTCCTGCACGAGCAGGGAGAGCAGTGAGGCGACGGTCAGGCCTGCTTCGGCCGGGTGGCGCAGGACCTTGTCCGGTTCGATGCGGTAGGTGTTGGTGCGCCCGTCGCGGGTGTGGGAGAGGTATCCGTCCTGCTCGAGGTCGGAGATGATCCGTTGGACGGCGCGCTCGGTGAGCCGGCAGCGGGCGGCGATGTCACGGATCCGGACGTTCGGGTTGTCGGCGATGGCCGCCAGTACACGCGCGTGGTTGGTGACGAACGTCCATCCGGAGTGAGCTTCAGGCACTTCAACCATGCGGGGCATTGTACGGACCACCCTTGCCGGACACTGAAAGCACGACACATTTTTCATGCAATAGATAGATGACTGTCTGTGAGCCTCCCCCCGGTCGGCCGTGGTCCGGGGCGACCGGGGGAAACGAAGCCACCGCGTCAAGTGTCAAGCGGCCCGGGTGTTGCTGCGCCCACCACGGCGCTGCCGCGGACGTCGGGCAAGCCGGACCTCCTCCTCCCCGTGCGGCTCGGCGACTTCGGGCCCGTACGCGGGAGCCTTGAAGAGGTCCTGCCACTGCGGCTTGGCGGGAGCCATCAGGTCATCGGCCCGCTCTGCAGGCCGGCGAATCTGCTCGTGCGACATCCCCTGTTCCTTACTTCTCTTCGCTTCCTATGGCGGCCGCCGCCAAGGGTTGGGCGGCGGCCGGTTGCATCACAGCCCCCTGGCCTCTGTCCCGTCAACGCCGCCGTACACCGGCCGGCCTGCTGGTTCTGGTTGCCGGGGCGGGTCCGCAAGGCGGCTGGACGAAGTGATCACCAGCATTGACAACGGTCGAAACCGTCCCAAGTCGGCGCGCCGGGAGAGGTGCACCGTGCTCGGTGTCACGCTGGGAGCGATCACGACACCGTCGTCGGGCGCAGGCTCGGCGCGCTTTCGGTCGACCACGCGCATCCAGAGCCTGTGTGCCGCCCCGCGCCGGCAGTTCAGACCTGACGGGCCGCGCGGCGGGCGGACCGGCGGCGGAGCCAGAGGGGAAGGGCATACCACGAAAGGGCGAACCAGACCATCACGCCGCCGACGAGCAGCTTCGCCATGAGGCCCGGCACCACGACGTGCAGGATCAGGAGCAGCGTGCAGCCGATGGTCACGGCCATCAGGAGCATGCCGCTGATCATCAGCCGGTGCGCCACCTCCACCATCTCGTCCTTCATCCGCTGACCCGAGAGGAAGCGGTGGATGGAGACCGGGGCGATCAGGCACGCGGTGGCCGTGGCACCCGAGATCACGGTGACGACGTAGACGGCGTGGTCGAACGTGCTCAGGTCGTGGAAGAGGGGGGTGAAGGCGACGCTGAGCAGGAAGCCGAAGAGGATCTGCACCCCCGTCTGAGCGACACGCGTCTCCTGCATGATCTCGTTCCAGCGGCGGTTGACCCGCTCGCGTGGCGTCTCCGGTGCCTCGTCCGCGGCAGCGCTGCCGTGGCCTCCGCACGCACAGCCCCCGCCGGTCGTTGCTTCCGACCGCTCGATCGACTCCGTCGCCATGCTTGCCTTTCCCCTCCTTCTGCGGACCGTTCATCTGCCCGTTGGAGCTCTTCGCATGCAGAGGACACCTGACGGAGGTGCTCCGTCGGGACCGGGATACGGGTGAGAACCGGCACCGGTGCGGGAGGGGTGGCCCTTGCATGAGCGGCCATTCTGTGACCGGCGTCTACCGCGCCTCCGTCGCGCGCCCGCTGACGCCGGCCAAGCCGGAGGGCCGGTTTTCGTAGCGTCCACGGTCGGTTTCGTCCTGCACGAGCAGGGAGAGCAGTGAGGCGACGGTCAGGCCTGCTTCCGCAGGATGGCGCAGGACCTTGTCCGGCTGGATGCGGTAGGTGTTGGTGCGCCCGTCGCGGGTGTGGGAGAGGTATCCGTCCTGCTCGAGGTCGGAGATGATCCGTTGGACGGCGCGCTCGGTGAGCCGGCAGCGGGCGGCGATGTCACGGATCCGGACGCTCGGGTTGTCGGCGATGGCCGCCAGCACACGCGCGTGGTTGGTGACGAACGTCCATCCGGAGTGAGACTCGGGCGCTTCGACCATGCACAGCATTCTACGGACCGTCTTTGCGTGAAGCCACATACATGACATACTTTTCGTGCAATGGGTGACAGGATCTGTGTGTGGAAATCGCAGGAGGGGCCCGAAGGTGTCTATGTATGAGCCGGTCACTGGGCGCACTGACGCCGCCGACGTGAGCCGACTGCAGCGCCCGGAGCAAGCCTCGGTGGTGCTGTACGAAAGGGGCGGCGCCCGGGTCGTCGGCGCACGAGGCTCGTACGACATGTCCTCGATAGCGCCCCTGGCGGAGGCGCTGGACACCGCGGCCAAGGAGCATTCGAAGGTGGTCCTGGACGCTTCCGGCGTCACCTTCGCCGACTCGACTCTGTTGAACCTGCTGATCCTCACCCATCGAGCCGTCGACCTCCGCGTGGCTGCGCCGACACAGCAAGTGCGGCGCCTTCTCGAAATCACCGGAGTCGAAACGATCCTCAAGGTGCGGGCGACGGTGGAGGAAGCCGCCAACTGCTAGAGCCCTGAGTCATCCGCGCCGCGGCCCGGACGACGGTCCCGCACCGGCGGCATGGACCTTTCGGCGCGGGGCATTCGGAATTCTGTCCGATGGCCCCGGTCCTGCACCGGGGCCATCGGACACCATGAAGACGGTCACCTCCCCGCGGTACGGCCAGCCGTTCTGCGGGCGGGACTCATCAGGGGAGAGATATCACGATGATCCTTCCGGCGGAGAAGGAACTGCGTGCGGTGCTGGCCCGGTTCGCTCAGGCGCGCATTGAGCACGACGTGCGTCCCACCGGCCACACCGGCAGGGCGCTCGACGACGCCAGCTACACGCTGTGCGTGATGACCGGAGCCCGCACCGCCGAGGAGGCTCTGGCCAGGGCGGACACTCTGCTCGAGAGGTACACCACCCGTACGAGCGTGTCCCAGGACGACGAGACGCTGGCGGCGTAGGTGCATCGAGGCCGCGGAAGCGGGACAGTCCCAGGAGGCCGCCACCGGTCTGTCGATGGGGCCACCGGGTGACGCCGTACTGGTGCATGGTGCAGGGCCCCCTGTGAGTGGATGCGGTCGCTGTCGCCGGCCAAGAGGAAGCAGTCGACGGACAGCGGTCGGTCAGGCACACGCTGGTGCGGTGGGCGAAATCGAAATCCAGTTGCTGCACCTGGTTGGTGACGACAAGTGGGGGAGGGCGTGCCGAATGGTGTCCCTGGCGACTCGGTGGCGTGATGACGCGGGAGTCGCCCACTCCGAGCTGAGCGGCGATCAGCGTGTGCACATCTCGCGCGGGAGTGTCCTCGCCCGCTGCCGGCGAGGGACAGACTGCGGTGGCGTGAGCAGGAGGGCGCGGGTGACGGTTGCCACCGCGTGTGTGGATGGGAGAAAGCGGCAGGGTAACGGCCGTCCCTGCCTCGGCTCTCACCCGCCCGGGCGCCCCGCTCGCGCGAACGGCGCACGGTGGCGCGCGTCCCCGTGCCGGGCGGGCTGTGATGGCTGCGGGGGGCGCGAGTGCCGTGCCCCCGCAGCCGTCGCTCGAAGGAGCCCGCCCCATGCGTCGCACCGCCCGCGCCCTGTCCGTCGCCGTCCTGGCCGGCACCGCCCTCGGCGTCTTCGCGGGACCAGGCACGGCCGACCCGGGTGTCCCCCTGCCGGCCGGCTCGACCGACCCCGGCGCGGCGGTGCCGTCTTCCGTGCCGTCCGCTTCGGAGCCGGGCGTGCCCGTGCCGCCCGGCTCCGATTCCGGCGTCCCTCTGCCGCCCGACCCGGCCGACCCGGGCGTCCCGTCGGTCGTCGACGGCTCCGGAGCGCCCGCCGCCGAGGTCCGCCCGGCCGATGTCGCCCCGGGTGACACCGTCACCGTCTCGGTCGCCTGCGGTCCGACCGGCGGGGCCGCGCCCTCGACGCTCGACGCCACCTCGCAGGCCTTCGACGAGGGCACCGTCGCGCTGCGCAAGGTGGCGGGCGGCGAGGCGACGACGTCCGGTCCCGCCTACCGGGGTACCGCCCGCGTGGACGCGGAGGCGGCGGACCCCGAGGAGGAACCCTGGACCGTCGACGGCACCTGCCCGTCGGCCTCCGGCGACGAGGGCGAGCCGTGGAGCGCGACGATGACCGTCCCGGAGGAGGGCGAGGGAGAGTGGGAGGGGGCGGGTGACGCCGCCACACCCAAGCCGGCGTGTCCCTCCGCGCAGGGGAAGTCCTGCGGCGGCGCCGCGGTGGAGCACGGGGTACGGGCCGGCGCGGGCGGGACCTTCACCGACTCGATGCCCGCGCTGATCGCCGGTGGTGTGCTCATCGCGGGCGCGTGCGGCGCGGCCGCGCACCGGCTGCGGCTGCGCCTGCGCGGGGAGGACGGGTTCCACTGACCCCGCCCGCAGCCATGGCAGCCATGGCAGCCATGACGGGGCGGCACGGTGGGTACCTGGATCAACGGCCGAGGAAGCGCCCGCGGCCCGACGGCGACAGGACAGTGCATCACGGACCGTGCGGAGGTACGCATGCGGCTGACGGATCCCCAAGGCCCTCCCTCCGCAGGGCATGGCTCCGCAGGCCATGACCCCGTGGGCCACGGTCCCGTCCGCTACGGCCCGCACTTCCCCGACGACGGCCTGCCGGTACTGCCCGAGCTGTCCGCCGTACTCGCCGCCGCCGCGGGCCGCGCCCACGACGAACCGGCCGGCGGCGCCCCCGCCCTCCTGGACGCCGCCTGCGGCTACTGGGACCGCCGCGGCCTGCCCACCGAGCCCGGCCACGTGGCCGCCGCCCCCGGCGCCAACGCCCTGCTGCTCGCGCTCACCGCCGCGCTCGGCGGCGACATCCTGGTGCCGCGCCCGTGCGCCGCCTGGTGGGCGCCGTACGCCCGCCTGCTGGGCAGACCCGTCTTCCACGTGCCGACCCCGGCCGAGTCCGGCGGCGTACCGGACCCGTACGCCCTCCTGGAGACCGTCCGCCGGGTCCGCGCCGAGGGCGGCGACCCCCGCCTGCTCGTGCTCTCCGTCGCCGACGACCCCACCGGCACCGTCGCGCCGCCCGAACTGCTGCACGAGACCGTCGAGGCCGCCGCGGCCGAGGGACTGCACCTGGTCAGCGACGAGACCTGGCGCGACACCCTGTACGACGCGCATGCCACCGTGCTGCTCAGCCCCGCCGAGATGTGGCCCGCACGGGTCACCGTCGTCACCGACCTGGCCGGCGCGCTGCTGCCGCCGGGCTGGCCGGCCGCCGTCGCCCGCTTCCCCGCCTCCGCCGCCGGGGACGGTCTGCACGCGCGCGTGCTCGACGTGCTCACCGCGCTCGGCGCCCGCGTCGCCGCGCCCGTCGCCGCGGCGGCCGGGTACGCGTTGGCCGAACCCGAGCCGGTCACGGCCCGCCGTTCGGCCGCGGTGCGCCTGCACGCGCGCGTGGCCGCCGCCGTGCACTCCACCGTCGTCACCGCGGGCGCCACCGCACGCCCCCCACAGGCCGGCCGCCACCTGTACGCCGACCTCGGTCCGCTGCGCGACGCGCTCGGCGCCCAGGGCGTCGGCGACGCCCAGGAACTGGAGGACTTCCTCACCGCCCGGCTCGGCATGCCCGCTCCCGGCGGCCACCGCTTCGGCGACGACCTCGCGGCCCTACGCGTCCGGCTCGCCACCGGACCCTTCCTCGGCGCGACCGGCCCGACCGGCGATCCGGACGCGGGCCACGGCGCGGAGTGCCTCGCGTCCCCCGATCCCTTGGAACTGCCACACGTGCACCGCGCGCTCAGCCGACTGAAGTCGGTCTTCGACGATCTCCGCGACGCTCAGCGATGGGAGCCTCCTCGATGACGCAGCAGCCCCGGTCGACCACCGGCACGCCCACGCCCGTCCAGGAGGGCCTCGGCGCCGCGGCGGCCACGTCACCCTCCGCGCCCCCGTTCCCCCCGCTCGCCGAACCCCGGCCGCCGGCCGAGCGCCGGGTGTGGCCGCGGACCTTCCACGACCGGCTGACCGCCCCGCTGCCCGGTCTGAAGGCCCTCGCCAGATTCGCCCGCGAGGGCGCGGTGAGACCCGGCCGCGAGGGCCTCACCGACATCCCCCGACTGCCGTACGCCCCCGGCCCGCTGCCCCGCGTGGACGCCGGCACCGTCGCCGTCACCTGGGCGGGACACGCCAGCTGGGTGCTGCAGATGGGCGGGCTCACCGTGCTCACCGACCCCGTCTGGTCCCGCCGCATCCTCGGCACCCCGGCCCGTGTCACCCCCGTCGGCGTCCCCTGGAGCGCCCTGCCGCGCGTCGACGCCGTCGTCATCAGCCACAACCACTACGACCACCTGGACGCCCCCACCCTGCGCAGGCTCCCGCGCGACACCCCCGTCCTCGCCCCGGCCGGGCTCGCCCGGTGGTTCCACCGCCGCCGCTTCACCCGGGTCACCGAGCTGGACTGGTGGGAGGCGACCGAGCTGAACGGGGTCCGGTTCGACTTCGTCCCCGCCCACCACTGGTCCAAGCGCACCCTCACCGACACCTGCCGCAGCCTGTGGGGCGGCTGGGTGCTCACCGCCCCCGACGGCCGCCGCGTGTACTTCGCCGGCGACACCGGGTACGGCCACTGGTTCACCCGCATCGGCCGCCGCTACCCGGGCATCGACCTGGCCCTGCTCCCCATCGGCGCCTACGACCCCCGCTGGTGGCTCAGCGACGTGCACTGCGACCCGGAGGAGGCGGTGCGGGCCGCCCGCGACGTCGGCGCCCGCCGGATGGCGCCGATGCACTGGGGCACGTTCGTCCTGTCGGCGGAACCGGTCCTGGAACCGCTCACCCGCGTCCGCGCGGCCTGGCACCACGCGGGCCTGCCCCGCGAGAACCTGTGGGACCTCCCGATCGGCGCCTCCCGCGTCCTGGAGTAGCGGCACAGGGACCTGCCCACCCCGCCCGGCCACGGGACCCGGCACCCCGGCGTTCGGGGCAGCGCCGGACGACGAGCACCCCGCCGGTCCACGCGGACGCCGAGCCGTGCGCCGCCCCCGCGAAAGCCGTCGCAAGGCCCCCGCGGCGCGGCCGACGCGCCCGCCCTCACTCAAGGAGGGCCGCCCGCCCGGCGGCGTCGCCGTCCCGGTCTGCCGGGAGTCGGCCCCGCCGCCGTTCCGCGCGGCCGCCCCGCAGGGCTACGCCTTCGCCGGCCCCCGCAACCGGCGCCACACGCTCGGTGCACCGCTGACCAGTACGGTCAGCGCGATCGCCGCCGCGATGCCCTCCCAGGGCTTGCTGAACAGCGAGCCGCTGAGGATCCCGATCAGCTGGTACGTCACCGCCCAGGCCAGGCAGGCCGGCAGGTTGCCCCGGGCGAAGCGGCGCAGCGGCCACTCGGCGAGGAGACAGGCCAGCATCACCGGTATGCGTCCGGCCGGCACCAGCCGGGAGAGCACGAGCACGGCGACGTCGTGTTCGGTGAGCTTGCGCTGCGCCTGCTCCAGCCGGTCCTCGGGCGCCCGGGACCGGATCGCCTCCAGCCAGCGCGAGCCGTTCTTCGAGCCGACCCCGCGCCGCCCCAGCCAGTACAGCGCCATGTCCCCGCAGAACGCGGCCAGCGACGCCGTCAGGAACACCATGAGCATCGCGAACGGCACCGTCTGGTGCATCGCCACCACGGCCGCCGAACTCACCAGCGCGCCCGTCGGCACCACCGGCACCAACGCCCCGATCAGCACCAGCAGGAACAGCGACGGATAGCCGAACGCCTGTCCCGCCGGGTCCGTTGGGATGCTCGTCATGCTCGTCGTGGCGGCGCCGAGCCAGCTCACCGCGCGACCTCCACCCGCACACTCTCGCCGTGCCCCAGCCGGTGCACCGCCACCCCCGGCGCACGCAGCGCCGACAGGCGCACGAACTCCTCGCCCGGCGTGTGGAACTCGTGGGGGCGCACGGCGTCCATCCCGATCGGCCAGTACGTGCCGTAGTGCACCGGCACCGCCGTGCGTGGCGCCAGCCGGGCCAGCGCCTCGGCCGCCCGCCCCGCGTCCAGGTGCTCCGGACCCAGGTACGGGCCCCAGCCGCCCACCGGCAGCAGCGCCGCGTCGACCGGCCCGACCTCCTTCTCCATGCCGTCGAACAGGCCGGTGTCCCCGGCGAAGTACGTCCGGGCCTCGCCCTCGACGACATAGCCGAGGGCGGGGGAGCGGTGCGGTCCGAGCGGCAGCCGCCGCCCGTCGTGCCGGGCCGGCACCGCCCGTATCCGCAGGTCACCGACGATCGTCTCGTCGCCGGGCGCCACCTCGGTCAGCTTCAGGTGCCCGAGTCTGCGCATGCCCGGCACCGCACGCGGCGCGCCCCGGGGCACGAGCAGGCGCGTGCCCGGCGCGAGCCGCGCCAGCGACGGCACGTGCAGGTGGTCGGCGTGCAGATGGGACACCAGCGCCACGTCCGCGCGCCAGGCGTCCGGCGGCGGCACCGCGCCCCGCCTGCGGCGCAGATGGGCGAGCCTGCGGACGAACAGAGGATCGGTGAGCACGCGGATGTCCGAATCCTCGACCGTGCAGGTGGCGTGACCCCACCACGTGAGCTCCACCGGCACCTCTTTGCCTCCTTCGCGCGACTCCCCGAAGCCTACGTCCAGGAGTAGGGTCGGCGGCGAAAACGGGAGGTGAGGGGGACACCATGGGGCTGGTGCGGGTGACGGCGATCGCGAGTCTGACGCCGCTGGAGCAGTTGGACGACGACCCGTTCCTGGTCGATTCCCGCAGCCAGCACGCCATGTGCGCCCGCTGGGCCGCGGAGCACGGCTACGTCGTCGCCCGGGAACTGCTGGTCCGCGGACTGCGGCCCGACCACGCCGCCCTGTGGGACGGCGTCCGCCCGGGACAGGACCTGTTCGTGGCGCCCAGCCGACGGGTGCTGGAGAGCGCGTTGTCGTCCGTGGCGGAGTTCACCGCGGAATGCGCGCGGCGCGGGGTCCGCGTCGAGACGGCCGGCCACGCCGAACCGTCCTACGACGCCCGGATGAAGGCCTGCGTGCACCGGCGCCTGTCGATGCCGACGGCGGGCTACGACGGCCGCTGACCCCGCTCGCCCCGGGGGCCGGGGGGTGTGAACCGGACCCGGGGGGACAAACGGGTGCTCCGGACCGTTGTGACAGGGTGGGGAAGGCCCGCGCGGACGACGGGCCGGGACGTGAGGTGTGCGGAGCGTGGGTGGAGGCCGTTGGCGCCGGGTCGCCAGTCAGATCGGGCGGAGTGTCGCGGTGTGGGCCGTCTCCACCCTCACGATGCTCGTGCTCGCCGGGATCCTGCCGGACTTCCGGCTCCAGTCGCCCGACGGCGACAGCGCGACCGACATCGCCGTGAGCGCCGCGGTCGGTGCCGGTGCCTTCGGTCTGCTGTCGGCCCTGGTGTGGCCGCTGCTGGTCCGTCTGCTGCTCCTGGTACCGGCGCTCGTCCTCGGGCTGCTGGTCTTCTTCCTCAACGGCGGGCTGCTGCTCCTCGCCATCGACGTGAACCCGGCCGGGCGCGGTGGCGTGGCCCCGGAGACGGCGGTCGTCGTGGCCGCGGTGATGTCCGCGGTCGCCTCCGCCACCGGCGGTGCCCTGGCCGTGCGCGACGACGACGCCTACCGGCGCCGGCTCTACCGCCTCGCCGACCGCCGCCGCAGATCCGGCCCGCCCTGCCCGGCCGGCCCCGGCACCGTCTTCCTGCAGCTGGACGGCGTCGGCCACGACGTCCTCACCGACGCCGTCGACAGCGGCGCCATGCCCACCGTCGCCCGCTGGCTCGGCCGCGACGGCAGCTCCGCGACCCACCGGCTCGCCCTGTGGCGCACCGACTGGTCCAGCCAGACCGGCGCCAGCCAGCTCGGCATCCTGCACGGCAGCAACCACGACGTCCCCGCCTTCCGCTGGTACGAGAAGGACAGCGGCGAGGTCGTGGTCTGCAACCGCCCGACCAGCGCCGCCGAGCTCCAGTACCGCGCCGTGAAGCGCACCGGCGACGGCGGACTGCTCAGCCTCGACGGCGCCAGCCGCGGCAACCTGTTCGGCGGCGGCGCCGACGAACAGGCCCTCGTCCTGTCCATCGCCACCCGCCGCCGCAGCCGCGAGACCCGCTCCCGGTCCGGGTACTTCGCCTACTTCTCCGACCCGGCCAACGCCGTCCGCACCGCGATGTCCTTCGTCGCCGAGGTGGGCCGGGAGATCGGCCAGTCCACTCGCGCCCGCCTCCACAAGGTCCGCCCGCGGGTCTCCCGGGGCGGCCTCTACCCCTTCGTCCGCGCCTTCGCGACCGTCGTCGAACGGGACGTCGTCGTCGCCGCGGTGATGGGCGACATGCTCGCCGGCCGCACCGCCGTCTACGCCGACCTGGTGGCGTACGACGAGGTGGCGCACCACTCCGGGCCGGGCGGCCGGGACGCCGCCAAGGTCCTCCGGCGGCTCGACCGGGCCCTCGCGCTGATCGAGAAGGTCGCCGACCATGCGCCCCGCCAGTACCGCATCGTCGTCCTGTCCGACCACGGCCAGAGCCCCGGCGAGACCTTCCGTGCCCGCTACGGCCTCACCCTCGGCGACCTGGTGCGGGCCGGCTGCGGACTGCCCGTGCCCCGCCGGGCGCAGCGCACCCGCAGCGGCGCCGAGGCGCGCAACACCGTACGGGCCGCCCTGCACCGGCCCGTCGAGGAGGGCGCCGAGCAGCAGCGCCCCGCCGACACCCCCACGGGCCGCCGCTCGGAGCCGATCGTGCTGGCCTCCGGCAACCTGGGCCTGGTCTCCTTCCCGGACGTGCCGCACCGGATGACCCGGGAGGAGATCGACGCCCGCCACCCCGCCCTGCTGCCCACCCTCGCCAACCACCCCGGCATCGGCTTCCTGCTGGTCCGCAGCGAGCGGCACGGCGGTCTCGTGCTCGGCGCGCGCGGCGCCGAGATCCCCCTGGACCGGCTCGACGAGGACCCCGGCCCGCTCGCAGCCTTCGGCCCCGGCGCCGCCGACGCCGTCCGCCGCACCCACTCCTTCCCGCACACCGCCGACATCATGGTCAACTCCTTCCACGACCCGGCCGACGGCGAGGTCCTCGCCTTCGAGGAGCAGATCGGCTCCCACGGCGGGCTCGGCGGCGCCCAGTCGCGCGCCTTCCTGCTGTCGCCGGTCGTCCTGTCCGCACCCGTAAGCGACGGCGCGGAGATCGTCGGCGCCGAGCACGTCCACCGGGTGCTGCGGCGCTGGCTGCGCGAGTCGAACGGCCCGCAGGTACCCGTGGACGATTCCCGGTCCACGGCCCTCGGCGGCGCACCTTTTCCCGCTGAGGAGGGGGTCGTGCAGGACAAAAGCGCCTGATTTGGCGCCGCGCCGGACGGTGCCGGACCATGGGCGCCGTCCCGGCGATCCCGGGCACCAGTTCCACGAGAGGCGCACCACCCCATGCACGTCACCGGGACCGTCCCCCCACCGGCTCCGGCCCCGCAGGAGACCCCAGCGGCCCCAGCCCCCACCCCCGACCCCGCCCCCGGCAACAACAGGCACGCCCGCCGCTTCGGGCTCCCCGTCGCCACCGCCCTGGTCATGGGCAACATCATCGGCGGCGGCATCTTCCTCCTCCCGGCCTCGGTCGCCCCGTTCGGCACCATCAGCCTGCTCGCCTTCGGCGTCCTGACCGTCGGCGCCATCGCGCTCGCCCTGGTCTTCGGCCGCCTCGCCGCCCGCGACCCGCGCACCGGCGGCCCCTACGTCTACGCCCGCGAGGCCTTCGGCGACTTCGCCGGCTTCCTCGCCGCCTGGGCGTACTGGATCACCACCTGGGTGTCCAACGCGGCCCTCGCCGTCGCCGCCGTCGGCTACCTCGACGTCCTGATCCCGGTGAACGACCACCGCTGGACCGCCTGCCTCGCCGCACTCGTCATCCAGTGGCTGCCCGCGCTCGCCAACTTCGCCGGCACCCGCTACGTCGGCGCCGTCCAGCTCGTCGCCACCGTCCTGAAGTTCGCGCCGCTGCTGCTCGTCGCGGTCGGCGGCCTGTTCTTCTTCGACGCCGACAACCTGGGCCCGTTCAACGCCACCGGCGGCAGCGGCATCGGCGCGGTGTCGGCCGCCGCCGCGATCCTGCTCTTCTCCTACCTCGGCGTGGAGTCCGCCGCCGTCAGCGCCGGCGAGGTCAAGGACCCGCGCCGCACGGTCGGCCGCGCCACGGTCATCGGCACCGCGGGCGCCGCCCTCGTCTACCTCCTCGGCACCCTCTCCGTCTTCGGCACCGTCGCCCACGACCGCCTGGTCGCCTCGTCGGCCCCCTTCTCGGACGCCGTGAACGCCATGTTCGGCGGCGCCTGGGGCGGCTGGGCCGTCGCGCTGGCCGCCCTCGTGTCCATGACCGGCTGCCTCAACGGCTGGACCCTGCTCAGCGCCCAGACGCCGTACGCCGCCGCCAAGGACGGCCTGTTCCCGGCGGCGTTCGCACGCAAGCGGCGCGGTGTCCCCACCGTGGGCGTCGGTGTCACCGTCGTCCTCGCCTCCCTGCTCACCGTCTACAACTACACGTCCGGCTCGGCGAAGGTCTTCGAGATGCTCGTCCTCGTCACCACCTTCACCGCGACCGTCCCCTACCTGCTGGCCACCGCCGCCCAGCTCTTCCACCTGGTCTCCGGCCAGGGCGAGAAGGTCGACCGCGCCCGGCTGGTACGCGACGGCGTGATCGCGGCGGTCGCCGCCGGCTTCTCCCTCTGGCTGGTCGCCGGCGCCGGCTACGCGGCGGTCTACCAGGGTGTCCTCTTCCTCTTCGCGGGCGTGCTGGTCTACGCGGTGATGGCGGCCCGCAGGCGGCGTACGGAGGGTCCCGCCGCACCGTAATTCGGCTGCGCGGGGGGAGGCGGGGCGCCCACACTGGTGCGGTCCCCTCCCGACACCCTCCCTCAGGAGCCCCTGCGTGCAGGCAGCCGTCACCGTCACTCCCGCCCGTCTCCCGGAACTGCTGCTCGGCCTCGCCACCGTGCGGCCGGTCTTCCTGTGGGGCGCCCCCGGCATCGGCAAGTCCTCCCTGGTGAGGAACTTCGCCGACTCGCTGGGCCTGGAGTGCGTGAGCCTGCTCGGCACCCAGCTCGCGCCCGAGGACCTGATCGGCGTCCCGCAGATCCGGGACGGCCGGTCGGTGTTCTGCCCGCCCGAGTCCATCGCCCGCGACGAGCCGTACTGCCTCTTCCTGGACGAGCTGAACGCGGCCGGCCCGGACGTGCAGAAGGCCTTCTACTCGCTCATCCTGGACCGCCGCATCGGCAGCTACGAGCTGCCCAAGGGCTCCATCGTCATCGGCGCGGGCAACCGCGCCACCGACAACGCCCTGGCCCGCCCCATCGCCTCCGCGCTGGTCAACCGCCTCACCCACGTCCACCTGGACGCCTCCGCGAAGGACTGGCTGGCCTGGGCCGCCGAGAACGGCATCCACCCCTGGATCACGGACCACCTCACCGACCGCCCCGACCACCTGTGGTCCAAGCCGCCCAAGACCGAGGAGCCCTTCTCCACCCCGCGCTCCTGGCACATGCTCTCCGACGCCCTGCACTCCTTCGGACAGGACCTCGACGAGGAGACCCTGAAGGTCCTCGCGCACGGCACGCTCACCCCCGCGCACGCCACCGCCTTCTGCGGCTACGTCAAGATCGTCCGCAGCCGGTTCGGCATCGAGGCGATCCTCAAGGGCGAGGCCCGCTGGCCCAGCGGCCTCCAGGACCGCGACCTGCTCTACTACCTCGCCGAGTCCTTCCGCGGCCGGCTGGTCAAGGAGCTGCCCGCGAGCAAGGAGCACATGTCGGCGAACGGCCGCCAGACCGCGTACCGCGCCAAGTCGCTGCTCGTGCAGCTCGCCGAGATCTCCGTCGAGGTCGCCCAGAGCGTCATCGCCTCCGACGCCGACGGCAACCCGGTGCTGCCCGCCTGGTTCCTGGTCGAGGCCGCCCGCGACATGCCCCGGCTGGTCGAGGCCCGCCGATGAGCCGCACCCGCAAGCAGAAGCAGCAGCAGAAGAAGAAGGACCCGGCAGCGGAGGACTGCGCCGAGGGCGTCCGGCTGGTGTGGGCCAACCCTGCCCTGGCGGCGATGGAGGTCAAGCTGTGCCGCGAGGAGGAGTGCCGGGTCGCGCCCCGTCAGGGACTCGTCCGCGTCAGCTCCAACGGCCGGGTCCACCTGAGTCACACCCGTCACGCCGAGCCCGCCGAGTGGGCCTGGGCCATCGCCCACGCGCTGATCCACCTCGGTTTCGGCCACGTACCCGCCGCGACCGGCGAGCGCGTCCAGCCGGACCGCTACGACCTCGCCGCCCGCTGCGTCGTCGTCAACCGCTTCCTGCAGACCTTCCCGGTCGGCCGCACCCCGGACCACCTGCCGCCGGCCTACCCCGACGGGGACGAGGAGCGCATCGCCGCCGGCTGGCGCCGCGAGGGCGGCATCCCGGCCGCCTACGAGCACTGCGGCACCGCGGGCGCCGAACCCGACCAGCTCCTCGTGCCCTGGGACGGGTACAACGGCCAGGCGCCGGACTGGCAGCTGGCCTTCGCCCACGCGCTGACCCGCACCATGTCCACCGCCCTCGACCTCGCGGGCGGCCGGCGCGACGACATGCTGGGCGGCCCCACCCGCCTGCCGCCCTGGCAGCAGGCCCTGAGCTGGTTCGTCTCCTCCTACCCGCTGCTCGGCGGCATCGCGGCCGGCATCACCCTCGTCGCCGACGCCGAACTCGCCCGCGCCCACGGCATCTCCGTCGCCGCCGTCAACGCCGAGGCCGGTGAGATCTACGTCAACCCCCTGCGCCGGTACGACGACGAGGAATGGCGGTTCGTCCTCGCCCACGAGATGCTGCACGCCGCCCTGCGCCACGGTGACCGCTGCGGCACCCGCGACCCCTACCTCTTCAACGTCGCCTGCGACTACGTCATCAACGGCTGGCTCGTCGAGATGCAGGTCGGCACCATGCCCGAGGGCCTGCTGCACGACCCGGAGCTGGCCGGGCTGTCCGCCGAGGAGGTCTACGACCGCATCGCCGCCGACCTGCGCCGCATGCGCCGCCTGTCCACCCTGCGCGGCAAGGGCGTCGGCGACATCCTCGGCGGCCCGCTCGGCTCCCCCCGCGACTACGTCGACCTCGACGGCTTCTACCGGCGCGGCCTGGCCCAGGGCCTCGACCTGCACCGGCAGCAGGAGCGCGGCTACCTGCCCGGCGGCCTGGTCGAGGAGATCCGCGCCCTCAGCCACCCGCCGCTGCCCTGGGACGCGCGGCTCGCCCGCTGGTTCGACGAGTTCGTCCCCCGCCCCGAGCCCGTACGGTCGTACGCCCGTCCCTCCCGGCGCCAGGCGGCCACCCCCGACATCCCGCGCGCCGGACGGTACTTCCCGCCCGAGGAGATCGCCCGCTGCACCTTCGGCGTCGTCCTGGACACCTCCGGTTCCATGGACCGCACCCTGCTGGGCAAGGCGCTCGGCGCCATCGCCTCCTACGCCGAGGCCCGCGACGTGCCCGCCGCCCGCGTCGTCTTCTGCGACGCGGCGCCGCACGACGCCGGGTACCTGCCCGTGACGGACATCGCGGGCCGGGTGCGGGTGCACGGCCGCGGCGGCACCGTGCTCCAGCCCGGTGTGGACCTGCTGCTGCGCGCCGACGACTTCCCGCCCACCGCGCCGGTCCTCGTCATCACCGACGGCTGGTGCGACGTGCTGCGGGTGCGGCGCGAGCACGCCTACCTGATTCCGCAGGGCGCGCGGCTGCCGTTCACGGCCCGAGGGCCGGTCTTCCGGGTGAGCTGAGCCGGAGTGTGATCGGATGGGGGTGGGAACCCGGCCGCCGGGCTCCCACCGCCCCAGTACAGCAAGCGAATTCGAGAGGACCCGCCGTGGCAACCACGCGCTCCGCACACACCGTCTGGGAAGGCAACCTGCTCGAGGGCAACGGTGTCGTCACCTTCGACTCGTCCGGCATCGGCGAGCAGCCGGTGTCGTGGCCGTCGCGCGCCGAGCAGGCCAACGGCAAGACCAGCCCGGAAGAGCTGATCGCCGCCGCCCACTCCAGCTGCTTCTCCATGGCGCTGTCGCACGGCCTGGCCGGCGCCGGCACCCCGCCCACCAAGCTCACCACCTCCGCCGACGTCACCTTCCAGCCGGGTGAGGGCATCACGGGCATCCACCTCACCGTGGAGGGCACCGTCCCCGGCCTCGACAACGACGCGTTCGTCGCCGCCGCCGAGGACGCCAAGAAGAACTGCCCGGTCAGCCAGGCCCTGGCCGGCACGACCATCACCCTGACGGCCAAGCTGGCCTAGCTGGCCTAGTCGGACAGGGTCTAGGAGCCCGCGCGCTCCCAGCCCCGCCGGTCCGGGCGCGGCCCCAGCTGCCTGGGGTCGCGCGACCGGTACACCACGTACGGCCGGAACAGGTACTGCACCGGCACGCTGAACATGTGCACCAGCCGGGTGTAGGGCACCAGGGCGATCAGCACCATGCCGACCACCGCGTGCACCTGGTACAGCACCGGCACCCCCACCATCAGCTCCGTCCTCGGCTGGAGGGTGAACAGGCTGCGCGACCAGGGGCCGATGGTCTGCCGGTAGTCGTAGCCGGTGCCGGAGGAGTGCGCGAGCTTGGCCACCATGCCCAGGACGATCGCGCCCAGCAGGAAGACGTACATGCCCTTGTCGTTGGCGGTCGTCGCGCGGAAGACGGGCGCGTTCGTGCGCCGCCGGTAGACCAGGAGCAGGATCCCCGCCACCGCCAGCACCCCGGCCGCCGTGCCGCCGTACAGCGACAGCAGGTGGTAGGCGTGCTCGCTCACGCCCAGCGCGTCCGTCCACGACTCCGGGACGAACAGCCCGATCAGGTGGCCGACCAGCACGAACAGGATGCCGTAGTGGAACACCGGTGAGGCGATGTTCAGCAGCTTCGACTCGTAGACCTGCGAGGAGCGCGTCGTCCAGCCGAAGCGGTCGTAGCGGTGCCGCCAGATCAGGCCGGCGATCAGCAGGGCGAAGGCGGCGTAGGGCAGGACGCCCCAGAGGAAGACGGTCACGGGCGGACTCCGGTCGGTGCGGGCGGCAGGGTGGCGCACACGGCGTCCAGGACACAGGCGTAGGGCGTGCCGAAGGCGGTGAGCCGGGAGCGGAGCTGGTCCAGGGCGTCCCGGTGCTCGGTGAGCATGCCGATGTTCCCGGTGCGGGAGGCGAACTCCAGCACCGCCGGGAGGAAGTCGGGGAGTTCCTCGTCGGTGAACTCCAGGCCGTGGGCGCGGTAGAGCTCCTTGAAGCGGACCAGCGACATGCCGCGGTTGCGGGTGTCGCCGTCGGTCCACCAGCTCAGGTACAGGCTGTGCCGGTTCTTGAAGTCGAAGACCTCCACGTAGTGCGCCTGGAGCTCGCCCTGCGGCGTCACGGCCGCGTGGTCGGTGAAGGCGCGCAGCTGGGGCGCGGCCTCGCGCAGCAGGGGCAGCCGGGCGCGGAAGTCGTCGTCGGGGTAGGTCAGGCAGAGCGCCGCCGCCTGGTACAGCACCTCGAACCCGGGCATCGGATCAGACCTCCCTCTCGTCGTCCGCGGTCTGCCGCCGGCGCAGGATGTGAAAGTTCTCCACCGGCACCAGCGGCAGCCTCCTGCGCCCCGAGTCCTGGCCGAACGGACCGTCGCCGCCCATGCCGGGGCCGCCCTCGGTGTCGAGGCTGCATGTGTCCGGCAGCGCCGACGCCTCCAGGCGGTGCGCGTCGCCGACGGCGGCCGTCGGGATCACGTACCGCTCCTCGTACTTGGCGATCGCCAGCAGCCGGTACATGTCCTCGACCTCCCGGGGACGCATGCCGACGCCCGCGCAGACGGCCGGGTCGGGTTCCTCCCCGAGGTTGACGGCCCGCATGTGGGCGCGCATCGCCGCCAGCTTCTCCAGCGAGGCCCGCACCGGGCCGGTGTCGCCCGCCGTGAACAGCTCCGCCAGGTACTCCAGCGGAATGCGCAGCGTGTCGATCGCGCCGAACAGGTTCCCCGCGTCCTCACCGTCGTGCCCGGTCTCCGTCAGCGCGTCCACCACCGGCGACAGCGGCGGGATGTACCAGACCATCGGCAGGGTGCGGTACTCCGGATGCAGCGGCAGCGCGATGCGGTACCTGCTCACCAGGGCGTGCACGGGGGAGCGCCGGGCGGCCTCCAGCCAGTCGTACGGGATGCCGGCCTCCTCGGCCGCCCGCCGCACCGCGGGGTCCTCCGGATCCAGGAAGACTCCCAACTGCGCCTCGTACAGGTCGCGTTCGTCCGGCGTGGCGGCGGCCTCGGTCACCTTGTCGGCGTCGTACAGCACGACCCCCAGATACCTGAGCCGTCCCACGCAGGTCTCCGAGCAGACCGTCGGCTGGCCCACCTCGATGCGCGGATAGCAGAAGGTGCACTTCTCGGCCTTGCCGGTGCGGTGGTTGAAGTACACCTTCTTGTACGGGCAGCCGGTCACGCACATCCGCCAGCCCCGGCAGCGGTCCTGGTCGACCAGGACGATGCCGTCCTCGGAGCGCTTGTACATCGCCCCCGACGGGCACGACGCCACGCACGACGGGTTGAGGCAGTGCTCGCAGATGCGCGGCAGATAGAACATGAAGGTCTCTTCGTACGCGAACCGCACCTTCTGCGAGGCCAGTTCGCGGGTCCGCTCCACCATCGGGTCCAGGTCGCCGTAGGCGGGGGCGCCGCCCAGGTCGTCGTCCCAGTTCGAGGACCAGCCGATCTTCATCGGTTTGCCGTCGAGCTGCGAGACGGGCCGCGCGACGGGGTAGTCGCTGCCGAGCGGGGCGTCGGTGAGGTTCTTGTAGTCGTACGTCCAGGGCTCGTAGTAGTCCTTGATCTCGGGGAGCCGCGGGTTGGAGAAGATCCCGGCGAGCTTCTTGATCCGGCCGCCCGCCTTGAGCTTGAGCGCGCCGCGCCGGTTCAGCTCCCAGCCGCCGCGCCACTTCTCCTGGTCCTCGTAGCGGCGCGGGTAACCCTGCCCGGGGCGGGTCTCGACGTTGTTGAACCAGACGTACTCCATGCCCCGGCGGTTGGTCCACGCCTGTTTGCAGGTGACCGAGCAGGTGTGGCAGCCGATGCACTTGTCGAGGTTCATGACCATGGCGATCTGGGCCATCGGACGCATCAGTACTCGACCTCCTGGCTGCGGCGGCGGATCACCGTCACCTCGTCGCGCTGGTTGCCCGTCGGGCCCAGGTAGTTGAACGCCCACGACAACTGGGCGTAGCCGCCGATGAGATGGGTCGGTTTCAGGAGCAGACGGGTCAG
Organism: Streptomyces sp. NPDC053750; assembly: GCF_044544295.1. NCBI lineage: Bacteria > Bacillati > Actinomycetota > Actinomycetes > Kitasatosporales > Streptomycetaceae > Streptomyces > Streptomyces sp. NPDC053750. The sequence goes on along the minus strand of NZ_JBITXB010000010.1, from coordinate 264,111 downwards.
CGAGTTGTGGATGCCGCCGCGCCTGCCGGTCGTCTCCGCCAGCGGGACGTTGACCGTGCGTTCCTGCGCGTGGTGCATGTAGACCGTGCCGGGCGGCATGCGGTGCGAGACGATGGCGCGGGCCACCACCACGCCGTTGCGGTTGACCGCCTCGATCCAGTCGTCGTCGGTGACACCGATCGCGTCCGCGTCCTGCGGAGACATCCAGACGGTCTGCCCGCCCCGCGACAGTGCCAGCATGAACAGGTTGTCCTGGTACTCGGAGTGGATGGACCACTTGTTGTGCGGGGTGAGGTAGCGCACCGTCACCTCCCGGTGGCCGTCCGGCCCGAGCTGCGGTTCGCCGAAGAGCCGGCTCATGTCCAGCGGCGGCCGGTACACCGGCAGGGCCTCGCCCAGCTCGTGCATCCAGTCGTGGTCGAGGAAGAAGTGCTGGCGGCCGGTGAGGGTGTGCCAGGGCTTGAGGTGCTCGGTGTTCAGCGTGAACGCCGTGTAGCGGCGCCCGCCGGCCTCGCTGCCCGACCACTCCGGCGAGGTGATGACCGGCACGGGCGCCGCCTGGGTGTCCGCGTACGTGATCCGCTTGCCCTCGTGCTCGGCGGCGAGGTGGGCCATCGCCTGCCCGGTCTTGGTCTCCAGGGTGTGGAAGCCCTGGACGGCCAGCCGTCCGTTGGTCGTGCCGGAGAGGGCCAGGATGGTGTTCGCGGCCTTCACCGCGGTGTCCAGTGCCGGGCGCCCGTCGGCCGGACCGCCGCGCACCGCGCCGTTCATGTCCCGCAGTCGCTCGACCTCCTCGTCCGGCTGGAGGGTGATGCCCTTGGCGGGCAGGCCCTTCGCCTCCACCAGCGGGCCGAGCGCCGCGAACTTCGCGCCGACGGCCGTGTAGTCGCGCTCCACGACGACGAGGTTCGGCAGGGTCTTCCCGGGCTCGGGCGCGCACTCCCCGCGCCGCCAGTCCCGTACGACCCCGCCCGGCTGGGCGATCTCGCCCGGGGTGTCGTGCTGGAGCGGCGCCGCCACCAGGTCCTTGCGCACGCCGAGACGGCCGACGGCCAGCTCGCTCAGCTTCTCCGCGAGCACCTTGAACGTGTCGAAGTCGGTGCGCGTCTGCCACGGCGGATTCACGGCCGGGGAGAAGGCGTGCACGTAGGGGTGCATGTCCGTACTGGACAGGTCGTGCTTCTCGTACCAGGTCGCCGCCGGCAGGACGACGTCCGACAGCAGCGTGGAGGAGGTGTGGCGGAAGTCCAGCGACAGCAGCAGGTCGAGCTTCCCCTCGGGCGCCTCCTCGTGCCACACCACGTCCCGGGGCCGCTCGCCCGGCGCGGCCTCCTCGGCGCGCAGCGAGGAGTGCGTGCCCAGCAGGTGCTTGGTGAAGTACTCGGCGCCCTTCCCGGACGAACCGAGCAGGTTGGCCCGCCACAGGGTCACGATGCGCGGCCAGTTCTCCGGCGCGTCCGGGTCCTCGCAGGCGAACTTCAGCGTGCCCGCCCGCAGTTCGGCCACCGCGTTCGCCACCGGGTCGCCGAACGTCCCGCCCAGCTCCAGCGGGTTGCGGTCGAAGGTCGGGTACGACGGCATCCACCCCGTCCGCGCCGACAGCGCCAGACAGTCCGCGCCCGTCATCCCCGCCAGCCGCCCCTCACCCAGCGGCGAGGCCAGCACGTCGGCGCCGAACCGGTCGTAGCGGAACTGGTCGGTGTTGAGGTACCAGTACGCGGTGCCGATCATCTGGCGCGGCGGGCGCGACCAGTCCGACGCGGCGGCCAGCGACGCCCAGCCGGTCACCGGGCGGCACTTCTCCTGGCCGACGTAGTGCGCCCAGCCGCCGCCGTTGCGGCCCTGGCAGCCGGTGAGCTGGAGCAGGGCGAGGAAGGCCCGGTAGATCGTCTCGGAGTGGAACCAGTGGTTGGTGCCCGCCCCCATCAGGATCATGCAGCGCCCCCGGGAGCGCTCGGCGGTGCGCGCGAACTCCCGGGCGATCCGCACACAGGCCGCCGCCGGCACCGAGGTGTGCGTCTGCTGCCAGGCCGGGGTGCCGGGTGAGTCCGCGTCCTCGTACGACGCCGGCCAGTCCCCCGGCATCCCGGGCCGCGCCACGCCGTACTGGGCCAGCAGCAGGTCGAAGACGGTCGTCACCAGGGGCCCGTCCGGCCCGCTCAGCCGCGTCGCCGGCACCCCCCGCCGTACGACGTCCCCGCGGCCCTGCGCGTGGACGCCGCCGTCGGTGTCGAAGCGGGGCAGCAGCACCTCGACGCCCGCCGCCGTCTCCTGGCCGTGCAGGGTCAGCCGGGGCCGGACGTCGCCCAGGTCGAGGTTCCACCTGCCCCGGTCCGCCTCGTTCCAGCGGAAGCCCAGCGACCCGTTCGGGACCACCGCACGGCCCGTCGCCTCGTCCAGCACGACCGTCTTCCAGCGCGCGTCCTGACCCTCCTGGCCGAGGTCGGCGGCGCGCAGGAACTTCGCCGGGACGTACGCCCCGTCCCGCTCGGTCAGGGTGACCAGGAACGGCAGGTCGGTGAAGCGCCGTACGTAGTTGTCGAAGAAGGGCGTCCCCCGGTCGACGAAGAACTCCTTGAGCACCACGTGCCCCATGGCGAGGGCGAGCGCGGCGTCCGTCCCGGGGTGCGGGTGCAGCCACTGGTCGGCGAACTTGGTGTTGTCGGCGTAGTCGGGCGAGACGACCACGACCTTCTGGCCCCGGTAGCGCGCCTCCGCCATCCAGTGCGCGTCCGGGGTCCGCGTCACCGGGACGTTCGAACCCCACATGATCAGATACGCCGCGTCCCACCAGTCGCCCGACTCCGGCACGTCCGTCTGGTCGCCGAAGACCTGCGGGGACGCCACGGGCAGGTCCGCGTACCAGTCGTAGAACGACAGCATCGGGGCGCCGATGAGGGAGTGGAAACGGGCGCCCGCCGCGTGCGACACCATCGACATCGCCGGGATGGGGGAGAAGCCGGCGATGCGGTCGGGCCCGTGCGTCCTGATGGTGTGGACATGGGCGGCGGCCACCATCTCGACCGCCTCGTCCCAGGTCGCCCGCACCAGGCCGCCCTTGCCGCGCGCCCGCTGGTAGCGGCGCCGGCGTTCCGGGTCGCCCTGGAGGTCGGCCCAGGCCAGCACCGGGTCCGACAGCCGTGCCTTCGCCTCCCGGTACATCTCCAGGAGCACCCCGCGTACGTACGGGTAGCGCACGCGCGTCGGCGAGTAGGTGTACCAGGAGAACGCCGCGCCCCGGGGGCAGCCGCGCGGTTCGTACTCGGGGCGGTCCGGGCCGACCGACGGATAGTCCGTCGCCTGGGTCTCCCAGGTGATGATGCCGTCCTTGACGAACACGTTCCAGCGGCAGGAACCCGTGCAGTTCACGCCGTGCGTGGAGGTCACGACCTTGTCGTGGCTCCACCGGTCACGGTAGAAGGCGTCCGACTCCCGGCCGCCGACCAGCCCGATGCTGTGCAGGTCGGGGGCGGCGGTGCCGGGCCGGAAGAACCGCCCCGCCCGCAGCAGCGCCGCGCCCGGCTCGGTGGGCGGTGTCCGCGTGTCCGTCACGTGCGCTCCCTCGATCGCCCTGGCTTTCGAACCTAGGGGCGGGCGCGGGAGCGCACCCGTTCGCGGCGCCCGTACGGGTCAGGGCGGACGCCGGCCGGTACCGGTCAGACCTTGCGCGCCACCCCCGCGTACACCGGCACGATGCCCTCCGCCTGGACCGCCACGTCCTCCGGGTCCGGCCGCCATCCGGTGACCGGGATGACGCCGGGGCCCAGCAGCTCCAGGCCGTCGAAGAAACGGGAGAACTCGCCGAGCGAGCGCGGGTAGAACGGCGTGCCGCTGCGGGCGAACAGACCGGCCGCCTTCCCCACCGCCTCCGGGTTCAGATCCGGCGTGACCTGGGAGAGGACCAGATGGCTGCCCGGCGCCAGCGCGTCGACGTACCGCTTCAGCAGGCCGTGCACGTCGTCGCCGTCGGCCGCGTCGCCGAGGTAGTGCGTCAGGGCCACCAGCGACAGGGCGACCGGCCGCGCGAAGTCCAGGGACTCGGCGGCCGGCCCCAGGATGGTGTCCGGGTCGCGGACGTCCGCGTGGACGTACTCCGTCGAGCCCTCGGCGGAGCCGTGCAGCAGCGCCTCGGCGTGCCGCAGCACGATCGGGTCGTTGTCGGCGTAGACCACCCGTGCCTCGGGCGCCACCGCCTGGGCGACCTGGTGCAGGTTCGGCTCGGTGGGGATGCCGGTGCCGATGTCCAGGAACTGGCGCACCCCGGCCTCGGCGAGCGTCCGCACCGCCCGGTGCATGAACCGGCGGTTCGCCCGCGCCCCGCGCACCGCCGTGTCGTCCGCGGCGAGGATCCTGCGGGCCAGTTCCTCGTCCACGGGGTAGTTGTCCTTGCCGCCCAGCCACCAGTCGTAGACGCGGGCCGGGTGCGGCCGGCTGGTGTCGATGGACGCGGGGGTGGCGTCGGATCCGGTCATGCGGGGTGGTCTCCTCGGGGCCGGGGTGTCAGGGGTTGTGGCTGCCAGGGTGGTGGTGGTCAGGACTGCCGGTTCAGAAGCACTCGCGGTACGCGCGCAGGATCTTCTCCGTGCGCTGGGTCGAGGCGGCGCGCGCCGTCATGTGGTCCAGGACCTCCAGGTGCGCGGAGACCTCCGTACGGGAGTCCAGGTACAGGGCGCCCGTCAGGTACTCGGTGAAGACCATGTCGGGCAGCTCCGGCTCCGCGAACCGGAACAGGGTGAACGGCGCGTACGTCCCGGGGTGCGGTCCGTCGTCGAACTCGGCGACCTGGAGCGTCACCCGGTCCCGGGTCGCCAACTGCAGCATCTTGTCCAACTGGTCGCGCATCACCCGGCCGTCGATGCTCACCGGCCGGCGCAGCACCGTCTCGTCCATCACCACCCACAGGTGCGGCGGGTCCGCGCGCTCCAGCAGCCGCTGCCGCTCCATGCGCAGCGACACATGCCGCTCGACGGCCTCACCGCCCGCGTTCCCGATCGTGCCGGCCTCCATGACCGCGCGCGCGTAGTCCTCGGTCTGCAGCAGCCCCGGCACGAAGTGCGGCTCGTAGGAACGGACGATCCGCGCGGCGCCCTCCAGGCTGACGTACATGCTGAACCAGTCCGGCAGCACGTCGTGGTACCGCTGCCACCAGCCCGGCTGGTTCGCCTCCTCGGCCAGCGTCACGAACGCCGACACCTCGTCCGCGGGCACCCCGTACGCCGTCAGCAGGATCTGGACGTACGGTATTTTCAGCGCGACCTCGGCCATCTCCATGCGCCGCACGGTCGCCGGGGCCACCCGCAGCACCTTGGCGGCCTCCTCGCGCTTGAGGCCCGCCGTCTCCCGCAGTTCCTGCAGCCGCCTGCCCAGGACCACCTGGCCCACGGTGGGTGCGGCCCGCCGCTCACTCACGCCACGCCTCCCCAACGCGCCCAAGTCTCCACGCAGTCTGTCATGTTCCTCTGTCAGTCTCACAGGGGTGTTCGTGGATCAACGTCATTACCTGTCGGGTAATCGACCCTGCGCGGCCGGGACGCGATCGTGGAGTCACCGGGTCACGGGCCGGCGCACTCCGGCCCGTGACCCGGTCCCCGCAGCAGTGTCCCGACCCCGACGGAGGGTGACCTGTCATGTCCACCAATCAGCTGGCCGTCCTCGCCCGCACCGCCGAACCGCAGCTGATGCTGCGCCGCTTCCTGGCCCTCGACGCGGTGGTGACCGGCGCCAACGCGGTCGCCTACCTCACGCTCTCCGGGCCGCTCGGCCGGTTCCTCGGCGCCGACTCCGGGCTGCTCCTCGCCCTCGGCGCCTTCCTCGCGGTGTACGCCGGATGCGTCGCGCTGCTGGCCGCGCGTCCCCGGCCGCAGGCCCTCGGGGTGCGGGCCGTCGTGGAGGCCAACCTCGCCTGGGCGGCGGTCAGTTTCGCCGCCCTCGGCCTGTGGCTGACGCCCACCACGGCCGGTGCCGTGTGGACGGTGCTCCAGGCGCTCACCGTCGCCGGGTTCGCGCTGCTCCAGTACGCGGCGCTGAGGCAGCGTCAGGGGAGCAGTGTGTGAAGGTACTTGACCGTCGCCGGGTCGGCCGGGAGCAGCGTCTCGATGGCCAGCTCGGCGACGGTCACGTCCATCGGCGTGTTGAACGTGGAGATGGACGAGATGAACGACAGGGTCCGTCCCTCGTGCTCGATCTGCATCGGCAGCGCGAAGTACGGCACCGGTTCGGCCGGCTCCTCGCCCGCGCCGGTCTCGGGCACCGGGTACGCCGCCACCTCCTCGTACAGCGCCCGGAGCGGCTCCGAGCGGTGCAGGGCGATCTGCCGCTCCATCTGCTCCAGCAGGTGCCCGCGCCACTCGCGCAGGTTGCGGATGCGCGGTGCCAGTCCCTCCGGGTGCAGGGTCAGCCGCATCGCGTTGACGGGCGGCTCCAGCAGGTGCTCCGGGAGCCCGTCCATCAGCATCAGGATGCCCCGGTTGGCGGCCAGCACCTGGTACGTCGCGTCCACGACCAGCGCGGGGTACGGCTCGTATCCCCGGATCAGCCGCTCCATGCCCTCGCGCAGGGCGTCCAGCGCCGGGTCGTCCAGCGGTGTCTCCGGGTAGTGCGGGGCGTAACCGGCCGCGAGCAGCAGCGCGTTGCGTTCCCGGACGGGGACGTCCAGGTGCTCGGCGAGCCGCAGCACCATCTCCTCGCTCGGCCGGGAGCGGCCGGTCTCGATGAAGCTGATGTGCCGGGCGGAGGAGTCCGCGCGCAGCGCCAGCTCCAGCTGGCTGACCCGCCGCCGCTCCCGCCAGGCGCGCAGCAGCGGGCCCACGCCCTGGGCGGTGGGGACGGTACCGGACGTGAGTGCGGTCATGCTCCGAACGGTAGTCGACGGCGGTCCCCGCCGGGCCCGGCCGGTTCTCCGGGCCGGGGCTGCGGCGGCCGTGCTGTGGCAGGCTGGGAGAGAGCCTCAGCCAGGCACCGCCACCCAGGTACTGCCGACCAGGCACCGCCACGCAGGTAAGGAGCGCAGCCCATGCCCGTCGAACCGCTGTCGCAGAAGGAGATCGAGGAGCGGCTGGCCGAGCTGCCGGGCTGGTCCCTCGACGAAGGCCGCCTCACCCGCTCCTACCGGCTCGGCTCGCACTTCGCCGCGACCGCGATGGTCGTCCACGTCGCCCAGGTGCAGGAGGAACTCGACCACCACTCCGACCTGACCCTCGGCTACAACACCGTCTCCCTCGCCGTGCACACCCACAGCGCGGGCGGTGCCGTCACCGAGAAGGACGTGGAGCTCGCCCGCAGGGTGCAAGACCTGGCCGCCGGCCACGGGGCACACTGAGGGGTGTGCTCGACTACGACAAGGAAGCGGAACGGTACGACGCCTCCCGCGGCGGCGAGCCCCGGGCCGAGGCCGCCGCACAGGCCGTACTGAGCCTCGTACCCCCACAGGCGCGCAGCCTGCTCGACGTCGCCTGCGGGACCGGCATCGTCACCCGGCGGTTCGCCGCCGGACGGCAGGGCATGCGCGTGACCGGCGCCGACCTCGCCCCCACCATGACGCGCTACGCAGCCGCCCGGCTGCCCGGCGCCGTGGTGCTGGCCGACAGTCGCCGACTGCCCTTCCGGGAGGGCGAGTTCGACGCCGCCACCAGCGTGTGGCTGCTGCACCTGGCCGGCGGCGCCGAGAACGCGCGGGCGATCGTCGGGGAGTGCGCCCGCGTCCTGCGGCCCGGCGGGGTGTACGTGACCACGGTCGACAAGGGCGCCTCGCACAACGTCGGCAGTGACATCGACGCCGTACTCTCCTCCCGCCCGCCGAGCACCGCCCACGACGCCGCCGATCTCGTCGAGGCGTACGCCCGCGCGCACGGCCTGGTCCCGGCCGGGCAGGCCCGCTTCACCGGGCACGGCCAGGGCCGCAGCCCGCGCCGCACGGTCGCCGATCTGCGACGCGGCTGGTTCGTCACGCTGCCGCCGGGGGAGCCGCTCGCGGAGGAGTTCGCCGCCCGGCTCGCTGCCCTGCCCGACCAGGACCGTCCCCGGCCCGACCCGGTCTTCACCCTCAGGGCGTTCAGAAAGCCGTAGGAAGCGGTGGAGCGGGAGCGGCAACCCCGTGGCCCCGGGCGGCGACTGAGAGGCGGAATCCATCCGTCCTCCCAGGAGGTTCGTCCCGTGAGGCACCCCCACAAGCACCGCAGACGCCGTCCGCTCGTCCTCGGCGCGGCACTCGCCGCCGCCGGGCTCGTCGGCGCGGGTCTGACGACCCTCGTCACCGACGAGGCCGAGGCCGCCACGGCCCGGCAGGTCGAGGCCCTCGACCGGGGCGTGGTCAGCGTCCACACCGGCGACGGCAACCTGGTCAGCTGGCGCTGGCTGGGCACCGACCCGGACCACGTGGCGTTCAACGTCTACCGCGCCGGCACGAAGGTCAACTCCACGCCGATCACCGGCTCCACCACCTACTTCCACTCCGGCGCCCCTTCCCACGCCGACTACACCGTCCGCGCGGTCGTGGGCGGCACGGAGCAGGGCGACTCGGTCCACGCGATCCAGTTCCGGGCGGGGTACAAGGACGTGCCGATCACCCCGCCCGCCGGCGGCACCACCCCCGACGGCGTCGCCTACACCTACGAGGCCAACGACGCCTCGGTCGGCGACCTCGACGGTGACGGCGCGCTGGACATCGTCCTCAAGTGGCAGCCGACCAACGCCAAGGACAACTCCCAGTCCGGCTACACCGGCAACACGATCGTCGACGGCATCCGGCTCGACGGCACCCGGCTGTGGCGCGTCGACCTGGGCCGCAACATCCGCTCCGGCGCGCACTACACGCAGTTCCAGGTGTACGACTACGACGGCGACGGCAAGGCCGAGGTCGCCATGAAGACCGCCGACGGCACGAAGGACGGCACCGGCGCGGTCATCGGCAGCTCCTCGGCCGACCACCGCAACTCCTCCGGCTACATCCTCACCGGCCCCGAGTACCTGACGATGTTCAACGGGCAGACCGGCAAGGCCATGGGCACGGTCGACTACGTCCCCGCCCGGGGCACCGTCTCCTCCTGGGGCGACTCCTACGGCAACCGCGTCGACCGCTTCCTGGCCGGCACGGCCTACCTGGACGGCTCCCGCCCCTCCCTGATCATGGCGCGCGGCTACTACACCCGCTCCGTGATCGCCGCCTGGGACTGGCGGGACGGCCGCTTCACCCGCCGCTGGACCTTCGACACCAACTCCTCCACCAACGCGGGCAAGGGCTACGACGGTCAGGGCAACCACCAGCTGTCCGTGGCGGACGTCGACGGCGACGGCAAGGACGAGATCGTCTACGGCGCGATGGCGGTCGACGACAACGGCAACGCCCTGTGGACCACGAAGAACGGCCACGGCGACGCCATGCACGTCGGCGACCTCGACCCGTCCCGCGCGGGCCTGGAGGAGTTCAAGGTCGACGAGGACAGCTCGAAGCCCTCGTCCTGGATGGCCGACGCCCGCACCGGCCAGATCATCTGGTCCACGGGCGCGAGCGGTGACAACGGCCGGGGCGTCTCGGCCGACATCTGGTCCGGCAGCGCGGGCGCCGAGTCCTGGTCCTCGGCCGAGAGCGGCATCCGCAACCCGAAGGGCACGGTGGTGAACAGCCGCAAGCCCTCCAGCACCAACTTCCTGTCCTGGTGGGACGGCGACCCCGTCCGCGAACTCCTCGACGGCACCCGCGTCGACAAGTACGGCACCTCCGGCGACACCCGCCTGCTCACCGGCTCCGGCGTGGCGTCCAACAACGGCACCAAGGCCACCCCGGTCCTGTCCGGCGACATCCTCGGCGACTGGAGGGAGGAGGTCGTCTGGCGCACGTCGAGCAACACGGCCCTGCGTATCTACTCCACCCCGCACGACACGGACCGCAGGATCACGACCCTCCTCCACGACACCCAGTACCGCACGGCCCTGGCCTGGCAGAACACCGCCTACAACCAGCCCCCGCACCCGAGCTTCTTCCTCGGCAACGGCATGACGACGGCACCCAGGCCGACGGTGTACACGCCGTGACGCGGAGCCGGCCACACGATCAATGACACGTTTTCATCACGTAATCTCCACATGAGGGCCCCTCGGGTGATGATGTACCGCGCAACTGCATCATTCCCTGGGGGGAACCATGAACAACGCCGTCCCACCGCCGCCCGTGCCTGCCTACGGGCCACCGGTGCCCCCGCCTCCTCCGCCGCCGAAGAGGAACCACACGGCCGTCGTCGCCGTGGCCGCCGCGGTGGTGGCCGCCGCCGTCTCCGCAGCCGTCACCGCGGGCGTCACGGGCAACGACGAGGCGGGACCCGCGCCCACGGTCACCGTCACCGAGACGGAGGCCGTGAGCGAGGGCGCCGCCGCCGCGGCCGACGAGGAGACGGAGCCCGCGCCCGAGGACAGCGACGACGGCGTCGTCGCACTCGACGAGCCGGTCACCTACGAGTCCGACGTCGAGATCAGCCTCTCCGGCTTCAAGCGCTCGGTGTCGGGCGAGTACGCCTCGCCCGAGAACACCCCCTACGTACGGTTCACGGTCAAGGTGAAGAACGGCGGCACCGAGACCCTCGACTCCACCCTCCTCACGGTCAACTGCTCCTACGGCAAGGACGGGCGGAGCAGCGAGGGCATCTTCGACAGTGACGCGGACCTCGGGGGCGGACCCCAGACCAAGCTCCTCGCCGGCCGGTCGATCAACGTACCGTGGGGCTGCGCACTCCCCAAGGGCGAGAAGCTCATCCAGATCGAGGTCGCCCCCGACTTCGACTCGGAGACGGCGATCTTCACGGGGCAGGTCAACTAGCGCCCGAGCACCGCCGGCCGTCCCTCTCGAAGACGGCCGGCACCGGGTTGGCCCCCGACCGAGTCCCCGTGAACCCGAAGCTCACGGACGCGCCCGGGGCCACGCCGGCATTCCAGCCGACGTTCTCGGCGGTCACCGTTGTGCCGGACTGGGTGTGCCCCGCGTTCCACATCTGCGTCACCTTCTGGTCGCCGGTGAACGACCAGGCCAGGGACCAGCCGTTCCACGCGGACGTGCCCGTGTTGGTGAGGCGGACGTCGGCCTGGAAGCCGTCCGCCCCCTGGTTGGTGATGGTGTACGTCACCGCGCAGGCGCCGGTGGGCGCCGGGCCGGGGCCCGGGCCGGGGTCGGTGTCGGCCGTGTCGCCGTAGACGATGCCGCGGCCGTTGGTCGCCACGTACACCCGCCCGTACACCCGCGGGTCGCCCGTGATGGCCGCGCCGGTCCAGCCCCACTGGTGGGCGTCGTCGTTGACGCGGGTCCAGGTGGCGCCCTGGTCGGTGGAGCGGAAGATGCCGCGGACGCCGGCGATCTGCGCGCTGGTGTACAGGGTCTGGTACGAGGCGCCCGGTGCCGCCTTGCCGAAGCCGACGGTGTCGGCCTCCTCGACGTTCGGGAGCTTGGTGAAGGTCGCGCCGCCGTCCGTCGAGTGCCACAGGCCGTACGGCCCGTCCGCCGACCCGCCGGCGAGCCAGATGTCGCCCTCCCCGCCCGGCAGCGCCTTGAAGCGGACGCTGTCCCCGGCGGGCAGGCCGGTCGCCGCCGACGCGGTGAAGGTCGCGCCGCCGTCCGTGCTGACGTAGAACCTCCCGGACTTGAAGCCGTAGAAGGTGTTCGGGTCGGCCCGGTCGGACTCGACGACCGCCCCGGCCGGGATGCCGCTCGACGCCTGCCAGGACGTGCCGAAGCCGCTGGTGAAGTGGACGCCGGCTCCCTGCGGGCTCCACACGAAGCGGCTGCCGTCGGCGCCCGCGGCCACCGTGCCGCCGCCGCTCACGCCCGACGGGTCGGTCCCGCCGAACCAGTTGGCGCCGTTGTCCGTGGAGAAGGCGATGTGCGGGCCCGCGTCCAGGTTCCCGGCCCGCACGACCACGTCCGGGTTCGTCTCCGCGAAGTCCAGACTCGTGGTGGAGGTGAAGTTCGGGGAGGTGAACATCATCGACGGCACCTCGGTCAGGCTCGTGTGCCGGAAGCCGCCGACGTCACCGAGCGCGCTCAGCAGCGGGGCACCGGACGGGGGAGCGGCCAGGTCGTTCACCGCCGTCTCCTCCAGCCCGCGGACCATGGGCTCGATGGCGAACCTGCCGCCTGCGTCGTCCCAGTTGGTGAGGTTCTCCGTGCCGTAGATCGTCGCGCCCGTCCCGTACATCATCCGGTCCGAGTCGAACGGGTCGATCTCCAGCGCCTCCGTCATCCAGCCCAGCTTCGGCGTCTGCTCGGGCGGGGTCGGGTTCGCGCCCCAGGTCAGCCACGGGGACGACGAGACGTCCATGGTGTAGCGGTTCTCGCGGTTCGGGTACGACGTGTAGCTCCACGCCTGGGTCCACGTCGCGCCGCTGTCCGTCGAGCGGAAGATCTGCGTGTCCGGCCACCAGGAGCTGTACGCCGTCGCCATCACCGTGCCGGGGTTCTGCCGGTCGACGGTCAGACCGCTGAAGCCGTAGTAGGTGTCGGCCTCCGCCACCGGGCTGATGTCCGTCCAGGCGCCCGTCGCCGTCGCGTACCGGTACAGTCGGCCCTTGCCGCCGTCGTACGGGCCGCCCGTGTCGCTGTAGGCGAGGTAGAGGTAGCCGTTCTCCGCGTCCAGCACGCCCTTGTGGGCCAGGTGGCCGGTGGGCTGCCCGGCGATCCGCTGCCAGGTCGCGCCCGCGTCGGTCGAGCGGTAGACGGCGTTCTCCTTGTCGGCGACCCCGACGTAGATCGTCTTCGTGGCCGCGCCCGCCGTACCCGTGGACTCGTCGAAGGTGACCCAGACGATGCCCTGGTTGTCGGAGGCGTAGCCGCTCGTGTCGCCGGGGTCCTGCGCGTAGTTCCCGGGGTTCGGGAAGGCCGTCACCTGCGACCACGTCGCGCCCGCGTCGGTGGACCGCCACAGGCCCTTGCCGCTGGGCGCGCCCAGGTACAGCACGTCGTTGTCGTGCGGGTCGACGGCCAGGCGTTCGCCCATGCCGCGGCCCGGCATGTTGCCGCCCAGCTTGAACGGCAGGTCGGCCTTCTCCCAGCTCGCACCCCGGTCGGCGGAGCGCAGCACCGCGCCGTTGCCCGGGTCCCAGTCGTTGGTGTAGGTGCCGACCGCCGCGTACACCCGGTCCGGGTCGACGGAGTCGGAGGCGACACTGACCACGCCCGTGTGACCCCAGTCGTCCCAGCCGACGTGGTCCAGCAACGGCGTCCAGGTGTGGGACGACTCCTGCCACCGGTAGGCCCCGCCGATGTCGGTACGGGCGTAGGCCAGGTCCTTCTCGGAGCGGTTGAACACGATGCCGGGGACGAAGCCGCCCCCGTCGATGCGGGCGTTCTTCCAGGTGTAGGAGTCGGCGGCCACGGCCGCCTTCGGCGTCTCGGCGGCCAGTGCGGCGGGCGGGCCGCCGATGAGGAGGCCGGCCGCGAGCGCCAGCGTCGCGGTGAGGATGCGGGTTCTTCGCACGGTGGGGGAACCGTCCTTCCGTCAGGAGCAGAACACATGCGAGGACCGGGCGGCCCTCGGCGTGGACGAGGGCCGCCCGGCAGGTGGCTCCGCCGTCCGGTGGCGGAACCATGCACACGGAGCCGTCAAGCGCCCCGCAGGGGCGCGGGGCGGTGCCAACGTGCGGCTACCGCCGCGCGGGCGCGACCAGCCACGCACCGGCCCGCAGACGAAAACCCGCGCAACCCCGCGGAGCGCTTCGCGGGGACTATTCGAGTAGCTCCGCGTACGAGCCCATGGCGAGGGCTATGTCCGCCTGGGCCCAGAACCGGTGGTACGTGAACGTGGGCGCGGCACCGCCCGCGAGATAGCTCTCGATCTTCGACCAGGCCGGGTCGTCCTGGTAGAAGGAGCGGATCGAGGCGAAGGTCGACGACGCGTCGATCGTGTCGCCGTTCGGCATGGTCCCGGTCCAGCCGTTCGGGACGTACACCGGGTCGTCGAAGCGGTTGTAGTCGGCGCGGGTCTCCGGGACGGCGATGCCGAGCGCGTCCTGGTTGTTCTCCCACATGCCGTCGAGCAGCGCCTTGGCGGTCGAGGCCGCCTCCGTGTCGCCCGAGCGGTCGGCGTAGTACGTCAGCGTCTTGGCGTACGCCGCCGCCACACCGACGTCGTTGGTGTAGTCCGCGACGGTGACGTGCAGGTCGCCGTTGTCACCCGGGGAGGAGGCGTTCCAGGTGTCCGGCTGCCCCGACCACTTCAGCGTCGAGGGGATCCGGAAGCTGCCGTCCGGGTTGACCGTCGTCTCCGACAGGGCCCAGTCGACCCACTTGTCCAGGACCCCCTTCGCCCGGGCGTCACCGCTCTGCTGGTAGTACTCGGCGACCCGCTCCATGGACCACGCCTGGAAGCCGAACCACTGGTTGGACGGCGGGTCGTGGTACACCGGCTTCTCGTCGTAGAACATGCCGTAGAACGTCGGCGTACCGGCCGGCGGCACGGCGTACCGGCCCGCCCAGCTGTTGGTCGCGCCGCCCGCGATGGCGCCCTCGTCGGACTGCAGCCAGCGGTAGAACTCGATCTGCCGGTCCAGGGACTTGGCCCAGTCGTCCGCGCCCGTCGCCGACTTCGGCCTCAGGTCGTCGTAGGTGCTCAGCGCGTACGCCGCCAGCGGGTTCTGGTAGCCGCCGTGGGTGTGGCTGGAGCCGATGCGCCAGGCCCAGCCCGCCGAGGTGTCCACCGCGCCGCCCCACGCGTAGTACCAGGACAGCAGGTAGTGCGAGGAGTCCTTGCCGGTGCCGGCGGGGCAGCTCGACGCCCCCACGCAGTTCCCGACCTTCTTGAAGTACTTGTCGAACATGGCGTAGCGCAGGTAGTCGCCCATCTTGGCGGCCTTGTCGAGGGTTCCGGCGATCTCGTCGCCCCTGCCCTGCTCCTCGGCCCACAGGTCCGCCCAGTAGGCGGCCTGCACGGCGCGCGCGTCGGCGTCCGGGGCGTTGGTGAACTTCCACTGCTTCGCGTAGGACGCGTCACCGGTGAACAGGTCGAGGTAGCCGTTCGGGCCGCCGTACTTGAACGCGTCGCAGGTCGGCTGCGGCACCGTCTCCCACACCGACTCCTGCGCGCCGCGCTGGAAGGTGTTGATGTAGGAGGGGCCGGTGTCGGAGGGGCCCGCCTCGCACTTGCCCGGCGAATTGCCGTAGCCGTAGGTGTTGTCGACGTCCTGGAGCCAGTGCATGCCGTACACGTCGTCCGTGCCGTAGGCCGACTTCAGCTCGCCGGCGATCGGGTCCGGACCGACGGAGACCGCGCCGTCCAGGGGTGCCGGGTACTCGTCCGGCGTGTCCAGCTCGGGCGCGTAGGTGGCCGGCTTCGAGGCGTTGTATGCCGCGTTGGTCGGCTGGTCGGCGTGGGTGGGGATCATGTACGTCTCCATGATCTCCCAGGCGTTGTTGAACCGGTCCCAGTCGCCGGTGACCTTGCCGTACATGGCCTGGAGCCACAGCAGGTAGCTGTACGCCTCGGACGTGGTCTCGTGCCCGTGGTCGGGGGCCTCGACGATCAGGGTCTCGACCGAGTGGTACGGGATGCCCTCGGGCGAGAAGTAGCCGTTCGCCGGGTCGGTGATCTTGCCGTAGAGCTCCAGGAAGCGGGCGTCGTAGTCCTTGGTGGCGCCCAGCTGCGTGACGGTGACCGTGGCCTTGCCGTGGCCGGGGGCCGTCGACTCGAAGACCGCCGAGCCGGTGCCGGAGGCGTCGGCGGCGACGGTCACCTTCTGGGCGGTGTCCCAGTTGGACGGGGTGAAGGTCAGGCTCGCCCCGCCGGTGACCGTCAGGCCCGTGTTGCCGCTCGCGCGGGACGTCGTGACGGTCACGTTCGCGGTCGGCTGCTTCGACAGCTTGACCTCGTACGTTCCCGACTCGCCCTGTTGCACGCCCAGTTGGGTGGGCGTGGCGGCGACGGTCGGGCCCGCGGCGATCGTGATGCCGACCGGGGTCGAGTCCGCCGCGGCGCCCGTGCTGTCGTAGGCCTTCGCCACCAGAGAATGACTGCCCACGGTCAAGCCAGAGGCGGAGTGCGTGTAGGGCGCGCTGGAGTCGGTGCCCAGCAGGGTGGTGTCGTCGTAGAACTCCACCTTGCTGATCGTGGCGCCGTCGGCCGCCGCTGCCGTGGCCGCCAGCGGGACCGCCTCGCCCTGCGAGTACACCGCGCCCGGCTCCGGGCTGGTCAGCACGGTGATCGGCGGCTGGTGGGCCCCGGCGCAGACGGTGCCGTTGACGGTGAAGTCCGTCGGCGCCGTGTTGCTGCCGCTGTAGCTGAACTGCCCGCCGGTGGAGACGGCGGCGCCGGCGGCGATCCGCGCGTTGTAGGCGGCGCTGGTCACGGTGACCGTCCGGCCGGACTGCGACCAGGTCCCGTTCCAGCCGTTCGTCAGCTTCTGGTTGCCCGCGTAGGTGTACGACAGGGTCCAGCCGTCGATGGCTTCGTCGCCGCGGTTGGTGAGCGTCAGCTCCGCGGTGAAGCCGGAGCCCCAGTCGTTGGTCCGGTAGTCGACGCTGCACTGAACTGCCGCTGCCTGGGCGGGAGTTGCTCCGGTGCCCAGCATCGTGAGGGGGAGTGCGAGGGCCGCCAGTGCGGCGGTCCACAGTCGCCGCGCGGCGCGGCGGCCGGGTCTGCGTCTGCGTTCGGAGTGCATCGTGCTGGTTCCTCCTTGCGGCTCGGGGAGGGGAGTGGGGGAGGAGCAACAAGCCTTGAACCAGTGGGAGCGCTCCCATAGTGCGGAGGGGGTCCAGGGCGGTCAAGGTGTGTGAAGAGTCGAAAAGATTCGACGACCGTCACCGAGAGAATTTCGGTGACTCCTCTGTTCTTCACCGTCACTTGGCGCTACCTTCGCAGCACCAGTGGGAGCGGTTCCACCAGTCGGCGCGTACGTCACGGCGCGCCCGAACTGCGAGGAGCCGCCCATGCGCCACCCCCGTACCATCTCCCGCGTTCAGGACTTTTAGCCGCCGCTGCGGCCCGTCCGGCGCGCGAACGGCCGGCACGCCGGCTCGCACATCCCCGGGGCGCTCTCACCGTGCCCGCGGGCCGTTCCTGATCTCCGCACGCGACGGCACCCCCATGCCGTCGGCAAGGGGCCGCGCCCGACGGACGCGCGGCCCGGGACGACAGCATTCGTCACCCCACGAAAGAAGGAACCCGCACTCATGACCCGTAGCAGAACCGCGATGCTCGCCGCCCTGACACTGGTCGCCGGCGCCTCCGGCACGGCCCTCGCCGCGCACTCCGCGAACGCCGGCGCGGCGGCCCCCGCCTGCGCCGTCGACTACAAGGTGCAGAACGACTGGGGAAGCGGCTTCACCGCCGCCGTGACCGTCACCAACAACGGTGCCGCCACCTCCAGTTGGTCACTGGGCTGGACGTACGCCGGAAGCCAGAAGGTCACCAACAGCTGGAACGCGAAGGTCAGTCAGAGCGGCGCCGCCGTCACCGTGGCCAACGAGTCCTACAACGGGACCCTGTCCACCGGCGGTTCGGCGAGCTTCGGCTTCCAGGCCACCTACAGCGGCAGCAACGCGATCCCGGCCACCTTCACCCTCAACGGCGTGACCTGCAACGTCGACGGCGGCGGCCCGACCGACCCGCCGGACCCGACGGACCCGCCGGAGACGGGCGACAAGGTCGACAACCCGTACACCGGAGCCAAGGTCTACGTGAACCCGGAGTGGCAGGCGAAGGCCGCGGCCGAACCGGGTGGCAGTCGCATCGCGAACCAGCCCACCGGTGTGTGGCTCGACCGGATCGCCGCGATCGAGGGCGCCAACGGCGGCATGGGGCTGCGCGACCACCTCGACGAGGCGCTGACGCAGAAGGGCTCCGGCGAACTCGCCGTCCAGCTCGTCATCTACAACCTGCCCGGCCGCGACTGCGCCGCCCTCGCCTCCAACGGCGAGCTAGGCCCCACGGAGATCGACCGGTACAAGACCGAGTACATCGACCCGATCGCCGAGATCCTCGCCGACCCCAAGTACGCGGGCCTCCGGATCGTCACCACGGTCGAGATCGACTCGCTGCCCAACCTGGTCACCAACGTCTCCGGGCGGCCGACCGCCACGGAGAACTGCGACGTGATGAAGGCCAACGGCAACTACCAGAAGGGCGTCGGCTACGCCCTGAACAAGCTCGGCGACATCGGCAACGTCTACAACTACGTCGACGCCGGCCACCACGGCTGGCTCGGCTGGGACAGCAACTTCGGCCCCTCCGCCGAGATGTTCAAGACCGCCGCGACCACCGAGGGGGCGACCGTCGACGACGTGCACGGCTTCATCGTCAACACGGCCAACTACAGCGCCCTGAAGGAGGACAACTTCAAGATCTCGGACTCGGTGAACGGCACCTCCGTGCGCCAGTCCAAGTGGGTCGACTGGAACCAGTACACGGACGAGCTGTCCTACGCCCAGGCCATGCGCGACAAGCTGGTCTCGATCGGCTTCGACACGAACCTCGGCATGCTGATCGACACCTCCCGCAACGGCTGGGGCGGCACCGCCCGGCCCGCCGGTCCCGGCCCGCAGACCAGCGTCGACGCCTACGTCGACGGGGGCCGCTACGACCGCCGCATCCACCTCGGCAACTGGTGCAACCAGTCCGGAGCCGGTCTCGGCGAACGCCCGCAGGCCAGCCCCGCCGCCGGGATCGACGCGTACGTGTGGATGAAGCCCCCGGGCGAGTCCGACGGCTCCAGCAAGCTGATCGACAACCCGGACGGCAAGGGCTTCGACCGGATGTGCGACCCCACCTACACGGGCAACGCGCGCAACGGCAACAACATGTCGGGCGCCCTGCCCGACGCCCCGATCTCCGGGGCCTGGTTCTCCGCGCAGTTCCAGGAGCTGATGAAGAACGCCTACCCGCCGCTGCCGTAGGCGGACCGAGGGGCGGATGACGCCGCCGGGGTCCGGTCCTCTCGGGACCGGGCCCCGGTGGGGTGACTTTTTTGCGGTTGCGGCAACACGGCTTGCCCCGGTGCGGTGCGGCGTCGCACGCTGACGGCACCGCGAACGGGAGGCCGACCACCATGGCGCACGACCACCACCAGCACGACGCCGGACACGCACACGCACACGCACACGGACACGCACACGGACACGCTCACGACCACACCGACATCGACTGGGCCGAGATGGCCCCCATGCTGGAGGAGCAGGCCGAGCTGTACACGCCGCTGTACCGGCAGGCCATGGCCTGGCTGGCGCGGGAAGCGACCGAGCCAGGCCTGGTCGTGGACGTCGGCAGCGGGCCCGGCGTCGTCTCCTGCCTGTTGGCCGACGCCTTCCCCGGCGCCCGGGTCGTCGCCGCGGACGGCGCCGGACCGCTGCTGGAGCGGGCCCGCGACCGCGCCGCCCGGCTCGGCCTCGCCGACCGTTTCGGCACCCTCACCGGCGATCTGCCCGGGGTCCTGGGCGAGCTGGAGTACCCCGCCGACCTGATGTGGGCCAGCCAGAGCCTGCACCACCTCGGCGACCAGCGGGCCGCCCTGGCCGCGCTCGCCGGGCACCTCGCGCCCGGCGGCACCCTGGCGGTCCTGGAGGGCGGGCTGCCCGCCCGCTTCCTGCCTCGCGACATCGGAATCGGACGCCCCGGGCTGCAGGCCCGGATGCACGCCGTGGAGGAGGGCTACTTCGCCGAGATGCGCGCGAGCCTGCCCGGCTCGGTGGCCGAGACCGAGGACTGGCCCGCGATGCTGACCGCGGCCGGCCTGAAGCCCACCGGTACCCGCAGCTTCCTGCTGGACCTGCCGGCGCCCCTGCCGGACGAGGCGCGGGCGTACGTCGCCGGCTCGCTGACCCGGATGCGCGACAGGATCGGGGACGGCCTCGACGCCGTCGACCGGACCACGCTCGACCGGCTGCTCGACCCCGGGGACGAGGCGAGCGTGCACCGGCGGCAGGACGTGTTCGTGCTGGTGGCGCACACGGTCTACACGGCCGTACGGCCGGTCTGACGCGGGTGCGCGAGACGGGTCGAGGCCCGGTCCGCCGGGACCGGGCCTCGACCCGTGTGCGTGACGCTCAGACGACGTCGAACTGCGCCGGGTCCGGACCCAGGCGGCGGTCCTCGTTCAGCGCGCTGATCGCCGCGAGGTCCTCGGTGTCCAGGGCGAAGCCGAACACGTCGATGTTCTCCTTGATCCGGGAGGGCGTCACGGACTTCGGAATCACCACGTTGCCGGTCTGCAGGTGCCAGCGCAGCACGACCTGGGCCGGGGTGCGGCCGTGCTTCTGGGCGATCGCCACGATCGCCGGGATCTCCAGGATGCCCTTGCCGGAGCCGAGCGGGGACCAGGCCTCGGTGGCGATGCCCTGCTCCGCGTGGTACTCACGGGCGGCGTGCTGCTGGAGGTGGGGGTGCAGCTCGATCTGGTTGACGGCCGGGATGACCGACGTCTCGCCGATCAGCCGCTCCAGGTGCTCCGGGAGGAAGTTGGAGACGCCGATGGCCCGGATCCGGCCGTCGGCGTGCAGCTTCTCGAACGCCTTGTACGTGTCGACGTACCGGTCCTTCGACGGCAGCGGCCAGTGGATCAGGTACAGGTCCACGTACTCCAGGCCGAGCTTGCCCAGTGAGGTGTCGAAGGCGCGCAGGGTGGAGTCGTACCCCTGGTCCTTGTTCCAGAGCTTGGTGGTGACGAAGAGCTCCTCGCGGGCGATGCCGGAGGCGGCGATCGCCTTGCCGGTGCCCTCTTCATTGCCGTAGATCGCCGCTGTGTCGATGCTGCGGTACCCGGCCTCCAGCGCCTGGGCGACGGCGGTCTCGGCCTCGTCGTCCGGGACCTGCCAGACGCCGAAGCCCAGCTGGGGCATCTCGACGCCGTTGTTCAGGATGATCGGGGGGACCTTGCTGCTCACGAGCTCTTGATCCTTCGGTTGTGGAAAGGTGTTACTCCCATCGTCAACGATCACGGGCCGCGATGCATTCCTGACCGGCGAATTCACGCGGTGTACAGCGCCTCGACCTCCGTGCCGTAGGCCTTCTCGATGGCCCGGCGCTTCAGCTTCAGCGACGGTGTCAGCAGGCCGTGCTCCTCGGTGAACGGCTGGGCCAGGATGCGGAAGGTCCGGATCGACTCGGCCTGCGACACCAGCGTGTTGGCCGTGACGACCGCGCGCCGCACCTCCGTCTCCAGATCGGCGTCGTGCACCAGGTCGGCCGAGGACATCGGCGGTTTGTTGCGCATCGCCAGCCAGTGCTCGACCGCCTCCTGGTCGAGGGTGATCAGGGCGGCGACGTAGGGGCGGTCGTTGCCGACGACGATGCACTGGTTGACCAGCGGGTGGTCCCGTACGCGCTCCTCCAGCAGGCCCGGCGAGACGCTCTTGCCGCCGGAGGTCACCAGGATCTCCTTCTTGCGGCCGGTGATGGTGAGGTAGCCGTCCTCGTCGAGCGAGCCGAGGTCTCCCGTGGCGAGCCAGCCGTCGTGCAGGGTCTCGTCGGTGGCCTTGGGGTTGTTGAGGTAGCCCTGGAAGACGTTGTCGCCGTTGAGCCAGATCTCGCCGTCGTCCGCGATGTGCACGGTGACGCCCGGTATGGGCTGCCCGACCGTGCCGTAGCGGGTGCGCTCGGGCGGGTTGGCGGTGGCGGCGGCCGTGGACTCGGTCAGGCCGTAGCCCTCGTAGATCTGCACGCCGGCGCCCGCGAAGAACAGGCCGAGCCGTCGGTCCATCGCCGAGCCGCCCGACATGGCGTTGCGGATGCGTCCGCCCATCGCGGCCCGCACCTTGGTGTAGACGAGCTTGTCGAAGAACTGGTGCTGCATGCGCAGGCCGGCCGACGGGCCGGGGCCGTCGCCCCAGGCCTTCGCCTCCACCGCCTCCGCGTACTTCACGGCCACCTCGACGGCCTTCTCGAAGGGACCGGCCTTCCCCTCCTTCTCGGCCTTGCGCCGGGCCGCGTTGAACACCTTCTCGAAGATGTACGGCACGGCCAGGATGAAGGTCGGCCGGAAGGCGGCCAGGTCGGGCAGGAGCGCGGCGGCGTTCAGCTGCGGCTGGTGGCCGAAGCGGACCCTGCCGCGGATCGCCGCGACCTCCACCATCCGTCCGAAGACGTGGGCGAGCGGCAGGAACAGCAGGGTCGCCGCCTCGTCGCCCTTCCTGGAGTGGAACACCGGCTCCCAGCGTCCGATGACGGTGTCCGCCTCGTACATGAAGTTGCCGTGCGAGATGACGCAGCCCTTGGGGCGGCCCGTGGTGCCGGAGGTGTAGATGACGGTGGCGACCGTGTCCGGCGTGACCGCCTTCCGGTGCCGGTGCACCACCTCGTCGTCGAGGTGGGCGCCCGCGTCGTACAGCTCTTGCACGGCGCCGGAGTCGAGCTGCCACAGGCCGCGCAGGTGCGGCAGCCGGTCGATGACGGTGGCGATCGTCATGGCGTGGTCCTCGTGTTCCACGACCGCGGCCGTCACCTCCGCGTCGTACAGCATCCAGAAGCACTGCTCGGCCGACGAGGTCGGGTAGACGGGCACCACCTGGGCGCCGATCGCCCACAGGGCGAAGTCGAAGAGCGTCCACTCGTAGCGGGTGCGGGACATGATGGCGACCCGGTCGCCGAAGCGGACGCCCTGGGCGAGCAGCCCCTTGGCGAGGGCCAGCACCTCGTCGCGGAACGCGCCGGCGGTCACGTCCCGCCACTGGCCGGCCTCGTCCTTGCGGCCCAGCGCGATGTGGAGCGGGTCGTCCTGGGCATGCTGGAAGACGACGTCGGCCAGACCGCCCACCGGTGGTGCCGACGTCGACGGAGGACTGGTGAACTCGCGCAAACCCCGCTCCCCGCTCCTCGTGACGCCCCCGCACAGCGCCGTGAAAGCTACCCCACGCCGGGCGGGGGCGGGAGGGGCGGCGAATCCGAACAGCGCTCATGTTCGCGCTGGTCAGCGAGAGAAAATGCGCTCACATGGGGAAGGGTCGGACAGTTTCCTGACGGTTGAGTAAGTTTCGGGGGCGTAATCTCCACCGAATCTGTACGACCCGCTTACTGCCGGTACGGGGGGCGTCCGGGCACCCGTGCCGGGGCGAGCGGCTCACCTATCCGAGGCCCGTGCCCCGAGGCCGGTGCAGGCGGTCGCCGCCCGCCAGGATCGCCGACGCCAGGGCGTCCGCCGCGTCCTGGGCCGAGGCCCGGCGCCGGCCGTGCACCAGCACGAAGTCGACCCGGCCCAGCTCGGGCAGCCCGGCCCGCTCCGGAACCCGCACCAGGCCGGGCGGGACGAGGCCCCGGGAGTGCGCCATCACGCCGAGGCCCGCGCGGGCCGCCGCGATCAGACCGTTGAGGCTGCCGCTGGTGCACGCGATGCGCCACTCGCGGCCCTGCCGCTGCAAGGCGTCCAGCGCGAGCGCGCGGGTGATGCCGGGCGGCGGATAGACGATCAGCGGCACCGGACGGTCCGGTTCGAGGCGCAGCCGCTCCGCGCCGATCCACACCAGCCGGTCGCGCCAGACCGGCTCGCCCTGCGGGTCCTCCGGCCGCCGCTTGGCCAGCACCAGGTCGAGTTTGCCGGCGGCCAGTTGCTCGTGCAGCGTGCCCGACAGCTCCACCGTCAGCTCCAGGTCGACCTCCGGGTGGTCGTGCCTGAAGCCCTCCAGGATCTCCGGCAGCCGGGTCAGCACGAAGTCCTCGGACGCCCCGAAGCGCAGCCGCCCGCGCAGCCGCGTACCGGTGAAGAACGCCGTCGCCTGCTCGTGCACCTCCAGGATCCGGCGGGCGAAGCCGAGCATCGCCTCGCCGTCCTCGGTCAGCTCCACGGAGTGCGTGTCGCGGGTGAACAGCTGCCGTCCGGTGGCGTCCTCCAGCCGCCGCACGTGCTGGCTCACCGTCGACTGGCGCAGCCCGAGCCGACGGGCGGCCTGCGTGAAGCTCAGCGTCTGGGCCACGGACAGGAAGGTGCGCAGGTGGGAGGGGTCGTACATCGCTCCAGCCTAGCGCGGGGCCATCGGGGAACGTGATGGCAGTCAGAGCGGTATACGGGATTCCCGATCGCGGGGCGGGAGAGCAGGATGGAGCGGGGACCCGTGAGTCACGTGAGTCAAGAGCGAACGAGTAAGTGGAGCACCGTGAAACGCCTGCGTTGGCCGCATTGGATGCCGATCGATCCCTACATCCTGCTGCTGCTCGGGACCGTGGGCCTCGCGGCGCTGCTGCCGGCCCGCGGCACGGGCGCGGACGTCGCCTCCGGCGCCTCCACCGCCGCGATCGCCTTCCTCTTCTTCCTCTACGGCGCCCGGCTCTCCACCCGTGAGGCGATGGACGGGGTGCGACACTGGCGGCTCCATGTCACCGTGCTGGCCTGCACCTTCGTCGTCTTCCCGCTGCTCGGGCTCGCGTCGCGCGGACTGGTCCCGGTCTTCCTGACCGACCCCCTCTATCAGGGCCTGCTCTTCCTCACCCTGGTCCCGTCGACCATCCAGTCGTCGATCGCCTTCACCTCCATCGCCCGCGGCAACGTGCCCGCCGCGATCTGCGCGGGCTCCTTCTCCTCGCTGGTGGGCATCGTCGTCACGCCGCTGCTGGCCGCCGCCCTGCTGGGCAGCAGCGGCGGCGGGTTCTCCGCCGACTCGGTGGTGAAGATCGTGCTGCAGCTGCTCGTGCCGTTCGTCGCCGGACAGCTGTTGCGCCGCTGGATCGGGGGGTTCGTCGCCCGGCACAAGAAGGTGCTGGGGCTCGTCGACCGCGGCTCGATCCTCCTCGTCGTCTACACCGCGTTCAGCGAGGGCATGGTGCAGGGCATCTGGCACCAGGTGAGCCCCGTCCGGCTGGCCGGTCTGCTGGCCGTGGAGGCGGTACTGCTCGCGGTGATGCTGCTCCTGACCTGGTACGGGGCCAAGGGGCTGGGCTTCGGCAGGGAGGACCGGATCGCGATCCAGTTCGCGGGGTCGAAGAAGTCGCTGGCCGCCGGACTGCCCATGGCGAGCGTGCTGTTCGGCGCCCACGCCTCACTGGCCGTGCTGCCGCTGATGCTCTTCCACCAGATGCAGCTGATGGTCTGCGCGGTCATCGCCAGGCGCCGGTCGCACGACCCGGAGGCCGCTTCGGAGGAGTCCGCCGCCCCCGCCTGCGCCACGGCACCGGGAGCCGTTCCGGCTGAGCCGGCCGGACGGCCGTCGTGAGCCGCCAGCGTCCACCCGGTCCACGCGGAATGCCGTCGGCCGCCGAGTGCCGGGGCGGTGCCGTCGCCTGCCGGCCCTGAGCGCGAGCCGCTCGTCGTACGGCAGGCACGCGCGGGGCACCGTCGAGGGAGAGCGCGCCGCCCGCGGTGCCGTCCGCCGTCCCGGCGTGGCTGGGCCCGGTCCTCGCGTCCGCCGACCGGGAGCGAGCCGCCGACGCGTGCAGTGAGGTGACTTCGGACGGGGGCACGACGACCGGCCGCCGTGCGGGGAGACGGCGGCCGGTGAGGCGGTGACGGTGCCGGGGTGGTCGGCCCGAGGTCAGCCGGGGCGGCGCCTGCCCTTTGGTGCGTCCGGGTCGACTCCGGTGAAGGCGGAGTCGTCCTTCGTGCCGCTCGGCCGCCCGGACCGTCCCCTGCCACCGGTGTCCCGCATCCCCTTCTCCCTTCCGGCGTCCTGCTCCTCGCCCCGCCGCGCGCCGCTGTCCGCGACATCGCCCGGGACCGGGGTGCGCTCCTCCTTGGAGGTCTTCCGGCCCGCTCCGGGCGACGGCGCGTGCTCCTCGGCGTGGAAGGACCGACGGGCGCTCGGATTGTCGTCCTGCTGCTGTGTCTCGTCCACGTCCGGCGACCAGCCGTGGTGCTCGCCGGACCGGTGACGACCGGTTCCGCGACCGTCCGACGGTTTCGACGACCTGCGTTCCTCGGGCATGTGCCGACCTGTCTGTGCGCTCTGGCGGAAGGGCACGTTCTCCGGTGCCCAGGACCTTACGATTATCCCATTTAGCCGCATTCAAGGCATGTCGGCTCCCTCTGTCGGCGGCCTGCCATGTGGCGAAACCTGTCACCCCTGCGGGTGATGTGCGGGATTCGTGTCGACGCACGCGGACCGGTGTGCCCGACCATCACAGGCAGCCGGACGCCTCACCGCCGACGCTCGAAGCACCCTCGGAAGGGTCGCCATGCGCATCCTGCTCATCGCCAGCGCCAACAACAGCCTCACCCAGCGCGTGCACGCCGAGTTGCGCGACCGCGGGCACAGCGTGGCCGTGGAGGTGACGACCCGAGGGGACGACGTGCGCACGGCCGTCGATCGGCACGCGCCCGATCTGGTCGTGGCGCCCATGCTCAAGACCGTCGTACCGCGTGCGGTCTGGACGACCCGGACGTGCCTGATCGTGCACCCCGGGCCCGTCGGCGACCGGGGGCCGTCCTCGCTGGACTGGGCCGTCCAGGAGGGTGCCGGCACATGGGGCGTGACCGTCCTGCAGGCCGAGGAGGAGATGGACGCGGGCCCCGTGTGGGCGACGGCGAGCTGCCCGGTGCCGGGGGTCGGCAAGAGCGACCTGTACCGCAACGAGCTGTCCGACGCGGCCGTGGGTGCCGTACTGGCCGCCGTCGACCGGTTCTCGTCCGGCACGTACACACCGCTCGACCAGCGCACGCTGCCGGGCGCCCGGAGCCGGCCCCCGATGCGCCAGGAGACACGCCGCATCGACTGGGCCCACGACCCGACCGGGACCGTGCTGCGCAAGCTGCGCGCCGCCGACTCCCAGCCCGGCGTCCTGGAC
The DNA here is from genome assembly GCF_044544295.1 of Streptomyces sp. NPDC053750. Lineage (NCBI taxonomy): Bacteria > Bacillati > Actinomycetota > Actinomycetes > Kitasatosporales > Streptomycetaceae > Streptomyces > Streptomyces sp. NPDC053750. Next base: position 237,445 of record NZ_JBITXB010000010.1, on the reverse strand, counting down.
GAGCTGCTCGGCCGGGAGTGGTTCCTGCACGGCGGCCACGCCGAGCCGCGTCTGCGCGGGCGTCCCGGCGAGCTGCTGGCGACCCGGGCGGGCGCGGTCTGCCGGGCCACGGTGGACGGCGCGGTGTGGCTTCCCGAGCTGCGGGCCCGGACGGGCGCCGGTGCCCCGCGCGCCTGCAAGCTGCCGGCCGCCCTCGCCCTGGCCGGGCGGCTGACCGGGGTGGCGGAGGTGCCGGCGCCCGTACTGGCGTCCGTGGACGACGACGTCTGGTCGGACATCCGGTACCGGGAGGAGGGAACGGTGGGCGTGCTGTCCTTCTCCTTCCCCGGCGGCGCGATGTCCGCCGGCCACTGCCGGCGCCTGCTGGCCGCCTACCGCGCGGCGTGCGAGCGGCCGACCGCCGTGCTGGTGCTCGGCGGCACCCGTGACTTCTTCTCCAACGGTATCCACCTCGGCGTCATCGAGGCGGCGCCCGATCCGGCCGCGGAGTCCTGGGCCAACATCAACGCGATGAACGACCTGGTCGAGGCCGTCCTGACCACCACCGACCGGCTCGTCGTCAGCGCGCTCGGCGGCAACGCCGCGGCCGGCGGGGTCATGCTGGCGCTGGCCGCCGACGAAGTGTGGTGCCGCGCCGGCTCCGTGCTCAACCCGCACTACCGGCGCATGGGCCTGACCGGCTCCGAGTACTGGACGTACAGCCTGCCGCGCCGGGTGGGCGCCGCCATGGCGGAACGGCTGACCAACGAGGCGCTGCCCGTCAGTGCCCGCCGGGCCCGGGAGATCGGTCTGGTCGACCGGGTCGTCGAGTGTGACCCGGCCCGCTTCACCGACGAGGTCACCCGGCTGGCCGAACGCTGGTCGGCCGTCTCCGGAACGCAGACCCGTCTCGCCGCGAAGAAGGCCGAGCACGAGCGCCGGGATACCGTCACCCCCCTCGCGGTGGTCCGCGAGCGGGAACTCGACCGCATGCGCGCGATCTTCTTCGACCCCGACGCGCCCTACCACGCACTGCGCCGGGCGTTCGTCCGCAAGGAGACGGCACTCGACCGGTCGGCCGCTACGCGTGCGGTGGCGGCGGAGCTGGCCGACTCTTAGCTAGGACGCGGGCCGATTTCATCGGCTTCGCCGTATTCCTCCCCGGGAGGCAGTGATGAGCGCAGCACCCCCGGCCACGGGCGCGGAGCCGGACTCCGACGCACTCGGCACGGACGAGAAGCCGATCCACATCCTCTGGATCAACGCCGGGCTGAGTTGCGACGGCGACTCGGTCGCCCTGACGGCCGCCATGCAGCCCAGCATCGAGGAGATCGCCCTCGGAGCCCTGCCGGGCCTGCCCAAGATCGCCGTGCACTGGCCGCTCATCGACTTCGAGTGCGGGCCGGTGGGCGGGTCGGACACGTTCATCGAGTGGTTCTTCAAGGGGGAGCGCGGCGAGATCGACCCCTTCGTCCTGGTGGTCGAGGGATCCATCCCGAACGAGTCGATCAAGCAGGAGGGGTACTGGTGCGGCTTCGGTGACAACCCGGAGACGGGCCAGCCCATCACCACGAGCGAGTGGATCGACCGGCTCGCCCCCAAGGCCCTGGCCGTCGTCGCGATCGGCACCTGCGCCACGTACGGCGGCATCCACGCCATGGCCGGGAACCCGACCGGTGCGATGGGAGTGCCCGACTACCTGGGCTGGGACTGGAAGTCGCAGGCGGGCATCCCGATCGTGTGCGTGCCGGGGTGCCCCATCCAGCCCGACAACTTCGCCGAGACCCTCACCTACCTGCTCTACCAGGCCGCCGGATCCGCGCCGATGATCCCGCTGGACGACAAGCTCCGCCCGACCTGGCTGTTCGGGGCGACCGTCCACGAGGGGTGCGACCGGGCCGGCTACTACGAGCAGGGCCAGTTCGCCGAGTCGTACGACTCGCCCAAGTGCCTGGTGAAACTGGGCTGCTGGGGCCCCGTCGTGAAGTGCAATGTGCCCAAGCGCGGCTGGATGAACGGCATCGGCGGCTGCCCCAACGTGGGCGGCATCTGCATCGCCTGCACCATGCCCGGGTTCCCCGACAAGTTCATGCCTTTCATGGACGAGCCGCCCGGCGGCAAGCTCTCCAGCACCGCGAGCGGCGCGTACGGCGCGGTGATCCGCAGACTGCGGACCATCACGGCCCGGACGGTGGACAAGGAGCCCAAGTGGCGGCATACCGGCCGCGAGATCACCACCGGCTACCGGCCGCCGTGGTGAGGGGCCCCACCCCGGCCACCCGACGACCCGTATCCACCAGGCAGAACCGACCGACCGAAGGGCAGCACAGACACAATGGCGACCTCGACTACGACCGGTGACGGCTCCGGTCTGGTGGAGATGGCGTGGGACCCGATCACCCGGATCGTGGGCAGCCTCGGCATCCACACGAAGATCGACTTCAAGCAGAAGCGGGTCGCCGAGTGCTACAGCACTTCGTCGGTCTTCCGCGGCTACAGCGTCTTCATGCGCGGCAAGGATCCGCGTGACGCGCACTTCATCACCAGTCGCATCTGCGGCATCTGCGGCGACAACCACGCCACCTGCTCGGTGTACACGCAGAACATGGCGTACGGCGTGAAGCCGCCGCACCTCGGCGAGTGGATCATCAACCTCGGCGAGTCCGCGGAGTACATGTTCGACCACAACATCTTCCAGGAGAACCTGGTCGGGGTCGACTACTGCGAGAAGATGGTCCGCGAGACCAACCCCGGCGTGCTGGAACTCGCCGAGCGCACCGAGGCGCCGCACGCCGCCGAGCACGGCTACCGCACCATCGCCGACATCATGCGCTCGCTCAACCCGCTGGAGGGCGAGTTCTACCGCGAGGCGCTCCAGGTCAGCCGCTACACCCGTGAGATGTTCTGCCTGATGGAGGGCCGCCACGTGCACCCCTCCACCCTCTATCCGGGCGGTGTCGGCACCATCGGCTCCGTCCAGCTCTTCACCGACTACATGTCCCGGCTCATGCGCTACGTCGAGTTCATGAAACGGGTCGTGCCGCTCCACGACGACCTCTTCGACTTCTTCTACGAGGCCCTGCCCGGCTACGAGGAGGTCGGCCGCCGACGCGTCCTGCTCGGCTGCTGGGGCGCGCTCAACGACCCCGAGTACTGCGACTTCACGTACGCCAACATGTCGGACTGGGGGCGGCGCATGTTCGTCACCCCGGGCGTGATCGTGGACGGCAAGCTCGTCACCAACGACCTCACCGAGATCAACCTCGGCATCCGCATCCTGCTCGGCGGCTCGTACTACGAGGACTGGGAGGGCCAGGAGCAGTTCGTCACGCACGACCCGCTGGGCAATCCCGTCGACCCGCGCCACCCCTGGAACCAGCACACCATCCCGGCGCCGCAGAAGCGGAACTTCGACGACAAGTACAGCTGGGTGATGTCACCGCGCTGGTTCGACGGCAAGGACCACCTGGCCCTGGACACCGGCGGCGGCCCCATCGCCCGGCTGTGGTCCACAGCCCTGTCCGGGCTCGTCGACATCGGCTACGTCAAGGCCACCGGCCACAGCGTCGTCATCAACCTGCCCCGCACGCTCACCAAGCCGGAGACCACCTTCGAGTGGAAGATCCCGAAGTGGAGCAACGCGCTCGAGCGCAACCGCGCCCGGACCTACTTCCAGGCCTACGCCGCCGCCGTCGCCCTGCACTGCGCGGAGATGGGCCTCGCGGAGGTCCGCGCCGGACGCACCCAGACCTGGGAGAAGTTCGAGGTGCCGGAGGAGTCCATCGGCGTCGGCTTCACCGAGGCGGTGCGCGGCGTGCTCTCGCACCACATGGTCATCCGGGACGGCAAGATCGCCAACTACCACCCCTACCCGCCGACCCCCTGGAACGCCTCCACCCGCGACACCTACGGCACCCCGGGACCGTACGAGGACGCGGTGCAGAACACGCCGATCTTCGAGGAGAACCCCCCGGAGAACTTCAAGGGCATCGACATCATGCGCGCCGTGCGCAGCTTCGACCCCTGTCTGCCGTGCGGCGTCCACATGTACGTCGGTGACGGCCGGACGGTGAAGACGATGCACGTGCCCACCGGACTGAGCGGTCTGGCCGGATGAGCGCCGTACCCGACGCGGAGTCGGCGGGACGGCGGGTCGAGGAGATCCTGGACCGGCTCGCCGACTCCGGCGACCGCGCGGCGTGCGAGGCCGCCGACGAACTCGTCCGCGTGCTCATGGAGTTCTACGGCGCCGGACTCGCCCGCATTGTGGAACTGCTCGGCCGCGACCCCGGTGGACGGGCCGCCGGCACCCTGGACGCCCTGCTCGTCGACGACCTCGTCGCGAGCCTGCTGGTCCTGCACGGACTGCACCCGCACGACGCGCCCACCCGCATCGCCCGCGCCCTGGACGATCTCCCGCAGCCCGTGGAGAACGCCGGCTTCGACCCGGTGACCGGCGAACTGCGACTGCGCCCGGCCGCATCCGCCGGCTGCGGCTGCCGCGGCACTCACGAGGCCGTCGAACAGGCGGCACGCGACGCGCTCGCCTGCTTCGCCCCGGAGGTCACGACGGTGGTCCTGGAGGAGGACACGGCACGGGAACCGGTTCTGCTCCAGATCGGCGCGGGCCCGCCGGACACGGCCACCACGAGCGGCCGGCCGCCGACCGCGACGGCGCCGTGAACACCGGGCAGAGGGCGGCCGACGGCGCAGGCTCCCCCACGACGCGACAGCCGGCCGCCGACCGGGACGGTGCCGGGGATGGGCAGCCACCGAGGACGGGCCTTCCGGGTGCTGCCGCCGGGCAGGGGCCGGTCGCGGGGCGCCACGATGTCGGGGAGCCCGGTCACGTCACGACGACCCACGTTCCGCCCGGCCTCCACCCGGCCGTCCCGGACCCGGCGCGGCAGCGCCCCGGGCTCCGGGGGCTGCTACGGTTCACCGCGCCCCGTCCGCCCCGGGACGAGCGGTGCGAGTTGTGCGCGGTACCGGTGGGTGACGCGCGGCACCGGCATCTCGTCGACACCGAGAAGCGGGCGCTGGTCTGTGCCTGCGAGCCCTGCGCCCAGTTGCTGGACCGCTCGGGCGGGACGACGGGACGCTTCCGCACCGTTCCCGGCCGCTACCTGAGCGACCCCGGGCACCACATCGACGAACAGGCGTGGGAACGGCTGCGCATCCCCGTCTCCGTCGCCTTCTTCTTCCACAACTCCGTGCTCGACCGGCTGGTCGCCCTGTACCCGAGCCCGGCCGGCGCGACCGAGAGTGAACTGGAGCCGGACTCCTGGGAGTCCGTGCTCGCCACCTCGTCGCTGGCACCCCTTCTGGAGCCCGATGTCGAAGCGCTGCTGCTGCGCCGCGACCAGGGTCGTGTCGAGTGCCATCTGGTGCCGATCGACGTCTGCTACGAACTGGTGGGCCGTATGCGGCTGCGGTGGCAGGGCTTCGACGGGGGCGCGGAGGCGCGCGCCGACCTGGAGGCCTTCTTCACCCATGTCCGCGAGCGGGCCCGCGACCATCGAGGGGGCCGGTCGTGACCGAGTTCGCCTTCGCGTGCACCGGTGTGCGCGCCGACCCGTACGCCGCGGGCCCCACGCTCGTCTTCCGGCTGCGCGTCACCGCGTCCCCGGGCACCCGCGTGCACGCGCTGGCACTGCGCTGCCAGATCCGCATCGAGCCCGCCCGCCGCGGCTACGGCGACGGCGAGGCCCGCGCACTGACCGACCTCTTCGGTGAGCGCTCCCGTTGGGGCAGCAGTCTCCATCCCGTGCAGTTCGCTCAGGTGCCGGTGATGGTCCAGGGTTTCACCGGCGAGACGGAGACCGACGTGGTCGTGCCCTGCACCTACGACATGGACATCGCCTCCACCCGCTACTTCCACGCCCTGGAGGAGGGCGAGGTACCGCTGCTGATGCTGTTCTCCGGTACCGCCTTCACCGGGGCAGGCGGTTTCCACGTCGAACCCGTCCCCTGGGACAAGGAGGCCTCGTTCCGGCTGCCGGTGAAGACCTGGCAGGAAATGATCGAGCAGCACTTCCCCGGCTCCGGCTGGATCCGGCTGCCCCGGGACGCCATGGACGCGCTGCTGGACTACCGGTCGCGGCAGGCGCTGCCCTCGTGGGACGCCACCGTCGAACACCTCGTGCGAGCGGCCGGGGAGAGGACACCGTGACCACGACCGCGTTCACCTCCGAGACCGAGACCAGGCTGGCCGTCGCGCGCCAGGTCGCCGACGCCGTGCTGTTCGAGGGGTACGTGCTCTACCCCTACCGGGCCTCGGCGGCCAAGAACCGGCTGCGCTGGCAGTTCGGGGTCCTCGTGCCCCCGTCCTGGACCGCGGCGGCCGACGAGCACGACTTCCAGCACACCGAGCTGCTCATGGAGCCCCGCAAGGGCGCGAACCTCGCCGTCGAGTTGCGCTTCCTGCACGCCGGGCGGCGCACCGTCCAGCGGACCCTGCCGGACGGTGGCTTCGAGACCGTACCCGAACTGCACCTGGACGACCGGATCCTGGTCCCCTGGGACGAGGGCCACGAGGAACGGGTCCGGCTCACCGTCGCCGTGGAGGAGCTGGCGGGCGGGGGCGCCGTCGTCCCCTTCGACCGGCCGGGGGGCGAGGAGACCGAGCCGGTCACGGACGCCGCCGGGCGGACCGTGGGCCGGCTGGTGCGCCGCCGCGAGGAGATCAGGGGCCGCCTGCGCCTGTCGGCGAGCGACCTGGACGGCCCGTACACCACGCGACGGCTGAGCGTGGTGGTGGAGAACACCAGCGACTGGACACCGGACGAGGACACCGGCCGTGACACCGCGCTGGGCCGCTCCCTGGTCGCCACGCACACGCTGCTGCGCCTGGACACCGGACGGTTCCTCTCGCTGACGGATCCGCCGGAATGGGCCCGGGCCGCGGTCGCCGGCTGCCGCAATCTGCACACCTGGCCCGTGCTGGCGGGCGAGCCCGGCTCCGCGGACCTGGTCCTCTCCTCGCCGATCATCCTGGAGGACCACCCGGCCATCGCCCCCGAGAGCCCGGGCGCCCTGTACGACGCCACGGAGATCGACGAGATCCTGGCCCTGCGCACCGCCGCCCTCACCGACGAGGAGAAGCGCGAGGCCAGGGGCACCGACGACCGGGCCGCCGCGGTGATCGACCTGGCCGACTCCATGCCGGCGGAGGTGCTGGAACGGCTGCACGGAGCGGTCCGCGGGCTGCGCGAGGTCACCACGCCCGGAGCACCCGCGCTGCGGACGCCGGCACCCGACGGCGTACCGGTGTTCGGCGGGCCCCCGCCGGAGCCCCGCTCCGCCGGCCAGGACGGTGTACGGCCGGACACACCCTGGTGGGACCCGGGCGCCGACGACTCCGTGGACCCCGCCCATGACCACGTCCTCGTCGACGGCCACCCCGTACGGGCCGGCAGCCGAGTCGTACTGCGGCCACGGCTGCGGCACTCCGACGCCCAGGACCTCTTCGTCAGCGGCCGGCGCGCCCTGGTGGAGGCGGTCCTGCACGATGTCGACGGGGGCGTGCACATCGCGGTCACCGTCGAGGACGACCCCGGCGCCGACATCCGCCGTGAACAGGGCCGTTATCTCTACTTCCAGCCCGACGAGGTAGACGTCGCGGACACCGGGGAGGACCTGTGACCACCGGCACCCCACCGCCCGGCCCCCGCACCCTGGTCGCCGGGGTGGGCAACATCTTCCTCGGCGACGACGGCTTCGGTGTCGAGGCCGCCCGCGCCCTGGCCGGCCAGGAGCTGCCCGAGGGCGTCGAGGTCACCGACATCGGCATCCGCGGGGTCCACCTGGCCTACCAGCTTCTCGACGGGTACGACACGCTCATCCTGCTCGACGCGACGGCGCGGGGCGGTGAGCCGGGCACGCTGTACCTGATCGACGCCCGCGCTCCCGGCGCACGGCAGTCGCCGGACGCGTCCGCCCTGGACGGCCACCGCATGTCACCCGATGCCGTGCTGGGCCTGCTGGACACCCTGTGCGCGGGCACCGGCGCGCGACCTCCGCGGCGGACCCTGGTCGTGGGCTGCGAACCACAGACCGTCGATGAGGGCATCGGCCTCAGCCCGCGGGTCGCCGCCGCGGTGCCCGAGGCGGTGCGGATGGCCGGCGAACTGATCCGCGACGCGGCCGTCGTGTGACGCCCCGCCCGTAGCACCGAGGCATCGGACCCCCAGAAACCCACGTCAAGAAACTCCACGGAGTGCCCCATGAACAAGCGTCTCGTCGGCGGTGCCGCCGCCTCCCTCACCGCCACCGCGCTGGCGGTGGTCATCGCGAACTTCTGGCCGGACCTCCGGCGTTACCTGCGTATCCGCAGAATGTGACACCGCCCGGCCTTCGCCTGCACCGAACGGGCTATCCGCCCACCCCTTCCCGGCGCGCCGGTATGCCCGGCCTCGGCGGGCCTTCTCTAATGAGCGGCGCAAGACATCCCCGGCCCAGGACGGAGTGGCGATGCACGAGATGTCCGTCGCCCTGTCCGTCGTGGACCAGGTCGAGCAGGCGGCGCGCGTCCGCGGCGCGCGCGGCGTGCGACATGTGCGCGTCGACATCGGCGAACTGGCCGGAGTGGTTTCCGACGCGCTCGGCTTCTGCTTCGAACTCGCCTGTGTCGGCACGGTCCTGGAGGGCTGCGAACTCCGCACCCGGACTCTCCCCGGCCGGGCGGTCTGCACGCCGTGCGGGCGTACGTGGGACACGGGAATGCCTCCCGACCTGGTGTGTGCCCACTGCCGTGCGGCGGCGACCGAGCTGCTGTCGGGTCGCGAACTGACGATCACCGAGGTGGGCTGGGCCGAGACGCCCGCCACCCTCCCCGTAACGCACCCCGAGGAGAACTGACGATGTGCCGCACAGTCGACCTCCAGCAGGCCGTGCTCGCCAAGAACACGAGGGCGGCGGGCGTCCTGCGCGCCGAACTCACGGCCCGGGGCACAACGGTGATCAACCTCCTGTCCAGCCCCGGCAGCGGGAAGACGGCCCTGTTGGAGCGTGAGCTGCGGCTGGCCCGGGAGCGCGGCGTCGCGGTCGCGGCCCTCACCGCCGACCTCGCCACCGAGAACGACGCCGACCGCCTGGCCCGTTCGGGCGTACCGGTCAAGCAGGTGCTCACCGACGGGCTGTGCCACCTGGAGGCGGACATGCTCGCCGGGCACCTGCACGGCTGGCTGCCCGAGGACACCCGTCTGCTCTTCGTGGAGAACGTGGGCAACCTCGTCTGTCCCGCCTCCTACGACCTGGGCGAGTCGCTGCGGGTCGTCCTCGCCTCGGTCACCGAGGGCGAGGACAAGCCGATCAAGTACCCCACCGCGTTCGGCCTCGCCCAGCTCGTGATCGTCACCAAGTCCGACCTGGCGGACCCGGCCGAGTTCGACGAGACCGCCTTCCGTGCCCACGTGCAGCAGGTCAACCCGGGCGTCGACGTCGTGCTCAGCTCCGTGCGCACCGGCGAGGGCGCCGGCGAGCTGGTCGACCGGGCGCTCGCGGCCGCCGGGGGAGACGCGGTGCACGCTCCGGTGATGGCGCGGGCCCGGGTGTGAGCACCACCCCGGACACCGGCGCACCACCGCGGGACGACCAGCCGGCACGGCGCGCCCGTGTCGTCGTGCGCGGCGTGGTGCAGGGCGTGGGCTTCCGCCCGTTCGTGTACGGGCTCGCCACGGACCTGCGGCTCGCCGGGCACGTGACCAACACCGGCGACGGCGTCGTGGTGGAGGTCGAGGGGCCGGCGGTAGCCGTCGACCGGTTCTGCGCGAGTCTCGCGCCCGACGCGCCGCCTCTCGCGGTGGTCGAGTCGGTGGAGGAGACCGAGGTACCCGCAACCGAGGAAAGCGGCTTCAGCATCCTCCCGTCCCGCGACGGCGACCGGGTCCGCACACTCGTGGCCCCCGACACCGCGACCTGCCGCGACTGCCTGACCGAACTCGCGGACCCCACCGACCGGCGCCACCACCACCCCTTCATCACCTGTACGCACTGCGGACCGCGCTTCACCATCGTCACCGGCCTGCCCTACGACCGCGCGCACACGACGATGGCGGGTTTCCCCCTGTGCGCCGACTGCGCCCGCGAGTACCGGGATCCCGCCGACCGCCGCTTCCACGCGCAGCCCGTCGCCTGCCCGGCGTGCGGACCTCGGCTGCGGCTCGTCACGGCGGACGGGAAGGACGTCGTCGCCACGAACGGCGCGGCACACGGCGACCCCGTCGCCGGAGCACGTTTTCTGCTCGCCGCGGGCGCCGTTGTGGCGGTGAAGGGCATCGGCGGCTACCACCTCGCCTGCGACGCCACCCGCCCGGAGGCGGTCGCCGAGCTGCGCCGCCGCAAGGCCCGGGGGGCCAAGCCGTTCGCGGTGATGGCCCGGGACGTCCCGGACATCGAACACCTCGTACACCTCGGCCCGGTGGAACGGGAGTTGCTCACCGGGCGGGTACGGCCCGTCGTCCTGATGCGGCGGCGTACGGGTGTCCGTCCGGTGCCCGGCGCTGTGCTGCCCGCCGACGGCGTCGCCCCGGGCAGCCCCGACCTCGGCGTCATGCTGCCGTACACGCCCGTGCACCACCTGCTGCTCGGTACGGTCGGCCCGGACACCCGGGGGGCGGCGCCGCGGCTGCTGGTGATGACGAGCGGCAACCTCTCCGGAGAACCCATCGTCACCGACGACGACGAGGCCCTGGAGCGGCTGGCCGGACTGGCCGACGCCTGGCTCACCCACGACCGCGCGATCCATGTGCCGTGCGACGACTCCGTCGTCCGCGTCTGCGACGGCGAGCCGCTGGTCCTGCGCCGGTCCCGGGGCTACGCCCCGCTGCCGGTGACGCTGCCCGTCCCGGTGGCCCCGGCGCTCGCGGTCGGCGGTGACCTGAAGAACGTCTTCTGCCTGGGGCAGGGAGACCGGGCCTGGCTGTCCGCCCACATCGGGGACATGGACGACCTGTCCACGCAACGGGCGCTCGCCCGTGCCGCACGACAGCTGGAGTCGGTCACCGGTGTCCACCCCGAGGTGCTGGTGACCGACACGCATCCGGCGTACCGGTCGGCGTCCTGGGCGCGGCGGCACGCGGGAGGCCGCCCGGTGCGCCGGGTCCAGCACCACCACGCGCACATCGCCTCGGTGCTGGCCGAGCACGGTGTGCCGGACGGCGGCCGGGTGATCGGCGTCGCCTTCGACGGCACCGGTCACGGGGACGACGGCACCGTGTGGGGCGGCGAGTTCCTGATCGCGGGGTACGACGGCTTCCGCCGTTTCGCGCACCTGGCCCCCGTGCCGCTGCCCGGGGGCGACGCGGCGGTGCGGCGGCCGTACCGCATGGCACTGGCGCACCTGCACGCGGCGGGCCTCGCTCCCGGGCCCGACCTGCCGTGCACCGCCGCCTGCCCACCCGTGGAGCTGAGCCTTCTCGAACGGCAGTTGGCGAGCGGACTGAACTGCGTACCGACCTCCAGCATGGGCCGGCTCTTCGACGCCGTCTCGTCGTTGGCGGGCGTCTGCCACCACGCCGGCTACGAGGCGCAGGCCGCGATCGAGCTGGAGGGCGCGGCGGTGGCCGCCGGTGACGACGTGGACGCCGACCCCCGCTACACCTTCCGCTTGGCGGCCGGCCGGCGGCGTTCGGACGGCACGCCGCTGCTCGCCGACCCCGCGCCCCTGCTGGGCGCCGTCATGGAGGACGTACGGCGGGGGGTCACCGTGGCCGTCGTCGCAGCCCGGTTCCACCACGCCGTCGCCCGGCTGGTGCGAACGGTGTGCGCCGCGGCCCGTGAGGAGACCGGCCTGCGGACGGTGGCCCTGACCGGCGGTGTCTTCGCCAACACGGTGCTTTCCTCCGCCAGCGCCCGCGGCCTGCGCGCGGACGGCTTCACCGTGCTGCGCCATCGGGAGATTCCGCCCAACGACGGCGGACTGGCCCTGGGGCAGCTCGTCGTGGCCGCTCGCGCGGCCGTCATGAGCGGATGACGGCGCGGGCCGGCCGCTCGATCAGTGAGGAGACACAACATGTGCCTGGCGGTACCTGGCAGAGTGCTGGGCGTCGAGGACAGGGACGGCATCCGGATGGCCACCGTCGACTTCGGCGGTGTGGTCAAGGAAGTCTGCCTGGAGTACCTGCCGGACCTGCGGGTCGGCGAGTACACCATCGTCCACGTCGGTTTTGCCCTGCAGCGGCTCGACGAGGAGTCGGCCCGCAAGACACTGGAGTTGTTCGAGAACCTCGGCATGCTCCAGGAGGAGTTCGGTGACCCGTGGGAGCAGGCCGAGCAGGCCGAGCAGGCCGAGCAGGCCGCGCGGGCGGACGGCGGCGACGAACCCGCCGAGGAGGTACGGCGGTGAAGTACATCGACGAATTCCAGGACCCGGAGCTGGCGGCCCGGCTCCTCGACGACATCAGGGCCACGGTGACCAGGCCGTGGGCCCTCATGGAGGTGTGCGGCGGCCAGACGCACACCATCATCCGGCACGGGATCGACCAACTGCTGCCCGAAGAGGTCGAGTTGATCCATGGGCCGGGTTGTCCGGTGTGCGTGACGCCGCTGGAGGTCATCGACAAGGCACTGGAGATCGCCTCGCGTCCCGGGGTGATCTTCTGCTCCTTCGGCGACATGCTCCGCGTTCCGGGCACGGGCCGTGACCTGTTCCAGGTCCGGAGTGCGGGAGGTGACGTCCGTGTCGTCTACTCCCCGCTCGACGCGCTGCGGATCGCGCAGGAGAATCCGGACCGGGAGGTCGTCTTCTTCGGGATCGGCTTCGAGACGACGGCCCCGCCCAACGCCATGACGGTCCACCAGGCGCGCAGGCGTGGCATCCGAAACTTCAGTCTGCTGGTTTCCCATGTGCGGGTCCCGCCCGCGATCGAGGCGGTCATGCGGTCACCGGACTGCCGTGTACAGGGCTTCCTCGCCGCCGGACACGTGTGCAGCGTCATGGGCACCGAGGAGTACCCGGCGCTCGCCGAACGGTTCGGGGTACCCATCGTGGTGACCGGCTTCGAGCCGCTCGACATCCTGGAGGGTGTGCGACGGACCGTGCGTCAGCTGGAACGGGGCGAGCACACGGTCGACAACGCCTACCCGCGTGCGGTCCGGCCCGAGGGCAACCCGGCCGCGCGGGCGATGCTGAACGACGTCTTCGAGGTCACCGACCGTGCGTGGCGCGGCATCGGGGTCATCCCGGCCAGCGGCTGGCGGCTGTCCGACCGCTACCGGGACCACGACGCCGAACACCGCTTCCAGGTGGGAGACATCGCCACCCGTGAGCCCGCCGAGTGCCGCAGTGGAGAGGTCCTCCAGGGGCTGCTCAAGCCCCACGAGTGCGAGGCCTTCGGGACGACGTGCACCCCGCGCACACCGCTCGGAGCCACCATGGTCTCCAGCGAGGGCGCGTGCGCCGCGTACTACCTGTACCGGCGGCTGGAACTGCCGGCCCGTCCGGAGGCCGTGCCGGCCGTGCCCGCCGCGAGCATGGAGGGCAGCGCCGTTGTCTGACACCACAGCAGCACCGGACGTGCTCTCCTGGACCTGCCCGGCGCCCCTGCGCGACGGACCGCTTGTGGTGATGGGGCACGGAGGTGGCGGCGCCCTGTCCGCCGAGCTGATCGAAGGGGTCGTCGTCCCGGCGCTCGGCGGTCCCGAACCGGCGCCGCTGACCGACTCGGCGGTGGTCGAGCTCGGCGGGGCGCGCCTGGCCTTCTCCACCGACTCGTTCGTGGTCCGGCCGCTGTTCTTCCCCGGCGGCAGCATCGGCGACCTCGCCGTCAACGGCACGGTCAACGACCTCGCCATGAGCGGTGCCCGCGCGGCCTACCTCTCCTGCGGACTGATCCTGGAGGAGGGCGTCGGGATCGACACCGTCGCCAGGGTGGCCGAGGCGATCGGGGCGGCCGCCCGCGCCGCCGGTGTACGGGTGGTCACAGGCGACACCAAGGTCGTGGAGGCGGGGCACGGCGACGGCGTCTACGTCAACACCTCGGGGATCGGCCTCGTACCCGAGGGTGTCGAACTGCACCCGCGGCGCGTGGTGCCCGGCGACGTGGTCCTGGTCAGCGGTGCCATCGGCGTCCACGGCGTGGCCATCATGAGCGAGCGGGAGAACCTGCGGTTCGAGACGGACGTCGAAAGCGACTGCGCGGCGCTCGGCGGGCTCGTCGACGCGATGCTGGCCGTCTGTCCGGACCTGCACGCGCTGCGGGATCCGACCCGTGGCGGACTGGCCGCCTCGCTCAACGAGATCGCCACGGCCTCGGGATGCGGGATCGCCGTACAGGAGAGCGCGGTCCCGGTGCCGGAGCCCGTGGCAGGGGCGTGCGCCATGCTGGGCCTGGACCCGATGTACGTGGCCAACGAGGGAAAGCTCGTCGCCTTCGCCCCCCGGGAGCACGCCGACGCTGTTCTCGCAGCGATGCGGGCCCACCCACTGGGGGCCGAGGCGGCCGTCGTCGGTGAGGTGGTCGCGGACCACCCGGGAATGGTCGTCGCGCGGACCGGACTCGGCGGCACGCGGGTGGTGGACATGCCGCTCGGGGAGCAACTGCCGCGGATCTGCTGACCGGGCCGGCGGCACGCGACCGCGCTGCCCCGCCGGTCAGCCGGTGGCCGGGCCGCGCCTGCCGGGGCGGGTGTCCAGGGTCCAGGTGTGGGTGCAGCTCGGGCACTGGAGGTGGACGCGTGGGCCCTCGTTCCCTATGAGGTAGCGCCAGTGCGCCGGGCAGTTCCTTCGCCCGGCGCACGTCGCGCAGTCGCGCGCGTCGTCGCAGCCGGGGCAGGGGACCCAGGCCCGGCGGGCCCGGTCCGCGTGCGGGTCAACGGGAAGACGCATCGCTCGCGTTCCGCTCCGGCAGCACCCCGGCCGCCACGAGCACGGCGTACGTCCGCTCCTGCTCCGCGTCCAGCCCGGAGTAGAGCAGGGCGTGCGCCTCCTGCTCCGAGCGCAGCGCGGCGACGGGGTCCCAGTCGGGACCGAGCGCCGCCACCACCTCCGCACGCCGTCGGGCCTCGTCCAGGGAGAGGTCCAGTGCGAAGTCGGGAAGGTCTTGCGGTGTGGGGCCGGCATGCATGGAGCGGGTCTTTCGCGGGGGAAACGTATCGGTTCGGCCACTCGTACCACAGCTTCGGGCCGCGGGGAAAGCCGGTGTGACCGATGCCATCACCGGGGACGGTGCCCCGGCCCGCGCGGCCCGAAGCGGTATCGAGGCGGGGCCCCTGCGGCGCAGGGGGCGCTCCCCGCCGGTCGGGGCCCCGCCGCCGTGCCGCGGTGGACCGGGTCAGCCCTGGGCGGCCGCGGCTCGCAGGGCGACGCGGTCCTCGCCCGCGTACACGTTCATGGAGCCGCCGCGCAGGAAGCCCACCAGCGTCAGCCCCGTCTCGGCGGCCAGGTCCACCGCCAGCGAGGACGGCGCCGACACCGCGGCCAACACCGGGATGCCGGCCATCACCGCCTTCTGCGCCAGCTCGAAGGAGGCCCGGCCGGACACCAGCAGCACCGACCGGGACAGCGGCAGGTCGCCGTTCTGCAGGGCGCGGCCGACCAGCTTGTCGACCGCGTTGTGCCGCCCCACGTCCTCCCGTACGTCCGCCGGCTCGCCGTCCTCGGTGAACAGGGCCGCCGCGTGCAGGCCACCGGTCCGGTCGAAGACCCGCTGGGCGGCGCGCAGCCGGTCGGGCAGGCCCGCGAGCAGCTCCGGGGTGACGCGGACCGGGGGAGTGTCGGCGATCGGCCAGCGGGCCGTCGTACGGACCGCGTCCAGGCTGGCCTTGCCGCACAGGCCGCAGGACGAGGTCGTGTAGACGTTCCGCTCCAGGGTGATGTCCGGGACCGGCACGTGTGCGGCGGTCCGCACGTCCACCACGTTGTACGTGTTCGAGCCGTCGGCGGTCGCGCCCGCGCAGTAGACGATGTTCTGCAGGTCGCCCTGGTCGGCGAGGACCCCCTCGCTCACCAGGAAACCGGCCGCCAGCGCGAAGTCGTCGCCCGGCGTGCGCATCGTGATGGCGAGGGGCTTGCCGTTCAGCCGGATCTCCAGCGGTTCCTCGGCGACGAGCGTGTCCGGGCGGGTGGAGACCGCCCCGTCCCTGATGCGGATGACCTTGCGTCGTTCCGTGACTCGTCCCATGTGTGTTCAGTCCCGGTTCTGTACGTGCTGGTAGCCGAAGCGGCCCTTGATGCAGAGGTTGCCGTGGGTCACCGGGTTGTCGTGCGGGGAGGTGACCTTCACGATCTCATTGTCCTGCACGTGGAGGGTCAGGTTGCAGCCCACACCGCAGTACGCGCACACGGTGGTCGTCTCCGTCTGCCGCTCCTCGTCCCAGGTGC
Organism: Streptomyces sp. NPDC053750; assembly: GCF_044544295.1. Classification (NCBI taxonomy): domain Bacteria; kingdom Bacillati; phylum Actinomycetota; class Actinomycetes; order Kitasatosporales; family Streptomycetaceae; genus Streptomyces; species Streptomyces sp. NPDC053750. The sequence goes on along the minus strand of NZ_JBITXB010000010.1, from coordinate 221,145 downwards.
CGGCCGCGCGCATGTCGAACTCCGACTTGAAGGACAGCGCCCCGGTGGGGCAGACCTCGATGCAGTTGCCGCAGTAGACGCAGGCCGAGTCGGTCAGCGGGGCGTCGTGCTCGACGGAGATCCGGGCGTCGAAACCGCGCCCGGAGACGGAGATCGCGAAGGTGTTCTGCCACTGGTCGCCGCAGGCGTCCACGCACTTGTAGCAGAGGATGCACTTGCCGTAGTCCCGGACGTACAGGTCGTTGTCGACCCGGGGCTCCTCGTCGACCCGGGCCGCGTCCGGGCCGAAGCGCTCGGGTTTCGCCTCGTACTGCTTCATCCAGCCGGCGACGGCCGGGGTGGTGGACAGGTCCACCGAGGAGGCGAGGAGCTCGAGGACGACCTTGCGGCTGTGCCGGGCGCGCTCGGTGTCCGTGCGCACCACCATGCCCGGCTCCGCCTTGCGCGAGCAGGCGGGCGCGAGGGTCCTGGCGCCCTCGACGTCCACCACGCAGACCCGGCAGGCGTTCTTCGGGGTGAGCGTGTCGCCCTCGCACAGGGTCGGGACGTCCTTCCCCGCGGCCCGGCAGGCGTCGAGGATCGTGGACCCCTCGGGGACCCGGGCCTCCTGCCCGTCGAGGGTGAACTCCACCAGGCGACGCGGCACTCCGAGCGGTATCGCGGTCATTCGTACGCCCCCAGACGGTCGATGGCGGATTCCACGGCGTTCCACGCGGTCTGCCCCAGACCGCAGATCGAGGCGTCCCGCATCGCCCGGCCGACCTCCCTGAGCAGCGCGATGTCGTCGGCGGCGGCCGCACCCGTGCGCTCCACGATCCGGTGCAGCGCCTCCTCCTGGCGCACGGTCCCGACCCGGCACGGCACGCACTGCCCGCACGACTCGTCCCGGAAGAACTCGGCGATGCGCAGCAGCAGGCGGGGGAGCGGGACGGTGTCGTCGAAGGCCATGACGACTCCGGAGCCGAGGGTCGTGCCGGCCTCGCGGGTGCCTTCGAAGGTGAGCGGGATGTCCAGTTCGTCGGGGCGTACGAAGCCGCCGGCGGCGCCGCCGAGCAGGACCGCGCGGAGGTTGTCGCGGACCCCGGCGAGCGTGAGCAGCTCGCCGAGCGTCGCACCGAAGGGGAGTTCGTAGACGCCGGGGCGGGCCACGCTGCCCGACACGCAGTACAGCTTCGGGCCGGTGGACGTCGGGGTGCCGATCGCGGCGTACGCCTCGGCGCCCATCGTCAGGACGGGGAGGACGTTGACCAGCGTCTCGACGTTGTTCTCGACCGTGGGTTTGCCGAACAGGCCCTTCTCGACGGGGAACGGCGGCTTGGAGCGGGGCTCGCCGCGGTAGCCCTCGATGGAGTTGAACAGGGCCGTCTCCTCGCCGCAGATGTACGCGCCGGCGCCGCGCCGGATCTCGATGTCGAAGGCGTAGCCCTGCCCGAGGATGTCGTCGCCGAGCAGGCCGCGGGTGCGGGCCTGGGCGATCGCGTGGGTGAGGCGGGCCAGCGCGCGGGGGTACTCGCCGCGGAGGTAGAGGTAGCCGTGGTGCGCGCCGGTGGCGTACGCCGCGATGGTCATCGCCTCGACGAGCGCGTACGGGTCGCCCTCCATGAGGACGCGGTCCTTGAAGGTGCCCGGTTCGGATTCGTCGGCGTTGCAGACGAGGTAGTGCGGGTGGTCGGGCTGGGCGGCCGTGGCCTGCCACTTGCGGCCGGTGGGGAAGGCGGCGCCGCCTCGGCCGACGAGGCCGGCGTCGGTGACCTCGCGGATGACGGCGGCGGGGCCGAGCGCGAAGGCGCGGCGCAGGGCGGTGTAGCCGCCGTGGGCGCGGTAGTCGTCGAGGGAGGTGGGGTCGGTGGTGCCGATGCGTTGGAGGAGGGTGAGGGTGGGGGTGCCGGCCTGGGGGACCGCGAGGGCGGGGGCGGGTTCGGTGGGGGCGGATTCGGGGGCGGTGGCCGCGTGGGCGGCGGTGGCCGGGGTCGCGGGCGCGCATACGGCGGTGGCGTGGAGGGTGTTTCGCCCCCGCCGCCCCTTCCCGATCCCGACCCCGGGGGCTGCGCCCCCGGACCCCCCTTCGGCCTGAACGGCCTCGTCCTCACACGCCGGACGGGCTGGAATGCCCGCGCGGATCACCAGTGCTGCCGGGGCACGCTCGCACAGCCCGAGGCACGGACTGCGCTCGATCCGTACCCCGCTCTCCGGGCCCAGGCGTGCCTCCACCGCCGCGCACAGCTCACCCGCCCCCGCCGCCGTGCACGCCAGGTCGGTGCAGACGTGCAGCACCGTCGCGGGGCGCGGGCGGAGCGAGAACATGGCGTAGAAGGTGGCGACCCCGTACGCCTCGGCCGGTGGGACCGTCAGGCGCCTGCACAGGTAGTCCAGGGCGCCCTCGCTGATCCAGCCGACCCGGTCGTTGATCGCGTGCAGTCCCGGCAGCAGCAGGTCGCGGCGGTCCCGGGCCTCGCGTCCGCCGCGCGCCCAGCGCAGGTCGGCGTCGGAGCGGTCGGCGCCCTCCCAGGACGACTCGGGCGGACCGAGCAGGGCGTCCACGGCCGCGCGTTCCTCGTCGGTCGGCTTGCTGTCACCGAAGCGCAGGTCCACCGGTGCTCACCTTCCCACCTTCTCGATCCGGATCGCCGAGGCCTTGAACTCCGCCGTCCCCGCGATCGGGCAGTTGGCCTCGATGGTCAGCTGGTTGGTGTCCACCTCGTCGGGAAAGTGGAAGCTCATGAAGGCGAGCCCCGGGCGCAGCGCGGTGTCGACCCACACCGGCGCGACCACCGACCCGCGTCGCGAGGTCACCCGTACCTCCTCGCCGACCACCACCCCGTACCGCTCGGCGTCCTCCGGGCACAGCTCGACCGACTCGCCGCGCCTCAGCGGGGACGAGTAACCGCCGCTCTGCACGCCGGTGTTGTAGGAGTCGAGCCGTCGGCCCGTGGTCAGCCGGATCGGGTACTCCTCGTCGGTGAGGTCCACCGGCGGGTCGTGCCGGACGATCCCGAAGGGCGCGCGCGGGCCCCGTCGGGACGGGTCGGTCTCCCACAACCGGCCGTGCAGGTAGGTCGGTTCGAGTTCCTCGGTGCTCGGGCAGGGCCACTGGATGCCCTGGTGCTCCTCCAGGCGCGCGTACGTCATCCCGTGGTGGTCCGGCGACAGGGAACGCAGCTCGTTCCAGACCGCCTCCGCGTCCGGGTACTTCCAGTCGTGGCCGAGGCGGGTCGCCAGGTCGCAGAGGATGTCGATGTCCTCGCGGGCCTCGCCGGGCGGGGTGACGGCCCTGCGGACGCGCTGGACACGCCGCTCGCTGTTGGTGGTGGTGCCCTCGGTCTCCGCCCAGCCGGCCGTCGCCGGCAGGACCACGTCGGCCAGTTCGGCGGTCTTCGTGAGGAAGATGTCCTGGACGACGAGGAAGTCCAGCGCGCGCAGCCGGCGTACCGCCTGCTCGGCGTCCGCCTCCGACTGGGCCGGGTTCTCGCCGATGCAGTAGACCGCGCGCAGGATGCCGTCCTCCATGGCCTCGAACATGTCCGTCAGGGTCAGCCCGTGGTGCGGCTGCAGCACGGTGTCCCAGGCCGACTCGAACTTCAGCCGGACGTCCGGGTCGAGGACGTCCTGGAAGCCGGGCAGCCGATTGGGGATCGCGCCCATGTCGCCGCCGCCCTGCACGTTGTTCTGGCCGCGCAGGGGCTGGAGCCCGGAGCCGTAGCGGCCGACGTGGCCGGTGAGGAGGGAGAGGTTGATCAGGGCGCGGACGTTGTCGGTGCCGTTGTGGTGCTCGGTGATGCCGAGGGTCCAGCACAGCTGGGCGCGCTCGGCGCGGGCGTAGGCGTGCGCCAGGTCGCGGACGGCGGCGGCCGGTACGCCCGTCACCTTCTCGGCGAGGGAGAGCGTCCACGGCTCGACGAGCGCCTTGTACTCCTCGTAGCCGGTGGTCGCCCGCTCGATGAACGCCTCGTTGGCCAGCCCCGCGTGGATGATCTCGCGGCCGACCGCGTGCGCCAGCGGGATGTCGGTGCCGACGTTCGGACCGAGCCAGCTCTCCGCCCACTCGGCGGTGGAGGTGCGGCGCGGGTCGACCGCGTACATCCGGGCGCCGTGGTGGATGCCCTTCAGCACGTGCTGGAAGAAGATCGGGTGGGCGAAGCGGGCGTTGGAGCCCCACATCACGATCACGTCGGTGTGCTCGATCTCCTCGTACGACGACGTCCCGCCGCCGGAGCCGAAGGCGGCCGACAGGCCCGCGACGCTCGGCGCGTGGCAGGTGCGGTTGCAGGAGTCGACGTTGTGGGTGCCCATCACGACCCGGGCGAACTTCTGCGCCACGTAGTTCATCTCGTTGGTCGCCCGCGCGCAGGAGAACATCCCGAAGGCGCCGCGCGCCGCCGCCAGGCCCCGCGCGGTCCGGTCCAGGGCCTCGTCCCAGGTGGCCCGGCGCAGGGGCGCGTCCCGCGCGTCCCGGACGAGGGGGTGGGTGAGGCGGGTGTAGGTCTTCGGGCCCCGGTCGCGCCCGGTGCGGTCGGGTCGGTTTCGGTCGCGTTCGCTCATGCGGCGCTCCTCAGCGCGAGCAGGTCCGAGAGGGCGTGCACGGTGCGCAGGGTGGGCACCTCCACGCCGGTGATCTCTGCCAGTTCGACGACGGCCGCCAGGAGCACGTCGAGTTCGAGCGGCTTGCCGCGCTCCAGGTCCTGGAGCGTGGAGGTGCGGTGGTCGCCGACCTTCTCGGCGCCGGCCAGGCGGCGTTCGATGGAGACGCCGACCTCGCAGCCGAGGGCCCCGGCGACCGCGAGCGTCTCGGTCATCATGGTCTCGATGACCTGGCGGGTGCCGCCGTGCCGGCACATCTGGCGCATGGTGGCGCGGGCCAGGGCGCTGATCGGGTTGAACGAGATGTTGCCCAGCAGCTTCAGCCAGATGTCGCCCCGCAGCTCCGGTTCGACCGGGCACTTCAGGCCACCGGCGCGCATCGCCTCGCCGAGCGCCAGGCACCGGGCGGAGACGCTCCGGTCGGGCTCACCGATCGAGAACCGGGTGCCTTCCACGTGCCGGACCACGCCCGGCGCTTCGAGTTCGGTGGCCGCGTAGACGACGCAGCCGACGGCCCGTTCGGGCGCGAGCACCGCACTGACCGCGCCGGCCGGATCCACGCTCTCCAGACGGCGCCCGTCGTAGGGGCCGCCGTGCCGGTGGAAGTACCACCAGGGGATGCCGTTCTGGGCGGCCACGACCGCCGTGGTGTCGTGCAGCAGGGGCTCGATCAGCGGCCCGCACGCCGCGTACGAGTGGGCCTTCAGGCCCAGGAACACGTAATCGGCCGGGCCGACTTCGGCCGGGTCGTCGGTGGCGTGGGGGTGCGCGGTGAAGTCTCCGCGCGGGCTGCGCACCCGTACTCCGTGCCGCCGCATGGCCGCCAAGTGCGGTCCACGGGCGATGAGATGAACGTCGGCGCCCGCACGGTGGAGCGCGGCGCCGACGTAGGCGCCGATCGCCCCGGCGCCGAGGACTGCGACTTTCATGGCGAGGGAGCTCCGTTCGGTCGAGGGATACCGCGGAACTGCCGACCGAACTCCGATTCCGCTGCTCTGTCGACGAAATATTGTCTACAGTATGGAGGTTGGCCCAGCAAGGCTTTGTGCAAGGACAGTGGTTGTCTGCTCAACCGTCTTCTCAACCACCTCACCTCTGCCTACGGTTGGGGACCCATGAGTCCCCCCGTCGCACCGCCGGGCTGGAGCCGCTGGCTCGTTCCGCCCGCCGCGCTCTCGGTCCACCTGTCCATCGGCCAGGCGTACGCCTGGTCCGTGTTCAAGCCGCCTCTCGAGTCCGCGCTCGGCCTCAGCGGCACGCAGAGCGCGCTGCCCTTCCAACTCGGCATCGTCATGCTCGGGCTGTCGGCCGCGTTCGGCGGCACGCTTGTGGAGCGCCACGGGCCCCGCTGGGCGATGACCGTCGCCCTGGTCTGCTTCTCGTCCGGCTTCCTGCTCTCCGCGCTGGGCGCGGCGGTCGAGCAGTACTGGCTGATCGTCCTCGGCTACGGCTTCGTCGGCGGGATCGGCCTGGGCATCGGTTACATCTCGCCCGTCTCCACGCTGATCAAGTGGTTCCCGGACCGCCCCGGCATGGCCACCGGGATCGCCATCATGGGCTTCGGCGGCGGCGCGCTCATCGCCTCGCCCTGGTCGGCGCAGATGCTGGACTCCTTCGGCACCGACAACGCGGGGATCGCCCTGGCCTTCCTCGTGCACGGACTGACGTACGCCGTCTTCATGCTGCTGGGCGTACTGCTGGTACGGGTGCCGCGCCCGAAACAGCGGGCGGACGGCGGGCCCGCCGCACTCGAGGGCGTCCAGGTGTCGGCGCGCGGTGCGATGCGCACCCCGCAGTTCTGGCTGCTGTGGATCGTGCTCTGCACGAACGTCACCGCCGGCATCGGCATCCTCGAGAAGGCCGCGCCGATGATCACCGACTTCTTCGCCGACACGTCCACGCCGGTGTCGGTGACCGCCGCCGCCGGGTTCGTGGCCCTGCTCTCGGCGGCCAACATGGCGGGGCGGATCGGCTGGTCCTCGACCTCCGACCTGATCGGACGCAAGAACATCTACCGCGTCTACCTCGGCGTCGGCGCCCTGATGTACGCGCTGATCGCCCTGTTCGGCGACTCCTCCAAGCCGCTGTTCGTCCTGTGCGCCCTCGTCGTCCTCTCCTTCTACGGCGGCGGCTTCGCCACGGCCCCCGCCTACCTCAAGGACCTCTTCGGCACCTACCAGGTGGGAGCGATCCACGGACGGCTGCTCACCGCCTGGTCCACGGCCGGCGTCCTCGGCCCGCTGATCGTGAACTGGATCGCCGACCGGCAGGAGGAGGCCGGACGGCACGGCTCGTCGCTCTACGGGCTGTCGTTCGTCATCATGATCGGGCTGCTGGTCGTCGGCTTCGTCGCCAACGAACTGGTGCGGCCGGTCCACCCCCGCCACCACGTGTCCGCCACCCCCGAGCCGAAGGAGGCCGGCGATGTCCGACGACAGCAGCCAGAGTCCGCCTGACCTGCCCGACCGGCGGCCCCTGATCGCCTTCACCTGGCTCTGGGTGGGCGCGCCGCTCGCCTACGGGCTGTACGAACTCGTCCGGAAGGCGACCCAGCTCTTCACCGGCTGACGCCGCAAAGTGCCTTCCGGGTGCTGACCGAAGCCGACAAGGCGGGCGACCGTTTCCTGTCGCTTCACGTGCCGTCGTACCCGTCGGTCACTGATCACACTGGTGGATCCCGTCCCCGAGGCAGCGAGGATTCCACCCATGCTCGGCTCCCGCATCACCGCCGTCGGCCACTACCAGCCCGCCCGGGTCCTCACCAACGAGGACCTGGCGGGCATGGTCGACACCAGCGACGAGTGGATCAGGAGCCGGGTGGGCATCCGGTCCCGCCGTATCGCCGGGCCCGACGAGCCGGTCGACGAGCTGGCCGCCCACGCCGCCGCCAAGGCCCTCGCCTCGGCCGGGCTCACCCCGGCCGACGTGGACCTGGTGCTGGTCGCCACCTCCACCGCGATCGACCGCTCCCCGAACACCGCCGCACGCGTCGCGGCCCGCCTCGGCATCCCCGGGCCCGCCGCGCTGGACGTCAACGTCGTGTGCGCCGGCTTCACCCACGCCCTAGCCACCGCCGACCACGCCGTCCGGGCCGGATCGTCGAGCCGGGCCCTCGTCATCGGCGCGGACAAGATGTCCGAGGTCACCGACTGGACCGACCGCACCACCTGCGTGCTCGTCGGCGACGGGGCGGGGGCCGCCGTCGTGGAGGCCTGCGCCCCGGGCGAGGAGGCGGGGATCGGCCCCGTGCTGTGGGGGTCGGTGCCCGAGATGGGCAACGCCGTCCGTATCGAGGGCACGCCTCCGCGGTTCGCGCAGGAGGGGCAGAGCGTCTACCGCTGGGCCACCACGCGGCTGCCCGCCATCGCGCGCCAGGCCTGCGAGCGGTCCGGACTGGAACCGGCCGACCTCGCCGCGGTCGTGCTGCACCAGGCGAACCTGCGCATCATCGAGCCCCTCGCCGCGAAGATCGGCGCCGTCAACGCCGTCGTCGCCCGCGATGTCGTCGAGTCCGGCAACACGTCGGCGGCGAGCATCCCGCTCGCCCTCGCCAAGCTGGTGGAGCGGGGCGAGATCACCAGCGGGGACCCGGTGCTGCTCTTCGGCTTCGGCGGCAACCTCTCCTATGCCGGGCAGGTCGTCCGCTGCCCGTGAGGGGCCCCGGGGGTGCTCCGGACGGCCCCCGGACGCTGTGCGCCGTAGACTGTAGACGAAAGACAATCAATACTCGGCGTACGTGGTGTGCTGCTTCAGAGGGGGACCGATGTTGTCCGCAGGACTGCCGCAGGGCGCGGTGCCCAGGCTGGAACGGCCGGGGCCGCTGCGCGACCGTGTCTACGAGGCGCTGCTCGAACTGATCACCACGCGCGCCCTCCAGCCCGGCCAGCACCTCGTGGAGAGCGAACTCGCCGGTCACCTCGGGGTGTCGAGACAGCCGGTGCGCGAGGCCCTGCAGCGGCTCAACACGGAGGGGTGGGTCGATCTGCGCCCCGCGCAGGGCGCGTTCGTGCACGAGCCGACGGAGGAGGAGGCCGATCAACTCCTCACGGTGCGTACGCTCCTGGAGGCCGAGGCCGCCCGGCTCGCCGCCGCCAACGCGAGCCGCGCGGGCGTGACCGCCCTGGAGGAGCTGTGCGAGGAGGGGGAGCGGGCCGTCGCCGCCGACGACGTGGACGCGGCCGTCGCCTTCAACGCCCGCTTCCACGCGAAGATCATGGAGCTGGCCGGCAACGCCGTCCTCGCCGAACTCGCCGCGCAGGTGGACCGCCGGGTGCGCTGGTACTACACGCCGATCGCGCGGCAGCGCGGCCGGCAGTCCTGGATCGAGCACCGCGGTCTGATCGCCGCCATCACCGACCGGGACGAGCAGACGGCGACGCGGCTGATGCGCGAGCACACGGAGCACACACGCGCCTCGTACCACGCGCGTTCCACCTCGTGACGGCGCTCTGAGCGGGTTCGTCCTGCTTTGATCCGATCCACGTCCACCTCGCCCGGGCAAGGCTCGGCGTCCTTTGTCCTCTCAGTGGAGAAAGTTCGCAGCAATTCGTGCGCGACTTCTTCCCACACCCGACGCCCGCTGCTACGTTCCCTCCGAAAGCAAGCCACGGACGTGACCGGAAACCGGCGCGCTCAAGCCATTGAGGCGGGGAGGGGCTCGTGAGACGCATGACGGCACGACCCGCGAACGCCCACCAAGCCCGACTGCTCCAGCTGTTGCGCGACGGTGGACCCAACTCCCGTGCCCAGCTCGGCGACCAGGTGGACCTCTCCCGGTCCAAGCTGGCCGTGGAGGTGGACCGGTTGCTGGAGACGGGGCTGGTGGTGGCCGACGGACTCGCCGCCTCGCGCGGCGGGCGCCGCAGCCACAACGTCCGCCTCAACCCCGGACTGCGCTTCCTCGGCGTCGACATCGGCGCGACCTCGGTCGACGTCGCCGTCACCAACGCCGAGCTGGAGATCCTCGGGCACATCAACCAGCCCCTGGACGTCCGCGAGGGACCGGTCGCGGTCTTCGAGCAAGTGCTGGCCATGGCAGCCAAGTTGCGGGCCTCGGGTCTCGCGGAGGGTTTCGACGGCGCCGGTATCGGCGTCCCGGGACCGGTCCGCTTCCCCGAGGGTGTACCGGTGGCTCCGCCGATCATGCCGGGCTGGGACGGCTTCCCCGTGCGGGAGGCGCTCAGCCAGGAACTCGGCTGCCCGGTCATGGTCGACAACGACGTGAACCTGATGGCGCTGGGGGAGCAGCACGCAGGCGTCGCCCGCACCGTGCACGACTTCCTCGTCGTCAAGATCGGTACCGGCATCGGCTGCGGCATCGTCGTCGGCGGTGAGGTCTACCGCGGGACGACGGGCAGCGCGGGCGACATCGGGCACATCCAGGCCGTGCCCGACGGGCGCCCGTGCGCCTGTGGCAACCGGGGCTGCCTGGAGGCCCACTTCAGCGGCGCGGCCCTGGCCCGCGACGCCACGGAGGCCGCCCAGCAGGGCCTGTCGGCCGAACTCGCGAACCGGCTGGAGGCGAACGGGGGCCTCAGCGCCGCCGACGTCGCCGCCGCGGCCGCCGCGGGGGACGCCACCGCGCTCGACCTGATCCGGGAGGGCGGCCGGAGCACCGGTCAGGTCATCGCCGGTCTGGTCAGCTTCTTCAACCCGGGGCTCGTGGTGATCGGCGGCGGGGTGACCGGCCTCGGCCACAACCTGCTCGCCGCGATCCGCACCCAGGTCTACCGCCAGTCGCTGCCGCTGGCGACCGGCAACCTGCCCATCGTCCTGGGTGAGTTGGGACCCACCGCCGGAGTCATCGGCGCGGCCCGGCTGATCAGCGACCACCTGTTCTCACCCGCGTAGGCACCACGTTTCACCCGCGTAGGCACGTAGGCACCATCTGTCACCCGCGTAGGCACATAACACCACCTGTCACCCGCGTAGGCACCCTTAGCTCACCGAGCTCCTTCAGCACAGCGCTCTGCACCGTCCTGCCCTGCTCCGCTCTGCCCTGACACCGGCCCGCATGCCCGCCGAGGGGACCACACATGGCACCAGAACCACCGCTGCTCAGCATGTCCGGCATCACCAAGTCGTTCCCCGGAGTCCGGGCCCTGGACGGCGTCGACCTCGACGTCCAGGCCGGCGAGGTGCACTGCCTGCTCGGCCAGAACGGCGCCGGGAAGTCCACCCTCATCAAGGTGCTGGCCGGCGCCCACCAGCCCGACACCGGCACCATCCGCTGGCGCGGCGAGGAGGTCACCCTGCGCTCGCCCATCGCGGCCATGCGCCTCGGCATCGCCACCATCTACCAGGAACTCGACCTGGTGGAGCACCTGTCGGTCGCCGAGAACGTCCACCTCGGCCACGAGCCGACGGCCGCCGGCTTCGTCGTGCGGGGAAAGGCGGCCAAGGAGTCAACGGCCCAGCTCCTCAAGCGACTTGGACACCCGGAGGTCGATCCGGGACGGTTGGTCGGGGAGCTCTCGGCGGCGCAGCAGCAGATCGTGTCCATGGCACGCGCGCTCTCGCACGACGTACGGCTGATCGTGATGGACGAGCCGTCCGCCGCGCTCGACCCGGACGAGGTCGACAACCTCTTCCGGATCGTCGCCGACCTCACCGCCGACGGTGTCGCCGTCGTCTACATCTCGCACCGCCTGGAGGAGATCCGCCGCATCGGCGACCGGGTCACCGTCCTCAAGGACGGCCGGGCCGTCGCCGGCGGGCTGCCCGCCGAGTCGACGCCGACCCGCGAGGTGGTGGCGCTGATGACGGGACGCAACGTCGAGTACGTCTTCCCTGACCGGCCGGCCACGCCGCCCGCGGGGGAACCCGTGCTGAGCGTGCGGGGACTGGCCCGGGACGGCGAGTTCGCCCCGCTCGACCTGGAGGTCCGCCCCGGGGAGATCGTCGGCCTCGCCGGACTCGTCGGCTCCGGCCGCTCCGAGATCCTGGAGACGGTCTACGGGGCCCGCAGGGCGAGCGCCGGCCAGGTCCTCGTCGACGGCCGCCCCCTGCGGCCGGGCAGCGTGCGCGCCGCCGTCCGCGCCGGGCTCGGACTCGCCCCGGAGGAACGCAAGGCGCAGGCCCTGCTGATGCTGGAGTCCGTCACCCGCAACGTGTCGGTCTCCGCCATGTCCCGCTTCTCGCGCGCCGGCTGGATCGACCGCGGCGCCGAACTGAACGCGGCCCGCGCCGCCACCCGCGAGCTGTCCCTGCGGCCCGACAACCCCACCGCGCCCGTGCGCACCCTGTCCGGCGGCAACCAGCAGAAGGCGGTCCTCGCCCGCTGGCTGCTGCGCGGCTGCAAGGTCCTGCTGCTCGACGAACCCACCCGCGGCGTCGACGTCGGCGCCCGCGCCGAGCTGTACGCGGTCATCCGCCGTCTCGCCGACGAGGGCCTCGCCGTCCTGCTGGTCTCCAGCGAGGTGCCCGAGGTGCTCGGCCTCGCCGACCGCGTGCTGGTGCTGCGCGAGGGCCGGGTCGTGCACGAGGCCCCCGCCCGCGAACTCGACGAACACCGCGTACTCGACCTCGTCATGGAAGGAAGTCCGGCGTCATGACGCAGCACGTGTCCCCGCCACGCGGCGGCACCGGCAAGGCGGCACCGGTGGACGGTCCGCCCGCCTGGCGGAGCCTCACGGCCCGCGCCGACCTCCGCACCCTCAGCCTGCTCGGTGTGCTCGCCGTCCTGGTCCTCATCGGCGGCATCACCCAGCCCGACGCGTTCCTCGACACCCGCAACCTCCAGCTGGTGCTCACCCAGGCGTCCGTGATCGGCGTCGTCACCGTCGGCATGACCTTCGTGATCGTCTCCGGCGGCATCGACCTGTCCGTGGGCGCCATCGTGGCCCTGTCGTCGGTGTGGGCGACCACCGTCGCCACCCAGGAGTTCGGCTTCTTCGGCATCCTCTTTACGGCGATCGTGGTGGGCGTGGGCTGCGGACTGGTCAACGGCGTGCTCATCGCCTTCGGCCAGATGGTCCCGTTCATCGCCACCCTCGCCATGCTGGCCTCGGCCCGAGGCCTCGCGCTCCAGATCACCGACGGCCGCACCCAGGTCGTCACGGTGCCCAGCGTCCTGGACCTCGGCGAGCGCGACGCCTACATCCTCGGCATCCCGCCCCTGGTCCTGGTGTTCGCCGCCGTCACCGTCATCGGCTGGCTGGTGCTCAACCGGACCACCTTCGGCCGCCGCACCGTCGCCGTCGGCGGCAACGCGGAGGCCGCCCGGCTCGCCGGCATCGACGTCCGCCGCCAGCGGCTCTACCTCTACCTGCTGTCCGGGCTGTGCTGCGGCATCGCCGCCTTCCTCCTGATCGTCCTGGCCGGCTCCGGCCAGAACACCAACGGCAACCTCTACGAACTCGACGCCATCGCCGCCGCGATCATCGGCGGCACCCTGCTCAGCGGCGGCCGGGGCACCATCGTCGGCTCCGTGCTCGGGGTCCTGATCTTCACCACGATCACCAACATCTTCGCCCTGAACAACCTCGAGACCGCCGTCCAGCAGATCGCCAAGGGCGCGATCATCGTCGCCGCCGTGCTGGTCCAGCGCCGTACCGCAAGCACGCACTGAGGAAAGGGTTCACCGTCATGACGCAACTCACGAGTCGCAGAGGACTGCTCTTCGGAGCCGCCGCCGTGTCCGCCGGTGCCGTCCTCACCGGGTGCACCAGCAACGACCCCGACGACGGCGGCGACAAGGCGTCCGCGAACGAGCAGCCGGCCGCCGACGACAAGCCGGGCAAGCAGGTCACCATCGGCTACGCCGGCCCGCTGGCCGACCACGGCTGGCTCAACGCCGTCAACGACCAGGCCCAGAAGCGCGCCGAGAAGTACTCGGACGTCACCCTGGAGGTGACCGAGGGCTCCAACGACACCGCGCAGCAGATCGGCCAGATCGAGACCCTCATCAACAAGAAGGTCGACGTCCTGGTGGTGCTGCCGGCCGACGGCAAGGCGCTCACCCAGGTCGGCCTCAAGGCCATGCGCGCCGGCATCCCGGTCGTCAACCTCGACCGCATCTTCAACAGCCCGCAGGCCTACCGCTGCTGGGTCGGTGGCGACAACTACGGCATGGGCCTCAACGCCGCCCACTACATCGGCGAGAAGCTCAAGGACAAGCCGAACGCCAAGGTCATCGAGCTGGCCGGCCTGGACAACCTGGAGCTGACCCAGCAGCGCACCAAGGGCTTCGACGACGGCCTGAAGAACTACCCGAACATCCAGAAGGTGGCCCGCCAGGCCGCCGAGTTCACGGTCGAGTCGGGACAGTCCAAGATGGCCCAGCTGCTCCAGGCCCAGTCCCAGTTCGACGCCCTGTGGAACCACGACGACGACCAGGGCGTGGGCGCGCTGCGCGCCATCGAGCAGGCCGGACGCGACGACTTCCTGATGGTCGGCGGCGCGGGCGCGCTCTCCGCCTTCGAGGCCATCAAGGCGGACCGCGGCGTACTGAAGGCGACCGTGCTCTACCCGCCGACCATGGCCGCCTCCGCCATCGACCTGGCCCGCGCCCTCGGCCAGGGCAAGGGCATCAGCGGCCTCGCGGAGTTCGAGATCCCCTCGACCGTGACCTGCTACTCGGCCGTCGTCGACAAAGAGAACGTGGACCAGTACATGTCCACGGGCTTCAAGTGAGGAGTCCCGCCCCGGCGGCGGCCTGACCAGCCGCCCGGGGCGGGGCCCACCCCCCACCGCGCCACCACGACGAGGAGGACATCCGCATGGGACAGCCGCAGCAGCCCGAGGGGGCCGGGGCCGAGGAAGCAGCCACCGGGACCGGGACCGACAGCGGGACCGGGACCGGGACCGGGACCGGGGCGACGGGGGCGTCCGCGACGAGACCGCCCCTGCGCGTCGGCATGGTCGGCTACGCCTTCATGGGCGCCGCCCACTCCCAGGGCTGGCGCACCGCCGGCCGCGTCTTCGACCTGCCGCTGAACCCGGTCCTGGCCGCCGTCTGCGGGCGGGACGCCGACGCCGTCCGCGAAGCGGCCGACCGGCACGGCTGGGCGAGTACCGAGACCGACTGGCGAACCCTGGTGGAACGGGACGACATCGACCTCGTCGACATCTGCACCCCCGGCGACAGCCACGCCGAGATCGCGCTGGCCGCGCTCGCCGCCGGCAAGCACGTCCTGTGCGAGAAGCCGCTGGCCAACACCGTCGAGGAGGCGGAGGCGATGACCCGGGCCGCCGAGGAGGCGGGCGCCCGCGGCCGGTTGGCGATGGTCGGCTTCAACTACCGCCGGGTACCGGCCACCGCGCTGGCCCGGCGCATGGTCGCCGAGGGCCGCATCGGCCGGCTGCGGCACCTGCGGGTGACGTACCTCCAGGACTGGCTGGTCGACCCGAAGGCACCGCTGACCTGGCGGCTGCGCAAGGAGCTGGCCGGGTCGGGAGCCCTCGGCGACCTGGGCGCGCACATCGTCGACCTCGCGCAGTACCTGACGGGGGAGCGCATCGCGGGCGTATCCGCCGTCACCGAGACCTTCGTGCGGGAGCGCCCGCTGCCCGACGGCGCCGCCCGGGGCCTGTCCGCGGGCTCGGCGGACGGTGTCACGGGCGAGGTCACCGTGGACGACGCCGCCGTGTTCACCGCCCGCCTCACCTCCGGTGCCCTGGCCTCCTTCGAGGCCACCCGGTACGCCACCGGCCGCAAGAACGCCCTGCGCATCGAACTCAACGGCGAGCGCGGATCGCTGGCCTTCGACCTGGAGCGCCTCAACGAGCTGTCGTACCACGACGGTACGGAGCCGGGGGAGCACGCCGGCTTCCGCCGCATTCTCGTCACCGAACCCGAGCACCCCTACCTGGACGCCTGGTGGCCGCCGGGCCACGGACTCGGCTACGAGCACACCTTCGTGCACCAGGCACGCGACCTCGTCCACGCCGTCGCCGAGGGCCGCCGCCCCGACCCCTCCTTCGCCGACGGGCTGCAGGTCCAGCGCGTGCTGGCGGCGGTGGAGGAGAGCGCCGAGAAGAACTCCGTCTACACCCCGATCGCCCCCTGAGGAGGCTGGCAGCGACATGCCGCGCAACTTCACGCTCTTCACCGGTCAGTGGGCGGACCTGCCCCTGGAGGAGGTCTGCCGCCTCGCCCGCGACTTCGGCTACGACGGCCTGGAACTCGCCTGCTGGGGCGACCACTTCGAGGTCGACAAGGCCCTCGCGGACCCCTCCTACGTGGACTCCCGGCACCAGTTGCTCGACAAGTACGGGCTGAAGTGCTGGGCGATCTCCAACCACCTGGTAGGCCAGGCGGTCTGCGACGCCATCATCGACGAACGCCACCAGGCCATCCTGCCCGCCCGCATCTGGGGCGACGGCGACGCGGAGGGCGTCCGGCAGCGCGCCGCGGCCGAGATCAGGGACACCGCACGGGCCGCGGCCCGGTTCGGCGTCGACACCGTCATCGGCTTCACCGGGTCGGCCATCTGGCACCTGGTCGCCATGTTCCCGCCCGCCCCCGAGTCGATGATCGACCGCGGCTACCAGGACTTCGCGGACCGCTGGAACCCGATCCTCGACGTCTTCGACGCCGAGGGCGTGCGGTTCGCGCACGAGGTCCACCCCAGCGAGATCGCCTACGACTACTGGACCACGCAGCGCGCCCTGGAGGCGGTCGACCACCGGCCGGCCTTCGGTCTCAACTTCGACCCCTCCCACTTCGTGTGGCAGGACCTCGACCCGGTCGGCTTCCTGTGGGACTTCCGCGACCGGATCTACCACGTCGACTGCAAGGAGGCCCGCAGGCGCCTCGACGGCCGCAACGGCCGGCTCGGCTCCCACCTGCCCTGGGGCGACCCGCGCCGCGGCTGGGACTTCGTGTCCGCCGGCCACGGCGACGTCCCCTGGGAGGACGTCTTCCGCATGCTGCGCTCCATCGACTACCAGGGACCGGTGTCGGTGGAGTGGGAGGACGCCGGCATGGACCGGCTGCAGGGCGCCCCCGAGGCCCTCACCCGGCTCAAGGCGTTCGACTTCGAGCCGCCCAGCGCGTCCTTCGACGCCGCGTTCAACAGCTGATCCGCCCGCCCGACGGCAGGTCGGGACACCAGCGGCCAGGGATCGGGGCCGGGGGCCGGGGGCCGGTATTTCCGCCGGTGCCGGCCCTCGGTCCGGCCTGCCCGCGCCCCGCTTTGTCCTGTGATGGGCAAAAGTTCAACCAGCCCCGTTTCAAGGGGTGTTCGCCCCGGACGAACGGGGTTACCGTCCCTGAAGTGTTCAGGACACACACGCCTCCGGGGTGACGGCGCACCCCGGCGCCCGCACCGCACGTCTTCGCACCCATCCCGTACGGCCCATCCCGTTCCCGGAGGGACTTCGTGCACAGAAGCAGACACACGAGCACCAGATCCACGAGGCGTCCCAGACTTCGCACCACCCTCGCCCTGTTCACCGGCCTGATGCTGGCCGTGGGCACCCCGGCGACCGTCGCCGGCGCCCAGTCGGCGGCCGACGAGCCGGCCGCCGCCGAAGGGCAGTTCCAGCAGGTGCCGCTCGCCAAGGGCGAACCCGAGACGGGCGAGCCGATGTCGCTCGCCGTACTCCCGGACCGCAGCGTCCTGCACACCTCGCGCGACGGCACGCTGCGCCTCACCGACCAGGGCGGCGTCACCAAGATCGCCGGCAAGCTCGACGTCTACAGCCATGACGAGGAAGGCCTGCAGGGCGTCGGCATCGACCCGGACTTCAAGAACAACCGGGCGATCTACCTGTACTACGCCCCGCCGCTCGACACGCCCGCGGGGGACGCCCCGGAGACCGGCACCGCCGAGGACTTCAAGAAGTTCGACGGCGTCAACCGCCTCTCCCGCTTCGTCCTCAACCCCAACGGCACGCTCGACCTGGCCAGCGAGAAGAAGGTCCTGGACGTCGCGGCCTCCCGCGGCACCTGCTGCCACGTCGGCGGCGACATCGACTTCGACGCCGAGGGCAACCTCTACCTGTCCACCGGCGACGACACCAACCCCTTCGCCTCCGACGGCTACACGCCGATCGACGAGCGTCCCGGCCGCAACCCGGCCTTCGACGCCCGCCGCAGCTCCGGCAACACCAACGACCTGCGCGGCAAGATCCTGCGCATCAAGGTCGCCGAGGACGGCTCGTACACCGTCCCGGAGGGGAACCTCTTCGCCCCCGGCACCGAGAAGACCCGTCCCGAGATCTACGCGATGGGCTTCCGCAACCCGTTCCGCATGAGCGTCGACGACAAGACCGGCACCGTGTACGTGGGTGACTACGGTCCCGACGCGGGCGCCGCCTCGGCGACACGCGGCCCGGCCGGCCAGGTCGAGTTCGCCAAGGTCACCAAGCCCGCCAACTTCGGCTGGCCGTTCTGCACCGGCGCCAACGACGCGTACGTCGACTACGACTTCGCCACCAAGACCTCCGGCGAGAAGTTCGACTGCGACGCCCCGAAGAACACCTCCCCGCACAACACGGGCCTCGTCGACCTGCCGCCCGCGCAGGCCGCCTGGATCCCGTACGACGGCGGCAGCGTGCCCGAGTTCGGCAGCGGCTCCGAGTCCCCGATGGCCGGCCCGGTCTACCGCTACGACCCCGAGCTCGACTCCTCCGTGAAGTTCCCCGAGGAGTTCGACGGCGACTTCTTCGCGGGCGAGTTCGGCCGCCGCTGGATCAAGCGGATCGAGCAGAACGCCGACGGAACGGTCGCGAAGATCAACGACTTCCCGTGGACCGGCACCCAGATCATGGACATGGAGTTCGGCCCCGACGGCGCCCTCTACGTCCTGGACTACGGCGTCTCCTGGTTCCAGGGCGACGAGAACTCCGCGCTGTACCGGATCGAGAACGCCGAGGACGGCTTCTCCCCGATCGCCGAGGTCAGCGCCGACAAGACGTCCGGCGCGGCCGGCCTGAAGGTGAAGTTCACCGCCTCCGCCAAGGACGCCGACTCCCCGGACCTCACCTACAGCTGGGACTTCGGCGACGGCACCAAGGGCGAGGGCCTGGCCCCCACCCACAAGTACAAGAAGGTCGGCACCTACACCGCGACCTTCACCGCCAAGGACTCCGAGGGCAACACCGGCAACGCCAGCGTCCGGATCGTCGTCGGCAACACCGAGCCCAAGGTGACGATCGAGGTCCCCGGCAACGGCACCCTGCTGCCCATGGGGGAGCCGATCCCCTTCACGGTGAAGGTCACCGACCCCGAGGAGACGATCGACTGCTCCAGGGTCAAGGTCGCCTACAGCCTCGGCCACGACTCCCACGCCCACGAGCTGACCAGCGAGATGGGCTGTGAGGGCACCCTCAACCCGCCGCCCGGCGACGGCGGCCACGACCCCAACGCCAACATCTACGGCGTCGTCGGCGCGAGCTACACCGACGGCGGGGCCAACGGTCAGGAGGCCCTGACCGGCACCGCGCGCACCGTGATCCAGCCCCCGCACCGCCAGGCCGAGCACTTCGCCACCCAGTCGGGCATCAAGACGTACGACAAGGCCACCGCCAACGGCGGCAAGACCGTCGGCGACATCAACGACGGCGACTGGATCTCCTTCACTCCGTACCGGTTCGACGGGCAGAAGAAGCTGACCGTGCGGGCCTCCTCCGGCGGGTCGGGCGGCTTCGTCGAGCTGCGTACCGGCTCGCCCGACGGTCCGCTGCACGGTTCGGCGTACATCCCGCCGACGGGCAGCTGGGAGACGTTCCAGAACGTCGACGTGCCGCTGCGGTCGCTCCCGAAGCGCACCACCGAGATCTACCTGGTCTTCCGGGGCGGCGACGGCGCGCTGTACGACGTGGACGACTTCGAGTTCTCCAAGGAGCCGTTCAAGGCCGGCAAGAAGGTCCTGGTCTTCTCCAAGACGGCCGGCTTCCGCCACGACTCCATCCCGGAGGGCATCGCCGCCCTGAAGGAGCTCGGCACCCCGGCCGGCATCTCGGTCACCGCGACCGAGGAGGCCGGACAGTTCACGACGGCCAACCTCGCCAAGTACGACGCGGTGGCCTTCCTGTCCACCACCGGTGACGTCCTCAACGCGGACCAGCAGAAGGCGTTCGAGAACTACGTCAAGAACGGCGGCGGCTACATGGGCATCCACGCCGCCGCCGACACCGAGTACGACTGGGAGTTCTACGGCGGCCTCGTCGGCGCCTACTTCGACTCGCACCCGGCCATCCAGAAGGCCACCGTGCGTGTCCACGACCACGACCACCCTTCCACCGCGCACCTCGGCGACACCTGGGAGCGCACCGACGAGTGGTACAACTACCGCACCAACCCCCGTGAGCAGGCCAAGGTCCTCGCCACCCTCGACGAGACCACCTACGACGGCGGGAACATGAAGGGCGACCACCCGATCGCCTGGTGCCAGAACTACGGCGGCGGCCGCTCCTTCTACACCGGAGGCGGCCACACCAAGGAGTCCTACGCTGACGAGGCCTTCCGCGCCCATCTGCTCGGCGGCCTGCAGTACGCCACCGGCCAGGTCAAGGCGGACTGCAAGCCGAGCAAGGGCTACCGGGACATCTTCAACGGCGAGACCCTGGACGGCTGGAAGCAGGCCGGCCCCGGAAAGTTCAACGTCAAGGACGGGGCTCTGGAGTCCGAGGGCGGCATGGGCCTGCTCTGGTACCAGGCCAAGGAGTTGACGTCGTACTCTCTCAAGCTCGACTGGAAGATGCAGGGCGACGACAACTCCGGCATCTTCGTGGGCTTCCCGGCCTCCGACGACCCCTGGTCCGCGGTGAACAAGGGCTACGAGATCCAGATCGACGCCACGGACGCGCCCGACCGCACCACGGGCTCCGTCTACTCGTTCAAGTCGGCGAACATCAAGGCCCGTGACCAGGTCCTGCGGCCGCCCGGCCAGTGGAACTCCTACGAGATCAAGGTCCAGGGCGAACGCCTCCAGGTGTTCCTCAACGGAGTCAAGATCAACGACTTCACCAACACGGACCCCGAGCGGAGCCTGACCGACGGCTACATCGGTCTCCAGAACCACGGCGCCGCCGACCAGGTCTCCTTCCGCAACATCCAGCTCAAGGAACTGCCCACCTCGGGCGACTAGAACGGCGGCGGGCGGAGGACGCCGGACCTCCGCCCGCCGTCACCACGCGTGCACCACCGCCGGCCGTACCACCGCTCGTGTGTGTTCGACGCGCTCGACAAGGAGGCTGCCCATGTCCGCGTCCCCCTCTGGTTCCTCCCGTGGCTCCCGTATCGGCGTCTGGCTGATCGGAGCCCGTGGCTCCGTCGCCACCACCGTGGTGGCGGGCTGCGCCGCCGTGACCGCGGGGCTGCACCCGCCGACCGGCATGGTCACCGAGACCCCCGACTTCGCCGACGCCGGCCTGCCCGCGCTGTCGTCCCTGGTCTTCGGCGGCCACGACACCGTGGACTGCCCCCTGCCCAAGAGGGCGGAGGCCCTGGCCGCCGGAGGCGTGCTGCCGCCCGGCCTGCCCTCCGCCGTCGCTGCGGAACTGGCCGCCGCCGACCGCGAGATCCGCCCCGGCGGCCCGCTGCCCGGCGACACCCGCGACGAGGAGGAGCTGATCGCCGCCTTCGCCGCGGACATCACCGACTTCGTGCGGCGCTCGGGAGCGGAGCGGGCGGTGGTGGTGAACGTGGCCTCCACCGAGCCCGCGCCCACCGGCCGGGGCCTTCCGGCCAGCTCGCTGTACGCGGCCGCGGCGCTGCGCGCCGGCTGCCCGTACGTCAACTTCACCCCGTCGACCGGCCTGCACCACCCTGCCCTGGACGCCGAGGCCGCGGCGAGCGGCCTGCCGTACGCGGGCCGCGACGGCAAGACCGGCCAGACCCTGCTGCGCTCGGTGCTGGGCCCGATGTTCGCCCAGCGGGCGCTCACGGTCCGTGCCTGGTCCGGCACCAACCTCCTCGGCGGCGGCGACGGCGCGGCCCTGGCCGACCCGGCCGCCGCGGCGGCGAAGAACGCCGGCAAGGAACGCGTCCTCGCCGACACCCTCGGCGCCTCCGTCGAGGGCGCGGTGCACATCGACGACGTCCCCGCGCTGGGTGACTGGAAGACGGCCTGGGACCACATCGCCTTCGACGGCTTCCTCGGCGCGCGCATGGTCCTGCAGACCACCTGGCAGGGCTGCGACTCCGCCCTCGCGGCGCCCCTCGTCCTCGACCTGGCCCGCCTGACCGCCCGCGCCCACGAGTCGGGCCGGTCCGGTCCGCTCGCCGAGCTGGGCTTCTACTTCAAGGACCCGGTGGGCGAGGGCCCGGCGGGCCTCGCGGAACAGTACGCCGAGCTGACCCGGTTCGCGGCGGAGCTGCGGGATGCCGACCCGGGGGGCCGGGCGGAGGGGGAGCCGGGGCACGGACATCGTGGTGCTGGTGCTGGTGCTGGTGCTGGTGCTGGTGCTGGTGTTGGTGCCGCTGCCCGTGCGGCTGGGGATACGGACGGGGACGCCGATGCCGGTGCCGGCGCCTCCGGGCTCGGGGAGCAGCGGTGAGCGGCACGGCGGAGGCGGCTCGTCCGGCGCCGCAGTCGCCGTCGGTGACGGCGCCTGCGGCCCTGCCGCCCGGCGCCGACGACACGGCCCGGCACGGCGAGGGCGCGGCGGGCCGCCGCCCGGCCTCCATCCGCAGCCGCGTCGAGGCCTGGACCGAACTCCTCCGCCTTCCGGCCCTGTTCACCGTCCCCGGTGACGTACTCGCCGGCGCCGCGGCCACCGGTGCCCGGTCCGACACCCGCACCCTGCTCGCCATCGGTTCCTCCCTCTGCCTGTACGAGGCCGGCATGGCCCTCAACGACTGGGCGGACCACGAGGAGGACGCCGCCGAACGCCCCCACCGGCCCCTGCCGTCCGGCAGGATCCGCCCGGCCGCCGCGCTCACGGCGGCCTGCGGGCTGACCGCGACCGGCCTGGCCCTCGCCGCCCGCGCCGGCCGACCCGCCGTGGCCGTCGCGGTGCCGCTCGCGGCGACCGTCTGGGCGTACGACCTCGCCCTGAAGCACACCCCCGCCGGGCCCCTGGCCATGGCCACCGCCCGTGGCCTCGACCTGCTGTTGGGCGCGGCGGCGACCGGCGGCGACCTCCGCCCGGCGGTGCCGTCCGCCGCCCTGCTCGGCACGCACACCCTCGCGGTCACGGCGGTCTCCCGCGGGGAAACCCGGGGCGGCTCCTCCCTGGCTCCCTTGGCGGCCCTCGCCACCACCGGCCTCCTGGCCCGGCTGGTGGCCGGCCGCCCCATCCGACTCCCGGCAGGCCGACGGGCAGCAGCCGCCCCCGACCTGCCGGGTCCGACCACCGGACGTCCAGACCGAGGCGGCCTGTCCGGCCCGGCGGGCGGAGGTGCAGACCGAGGCGGCCTGTCCGGTCCGACGGCCGGGGGTGCAGACCGGCGCGGCCTGTCCGGTCCGACGGCCGGGGGTGCAGACCGGCGCGGCCTGTCCGGTCCGACGGCCGGGGGTGCAGACCGGCGCGGCCTGCCCGGCCCGACCGCCGGACGTCCGGGTCACCGCGACGTGTCCGGCCTGTCCGCCGCCCAGGTCACCGCGGCGCTCACCACCTCCCTCGCCGCCGTCTACGCGGCCACCGCGGCCCGCCCCTACTTCCACGCCGCCCTCAACCCCTCACCTCCGCTCACCCAACGCGCCGTCGGCGGCGGCATCCGCGCCACGATTCCCCTCCAGGCCGCGCTCACCGCCCGCGCCGGCGGTCCGGCCACCGCCCTGCTGATAGCGGCCCTCGCTCCGCTGGGCCGCAGGTTCGCGAGGAAGGTGAGCATCACGTGACGCCGGAGTCCTCCGCCTCTGCCCGCACCCCCCTCCGCTTCGGCTACGGCACCAACGGCCTCGCCGACCTCCGCCTCGACGACGCCCTCGCCCTCCTCGCCGATCTCGGCTACGACGGCGTCGGCCTGACCCTCGACCACATGCACGTCGACCCGCTCGCCGACGACCTGGCCGCCCGCACCCGCCGGATCGCGCACCGGCTGGACGCGCTCGGCCTGGGCGTCACGGTGGAGACGGGCGCCCGCTATGTGCTCGACCCGCGCCGCAAGCACGGCCCCTCCCTCCTCGACCCCGACCCGGACGACCGCGCCCGCCGCACCGACCTCCTCCTGCGAGCCGTACGGGTCGCCGCCGACCTGGGCGCCCACGCCGTGCACTGCTTCAGCGGCATCACCCCGGCGGGCACGGACGAGGACACGGCGTGGAAACGGCTCACCGAGTCCCTCGCCCCGGTTCTGGACGCCGCCGCCACCGCCGGCGTCCCCCTGGCCGTCGAACCCGAACCGGGCCACCTCCTCGCCACCCTCGCCGACTTCCACACCCTGCGCCGCGCCCTCGGCGACCCCGAGCACCTCGGCCTCACCCTGGACATCGGCCACTGCCAGTGCCTCGAACCCCTCCCTCCCGCCGACTGCGTACGCGCCGCCGCCCCCTGGCTGCGCCACGTGCAGATCGAGGACATGTGCCGCGGCGTCCACGAACACCTCCCCTTCGGTGACGGCGAGATCGACTTCCCGCCCGTCCTCGAGGCCCTCGCCGCCACCGGCTACCAGGGCCTGACCGTGGTCGAACTGCCCCGCCACTCCCACGCGGGCCCCCACTTCGCCGAACGCTCCCTCCCCTTCCTCCGCCGGGCCGCCGCGGCGTCCCCCCTCTCGAACCGCTCGGGCGAGCCCTCCGCCACCCACTGAAGGGAGCCACCCCCATGAAGCAGCCACACGCCACCCCCGTCACCCAGGGCGCGGATGGCACCCCCGCCGGGCAGGACCCCCAGGGCACCACCCCCGCCCACCTCCCGCCCGCAGACCTGCGCGCCGCCCTCACCGCCGAGCTCGGCGGAGCGGCCCGCGCCTGGCTGGACCAGGCCCTGGACGAGGCCGCCGCCCACCCCGGCACCCACGGCCCCATCTCGGTGTGGGAGCTGCGCCTCGCCGAGGCCGGCCGCCGCTGCGGTCCCGCCCACGTCGACGCGGCCCGCGTCCTCGTCCTGCACGCGGCCCGCGCCGACACGGAAGCCCTGAACCGGGTCTACTCCCAGGGCACCGCCGACGAACGCCGCGCCGTCCTGCACGCGCTGCCCCACCTCGTGCCCGGCCCCGACGCCCTCCCGCTCGTCGAGGACGCCCTGCGCACCAACGACACCCGGCTGGTCGGCGCCGCCCTCGGCCCGTACGCCGCCCGGCACCTCGACGCCCACCAATGGCGGCACGCCGTACTCAAGTGCCTGTTCACCGGCGTCCCCCTCGACCACGTGGCGGACCTGGACCGGCGGGCCCGCGCGGACGCCGAACTCGCCCGGATGCTCGCCGACTACGCCGCCGAACGCACCGCCGCGGGCCGCACCGTCCCCGAAGACCTGCACCGCGTCCTGGCCCTGACCGAGTCCGGGCCTGCCGCGCCCGGCACGGCCGACCCCCACGGCAAGGAGTCCTGATGCGCATCTTCGACCCCCACATCCACATGACCTCCCGGACCACCGACGACTACGAGGCCATGTACGCCGCCGGTGTCCGTGCCCTCGTCGAACCCTCCTTCTGGCTCGGTCAGCCCCGCACCTCTCCCGCCTCCTTCCGCGACTACTTCGACGCCCTGCTCGGCTGGGAGCCCTTCCGCGCCGCCCAGTACGGCATCGCCCACCACTGCACGATCGCCCTCAACCCCAAGGAGGCGAACGACCCCCGGTGCCTCCCCGTCCTCGACGAACTGCCCCGCTATCTCGTCAAGGACCGGGTCGTGGCCGTCGGTGAGATCGGCTACGACTCGATGACACCCGCCGAGGACACCGCCCTCGCCACCCAGCTCCAGCTCGCCGCCGACCACGCCCTGCCCGCCCTCGTGCACACCCCGCACCGCGACAAGCTGGCCGGGCTGCGCCGCACCCTGGACGTGGTCCGCGAGTCCGCGCTGCCGACCGAGCGCGTCCTGGTCGACCACCTCAACGAGACCACCGTCAAGGAGGCCAAGGACAGCGGCGCCTGGCTCGGCTTCTCCGTCTATCCGGACACCAAGATGGACGAGGCCCGCATGGTCGCCCTGCTGCGCGAGTACGGCCCGGAACAGGTCCTGGTGAACTCCGCCGCCGACTGGGGCAAGAGCGACCCGTTGAAGACCCGCAAGGTCGGCGACCTGATGCTCGCCGAGGGCTTCACCGAGGACGACGTGGACCTGGTGCTGTGGCGCAACCCCGTCGCCTTCTACGGGCTCAGCGGGCGGCTGGCCCTCGACGTGCCCTCGTCCGACGCCACGCACGAGGGCAACTCCATCCTGCGCGGCGGGGAGTGAGCCATGCGCTTCCGGCACCCCGACGGCTCCACCGTCCACCTCGCCTACTGCACCAACGTCCACCCCGCCGAGACCCTCGACGGTGTCCTCGCTCAACTGCGCGACCACTGCGAGCCGGTGCGCCGGCGCCTGGGGCGCGACCGTCTCGGCATCGGGCTGTGGCTGGCCCGGGACGCCGCCCACGCCCTCGTCACCGACCCGGCGGCGCTGCGAGGGCTGCGCGGTGAGCTCGACCGGCGCGGCCTGGAAGTCGTCACCCTCAACGGCTTCCCGTACGAGGGCTTCGGCGCCGAGGAGGTCAAGTACCGGGTCTACAAGCCCGACTGGGCCGACCCAGAGCGCCTGGAGCACACCACTTCGCTGGCCCGGCTCCTGGCCGGACTGCTGCCCGACGACGTGAGCCAGGGCAGCATCTCCACGCTGCCGCTGGCCTGGCGCACCGCGTACGACGACGCCCGTGCCGACAAGGCCCGCTCCGCCCTGGTCACCCTCGCCGAACGCCTCGACGCCCTGGAAGAGCTCACCGGCCGCTCCATCCGCGTCGGCCTGGAACCCGAACCCGGCTGCGTCGTCGAAACGACACACGACGCCATCGCCCCCCTCACCGCGATCGGTCACGACCGCATCGGCATCTGCGTCGACACCTGTCACCTCGCCACCTCCTTCGAAGACCCGCACACCGCCCTGGACGCCCTCACCGCCGCCCGCGTCCCCGTCGTCAAGTCCCAGCTCTCCGCGGCCCTGCACGCCGAACGCCCCTGTGAACCCGCCGTCCGCGAGGCGCTCGCCGCCTTCGCCGAGCCCCGCTTCCTGCACCAGACCCGCACCACCACCGAGGCCGGCGGCCTGCACGCCACCGACGACCTCGACGAGGCCCTCGCCGGCGACGTGCTGCCCGACACCGCGCCCTGGCGCGCCCACTTCCACGTGCCCCTGCACGCGGCCCCCGCCGCGCCCCTCACCTCCACACTCCCCGTGCTCAAGGCCGCGCTGACCCGCCTCGTCGGCGACCCGCACCCCCTCACCCACCACCTGGAGGTCGAGACCTACACCTGGCAGGCCCTCCCGCCCGAGCTGCGTCCGGCAACCCGTGCCCAGCTCGCCGACGGCATCGCCGCCGAGCTCACCCTCGCCCGCGACCTGCTGACCGACCTCGGCCTGAAGGAACTGCCATGACCCGACGCAGCCCGTCCGACGCACCAGCCCCCTCCGCGCAACCGACGCCCCTCCTCGTCCTGGACGTCGTCGGCCTCACCCCCCGTCTCCTCGACCACATGCCCCACCTCAAGCAGCTCGGCCAGTCCGGCTCCCGCGCGCCGCTCGGCACCGTCCTGCCCGCCGTCACCTGCGCCGCCCAGTCCACCTTCCTCACCGGCACTCACCCGTCGGAGCACGGCATCGTCGGCAACGGCTGGTACTTCCGCGAGCTCGGCGACGTCCTGCTGTGGCGCCAGCACAACGGTCTGGTCGCCGGCGACAAGCTCTGGGACGCCGCCCGCCGCGCCCACCCCGGCTACACCGTCGCCAACATCTGCTGGTGGTACGCCATGGGCGCCGACACCGACATCACCGTCACCCCACGCCCCGTCTACTACGCCGACGGCCGCAAGGAACCCGATTGCTACACCCGCCCCCCGGCCCTGCACGACGAACTGACCGCCACACTCGGCACCTTCCCCCTCTTCCACTTCTGGGGACCCGGCGCCGACCTGGTCTCCAGCCAGTGGATCATCGACGCCACCCGGCACGTCATCCGCACCCGCCACCCCGACCTGACGCTCTGCTACCTCCCTCATCTCGACTACGACCTGCAGCGCTTCGGCCCCGACGACCCGCGCTCCCTGAAGGCCGCCACCGACCTGGACGCGGCGCTGGCCCCGCTCCTCGACGACGCCCGCGCCGAGGGACGCACCGTCGTCGCGCTGTCCGAGTACGGCATCACCCCCGTCAGCCGGCCCGTCGACATCAACCGCGCCCTGCGCCGCGCAGGACTCCTCGAGGTCCACACCCAGGACGGCATGGAATACCTCGACCCGATGGCCTCCCGCGCCTTCGCTGTGGCCGACCACCAGATCGCCCACGTCTACGTCCGCCGCCCCGAAGACCTCGACGCCACCCGCGCCGCCCTGGACGGACTGCCCGGTATCGAGCAACTCCTCGACGACGAGGGCAAGAAGCAGCACCACCTCGACCACCCGCGCGCCGGCGAACTCGTCGCCGTCGCGGAGCCGGACGCCTGGTTCACGTACTACTACTGGCTCGACGACGACCACGCGCCCGACTTCGCGCAGCTCGTCGAGATCCACCGCAAACCCGGCTACGACCCGGTCGAGCTGTTCATGGATCCGCTCGACCCCTACGTCAAGGTCAAGGCGGCCACCGCCCTGGCCCGCAAGAAGCTCGGCATGCGCTACCGCATGGCGGTCGTGCCCCTGGACCCCTCACCTATTCGAGGCAGCCACGGCCGCCTCCCCGCGAGCGACGACGACGGTCCGCTCCTCATCTGCTCCACCCCCCGCGCTGTCGGAGACCGCGTCGCGGCCACCGATGTGAAACAACTCCTGCTCCAGCTCGCCGGACTCGGCTGACGCGCCACCAGGCCAAGCCCCCGAGATCCAGCTACTGAGAGTGAAACACACGGCACTGACAACGGCACTGACAACGGCCCGCCCGAGCCGCATCAGGGCAGGCCACGACCCAGAAGGCAGGCACACGTGACCCTGTTCTCCGACCCCTCCCGCACCGACGCCGCCACGGACTCGGCCGTCGACGGCCCGGGCGAAAGCCTGCGCCGCACCCTCGGCGTGGACCGGCGCCGCTTCCTCAGCACGTGCACCGCCGTGGCCGCCGGAGCCGTCGCGGCCCCCGTCTTCGGCGCCGCCCCCGCCCTGGCCCAGGACCGGGACAGAGACCACGACCACGACCACGGACGCGGCGGGCAGGTCCTCGTCCCGGCGCACAAGCGGGGCATCATCCTCTACACCGTCCGTGACGCCACCGGCCGCGACCCCCTCGCCTCCGACCTGCCCTCCGGCTTCCGCGAGGTGTTCAAGCAGCTCGCCCGGCACGGCTACCGCCAGGTGGAGTTCGCGGGCTACCGCCAGCACGCCAACGCACCCGGCGGCGCCGACCTGGGGACCGTCGCGGGCGCCAAGCTGCTGCGCGGCTGGCTCGACGACTACGGCCTGCGCGCCCAGGGCAACCACGGCTTCATCCCGCCGTCCTGGCCGCTGACCACGGCGGACAAGGACACCTTCAAGCAGAACCTGGAGATCGCCAACATCCTCGGCATGGACCACATGGGCACCGGCGGCGACCCCACCGGCAGCTCCTACCGCGCCGACTGGGACGTGGCCGCCGACAAGTGGAACGCCCTGGGCGAGACAGCCCGCCGCGAGGGCATCAAGCTCTACACCCACAACCACGACAGCGCCTACGGCTTCCTGCTCGACGGCGGCCCGCTGGACGACCAGGGCCGGCCGACCCGCAGCTCGGGCATCCGGAAGCTGGAGTACTTCCTCAAGGTCACCGACCCGAGGCTCGTCTGGCTGGAGATGGACATCTTCTGGGCCCACGTCGCCCAGTACAAGTTCCACACCTACACCGCCCACGACGGCTCCACCCGGAAGAACGTCTTCGACCCGGCCGGTCTGGTCGCCCGCAACAACAAGCGCTACCCGCTGTTCCACGCCAAGGACGGCGTGGTCAGCACGACCAACGGCATGGGCTACGACATGGTGCCCTTCGGAACCGGCGTCATCGACTACACGACGTTCTTCTCCCGCGTTGGACAGCGGAACTACCACAACCCGATGGTCGAGGACGACAACTCCCCGAGCGCCACCGACCCCGCGCAGTCGCTGCGCGAGGCCAAGATCAGCTACGACAACATGGCGGCCCTGCGCAAGCGCCGCCACTGACCCGGAACACGGACCGGGCGGCCCCTCCCGCGTGCTGGGGGAGGGGCCGCCCGGTCCGTGCGAGGAAGACTCCGTCAGGTCATCCCTCGCCGAGTGGCCGGGGGTTGGGCGTGACGCGCTTGCCCTTCGAGCGTCCCGGTGGTTGCAGGAACAACGCCACGAATCCGGCGAAGATCGAGATGCAGCCCGCCAGGGTGAAGGCGCCGTTGTAGCCCCAGGCGCCGACGACCACGGCACCCATGCCCGCTCCCAGACCGGAGACGAGCTTGGAGCTGTAGACCATCCCGTAGTTGGTGGCGTTGTTGTTCTCGCCGAAGTAGTCCGCCGTCAGTGCCGCGAACATCGGGAAGATGGCACCGCCGCCGAAACCGGAGACGGCGGAGAAGATCAGGAACAGCGGCAGGTTCTTGATCTCGGCCGACCAGATGATGCCGAACTGGGCGAGGCCCAGGATCGCGCACACGTAGAGCAGGCACTGCTTGCGGCCGTAGAGGTCGGAGAGCCAGCCGATGACGCCGCGCCCGGTGCCGTTGACGATCGCCTTCAGCGACATCGCGGTGGCCACGATCCCGGCCGCGAAGCCCGCGTCCTCGCCGATGTCGACCTGGAAGGCGATGCCGAAGATGTTCACGCCGGAGGTGCAGGCGAGACAGAACCACATCAGCGCCACCCGGCCGGTCCGCCAGGCCTCCATGGGGGAGTACTGCTTGACGGCCGGGGGGTTCTTCTCCAGCGAACGCCGGGCCCGCGGGTCGTCCGGCGGGTTCAGCGGGTCGACGGCGGCCGGCCACCAGTTCTTCGGCGGGTCCCGGAAGTAGAAGCCGGCGATCGCCACCGTCGCGGCGAGGAAGACACCGGCCGAGACCAGCACCCAGCGGAAGTTGGAGCCGTCCATGTAGCCGTGGAAGATGAAGACGAACGGCACCGAACCGTAGGCGAAACCGCCGTTGACGAAGCCGGTCTTCCCGCCCCTGCGCTCCGGGTACCACTTGCCGACCATGTTGACGCAGGTCGCGTACACCATGCCGGCACCCATGCCGCTGAACACACCGAACCCGATGAAGGCGAGCGCGACGTGCGGCGCGAACGCCAGCGACAGATAGCCGAGCAGCGTGCCGGCCGACCCGATCATCATCGCCCAACGCGCCGGCAGCTTGCCGCTCTCACGCAGCCGCCCCGCCGGAAAGGCGACCGCGGCCTGGCAGAACACCCAGGCGGTCATCATCCAGTAGATGCTGTTGCTGGACCAGTGGTGGGCTTCGTGGAGCGTGTCCTCGGCGGACGCGAACGCGTACTCGGCGGAGGAGATGCCCATCATGCCGATCCAGGGCAGGATCACCATCCACTTGCGTTTGCGCCCCATGATGTCGATGTCGGACTCGCCCACGCGATAGACGCGTCCGTTCCTGTCGGTCACCTCCTGGTATTCGGCGACCCGTGTGACGTCGGTGGTTGTCATGTCGTTTGCACCCCTTGCGTCGAAAGCTCTGGCCAGCGCCCCCTGTCCAATGCCTTTCGTGCGCGCGCGGGTCCCGGGCCGGCCGACGCGCACCCGTCGGCCGGCCCCTCGCTGCCTCAGCTCATGAACCGCCCCCCAGCAACCCCGCGGCCCGCGCCCAGCGGTACTTGGCGCCCAGCACCGCGACCGGCTTCTCGGTCGTGTACGGGTACGCCACGACCCCGCGCTCGAAGAGGTACTGGCACGCCTCCTCCACCTCCACGTCGCCGGCGAGAGAGGCCACCACCGGCTTCTCGACGCCCCGCTCGCGGAACTCGGCCACCACGCGCGCGGTGAGCTCGGCGAACACCATGGGAGGCGTGACGATGGTGTGCCAGTAGCCGAGGACCAGCGCGTGGATGCGCGGGTCCTCGAGACCCAGCCGGATCGTCGCCTCGTACGTCGACGGAGGCTCGCCCCCGGTGATGTCCACCGGGTTGCCCGCCGCCCCGAACGGCGGGATGAACGCGCGGAACGCGGCGTCCAGGTCCGGCGGTATCTCCATCAGCGACAGTCCGTTGTCCGTCACCGCGTCCGAGAGCAGCACCCCGCTGCCGCCGGCCCCGGTGATGATCACCACGTTGTCTCCCGCGGGGGCGGGAAGCACCGGCAACGCGCGCGCGTACTCCAGCATCTCGTTGAGGCCCGGGGCACGGATGACCCCGGCCTGCCGGAGGATGTCGTCGTACACGGCGTCGTCCCCGGCGAGCGCCCCGGTGTGCGATCCGGCGGCCTTCGCGCCCGCCGCCGTCCGCCCCGCCTTGAGCACCACGACCGGCTTCTTCGGTACGGTCGCCCGCGCGGCCTCCACGAAGGCACGCCCGTCCTTGAGGTCCTCCAAATGCATCGCGATGCACTCGGTGTGCGGGTCCTCCCCGAACCAGGTCAGCAGGTCGTCCTCGTCCAGGTCCGACTTGTTCCCCAGGCCGACGATCGCCGACACGCCCGTCTTCGTGGTCCGCGCGAACCCCAGTATCGCCATCCCGATGCCGCCCGACTGCGAGGTCAGCGCGACGCCGCCCTTGACGTCGTACGGTGTGCAGAAGGTGGCGCACAGGTCCTGCCAGGTCGAGTAGTAGCCGTAGATGTTCGGTCCGAGCAGCCGGATGCCGTGCCGCTCGGCGACCGCCACGATCTCGTCCTGGAGGGCGTGCTCGCCGGTCTCGGCGAATCCGGAGGGGATCAGTACGGCGTTGGGGATGCCCTTGCGTCCCACCTCCTCCAGCGCCGCGGCAACGAACCTCGCGGGGATCGCGAAGACCGCCACATCCACCTCACCGGGTACGTCGGTGACACTCTTGTACGCCTTGCGGCCCAAGATGTCATCGGCCTTGGGGTTCACCGGGTGTATCTCGCCCGCGAAGCCCCCGTCGACGAGGTTGCGCATCACCGAGTTGCCGATCTTGCCCGGCTCGCCCGACGCGCCGATCACCGCGACCGACGAGGGCTGCATCAGGCGGCGCATCGAGGTGAGCATCTCCTCGCGCGTGTACCGGCGTCGTTCCTTGGGCGTGTCGGTCGCGAGGATCACCCGGATGTCGGCGGCGACCGCGCCTTCGGGCGTGGCGATCACCGGGTTGAGGTCCACTTCGGCGATCTCCGGGAAGTCCGCGACGAGTTCGGAGACCCGGCGGATCTGTTCGGCCACCGCCCACCGGTCCACGCCGGCCTGCCCGCGCACCCCGCGCAACACCTGAGCCGCCCGGATCGAGTCCAGCATGGACAGTGCCTCGTCGGCGGACACGGGTGCGAGCCGGAAGGTGACGTCCTTGAGCACCTCGACGAGCACCCCGCCGAGCCCGAACGCCACCACCTTCCCGAACGTCGGATCGGTCACCGCCCCGACGATGACCTCCTGGCCCGGCGGCAGCATCTCCTGGACCTGCACACCCTCGATGCGCGCCGACACGTCGTACGCGCGCGCGTTGGCCACGATCCGGCAGAACGCGGCCCGGACGTCCGCCGCGCCCTCCACCCCGACGACCACACCGCCGGCGTCGGTCTTGTGCAGGATGTCCGGCGACACGATCTTCATCACGACCGGCCCGCCGAAGCGCGCCGCGCACGCCACCGCCTCGTCGACGTCCCGTGCCAGCTCCTCACCCGGTACGGCGATCCCGTAGGCGTCGGCGAGCACCTTGCCCTCGGGAGCGGTCAGCGCCGTGCGCCCCTGGGCGCGTACGGAGTCCAGGAGCCGGCGCACCTGCGCCACCCGGGCCACCCGGTCCTCGGCCGTCACGTCAGATCACCCCGTTCGACTTGAGCAGGCGCAGCTCCTCGTCGCCGAGGCCGAGCTCGCCGACGTAGACCTCTTCGTTGTGCTCGCCGAGCAGCGGTGAACTGCTCACCTCCACGGGGGAGTCGGAGAGCTTGAGCGGGCTGCCGACGGTCACGAACTCGCCGCGCTCGGGATGGGGAACGGTGACGACCATCCCGTTGGCGGCCAGCGAGGCGTCCTCGATGATCTCCTTGGTGGACAGGATGGGCCCGCACGGGATGTTGTGCGCGTTCAGCCGCTCCAGCACCTCCCACTTGGGCAGGGTGGACGACCACTCCTCGATCAGCTGGAACATCTTGTTCAGCTTCGGCAGCCGGGCCTGCGGCGTCGCCCACTCGGGGTCCTCGGCCAGCTCGGGCCGGCCGATCAGCTCGCTCAGCGGTTGCCAGCCGACCGGCTGGACGATGACGTACACGTAGTCGTTCGGGCCGCCCGGCGCGCACTTGACCGCCCAGCCGGGCTGCCCGCCGCCGGACGCGTTCCCGGACCTGGGAACCTCGTCGCCGAAGTCCTCGTTGGGATATTCGGCGAGTGGACCATGGGTCAGGCGCTGCTGGTCGCGCAGCTTCACCCGGCAGAGGTTGAGCACCGCGTGCTGCATGGCCACGTTCACCCGCTGACCACGTCCGGTGCGCTCCCGCTGGTACAGCGCTGCGAGGATGCCCGCCACGACGTGGACGCCCGTGCCCGAGTCCCCGATCTGGGCCCCCGTAGCCAGCGGTGGCCCGTCCTCGAAACCGGTGGTGGACATCGATCCGCCCATGGCCTGCGCGACGACCTCGTACGCCTTGAAGGCGGTGTACGGGCCCTCGCCGAACCCCTTGACGGAGGCATAGACGATCCGTGGATTGATCTCCCTGATGCGGTCCCAGGTGAACCCCATCCGGTCGACCGCGCCCGGTCCGAAGTTCTCGACCATGACGTCCGAGCGCCGGATCAGCTCGGTGAGGAGTTCCTTGCCGCGCTCGGTCTTGGTGTTGAGGGTGATACTCCGCTTGTTGCAGTTGAGCATCGTGAAGTAGAGGGAGTCGACGTCCGGCAGGTCGCGCAGCTGCTTGCGTGTGATGTCACCGCTCGGCGCCTCCAGCTTCACGACGTCCGCGCCGAGCCAGGCGAGCAGCTGGGTCGCCGAGGGCCCGGACTGCACATGCGTCATGTCCAGGACGCGGATGCCGTCAAGTGCCTTGGCCGGCAGTCCAGTAGTGCTGGTCATGGGGGTTCACCTCACTTGTACATCGTCTGGTTCATGGTTCCGGGGGCGTACGCGTCCGGGTCCACCCAGACGTTGATCAGGGACGGCTTGCCGGACTCCCGGGCGCGCCTGAGAGCCGGGCCGATGTCGGCCGGGTCGCGGACCTCCTCGCCGTGACCGCCCAGCATCCGGGCGAACTGGTCGTAGGGGACGTCGCCGAGGGTGTTGCCGACCCGCTCGCGTTCCTTGCCGTACTTGGCGGCCTGGCCGTAGCGGATCTGGTTCATGGAGGAGTTGTTGCCGACGATGCCGACGAAGGGGAGGTCGTAGCGGACGAGGGTCTCGAAGTCCCAGCCGGTGAGGGAGAAGGCGCCGTCGCCGAAGAGGGCGACGACCTCCTTGTCCGGCCGGGCCTGCTTGGCGGCCAGCACGAAGGGGACACCGACGCCGAGCGTGCCCAGCGGTCCCGGGTCCATCCAGTGGCCCGGTGACTTGGGCTGCACGACCTGACCGGAGAAGGTGACGATGTCGCCGCCGTCGCCGATGTAGACGGAGTCCTCGGTGAGGAAGTCGTTGATCTCGCTGACCAGGCGGTAGGGGTGGATGGGGGAGGCGTCCGAGCGGAGCTGCGGCAGCCGCTTGTCCAACGCGGTCTGCTCGGCCGCGCGCAGCTCGTCGAGCCACTCCTTGCGCCTGGACGCACCCCCGTTGACCCGCCCGGTCGCCGCCTCGGTCACCGACTTCAGGACGAGCCCCGCGTCGCCGACGATCCCGAGGTCGATGTCGCGGTTCTTGCCGACGGTGCGGTAGTCGAGGTCGATCTGGACGACGGTCGCGTCCGGGGAGAGCCGCTTGCCGTAGCCCATGCGGAAGTCGAAGGGCGTGCCGACGATGACGATCACGTCGGCGTTGGAGAAGGCGTACCGGCGCGAGAGCTGGAAGTGGTGCGGGTCGCCGGGGGGCAGGGTGCCGCGTCCGGCGCCGTTCATGTACGCCGGGACGTTCAGCGTGCGGACCAGTTCGACGGCCGCCTCGGTCGCCCGCGTCGTCCACACCTGGCTGCCGAGCAGAATGGCCGGCTTCTCCGCGTGGACCAGCAGGTCGGCGAGCTTCTCGACGGCCTCCGGATCGCCGGGTGAACGGGTCGAGGCACGATAGGCCCCGGCCTGGGGGACGCGTGCCTTCTCGCTCGGCACCTTGGCGTCCAGCACGTCGCGCGGGATCTCCAGGAAGGAGGGTCCGGGCGCCCCGTGGTAGCACTCGCGGAACGCCATCGACACCATGTCCGCGGCCCGCGCGGTGTCCGGCACGGTCGCCGCGAACTTGGTGATCGGCGTCATCATGTCGACGTGCGGCAGGTCCTGGAGGGACCCCATCTTGTGCTGCGTGTGCGCGCCCTGTCCGCCGATCAGCAGCATCGGGGACTCGGCGCGGAAGGCGTTGGCGACACCGGTGACGGCGTCGGTCGTACCCGGCCCGGCGGTGACCACCGCACAGCCGGGCTTTCCGGTGATGCGGGCGTAACCGTCGGCGGCGTGCGCCGCCACCTGCTCGTGGCGTACGTCGACGACCTCGATGCCCTCGTCGACGCAACCGTCGTAGATGTCGATGATGTGGCCGCCGCACAGGGTGTAGATGCGGTCGACCCCCTCGGCCTTGAGGGCCTTGGCGACGAGGTGACCGCCGGAAATGACGTCCTGGGTGTCGTCGGGCATGGCGAAGTCCTGTCCCTTCACGAGGGGTTGGGGCGCTCTCGCGGTACATTGCATACAGTCGACGAATACTGTATGAAGCTTGTTATCCCGCATCCGGTGGGTGGTGTCCAGGGGGCGTGCGGCACTTTCAGTCAGGAGCCGAAATGGACCTGTACGAACACCAGGCAAGGGAACTCTTCGCAGAACACGGCATCGTGGTACCGAGGGCCGAGGTCACCGACTCGCCCGAGCGGGCCCGCGAGATCGCCCGCCGGCTCGGCGGGCGCGTCGTCGTCAAGGCGCAGGTGAAGACCGGCGGGCGCGGCAAGGCGGGCGGAGTGCGGCTCGCGGCCGACCCGGCCGCCGCCGAAGAAGCGGCGCGCCACATCCTCGGCATGGACATCAAGGGCCACACGGTCGGCACGGTGATGCTCGCCGAACCGGTCGACATCGACCGGGAGTTCTACGTCTCCTACGTCCTCGACCGCACGGCCGGCCGCTTCCTCGCGATCGCCTCGGCGGAAGGGGGCATGGAGATCGAGGAGGTCGCGGCCGAGCGGCCCGAGGCCGTGGCCCGCATCCCCGTCGACCCGGCCGTGGGCGTGCACACGGCCACGGCGGTACGCATCGCGGACGCCGCCGGCCTGCCCCCGCAGACCGTCGACACGCTCGTGCGGCTCTGGAAGGTACTCGTCCACGAGGACGCCCTCCTTGTGGAGGTCAACCCGCTGGTCAGGACGGTCGACGGCAGGATCGTGGCCCTCGACGGCAAGGTCACCCTCGACGACAACGCCCTCTTCCGCCAGTCCCGTTGGGCAGGCGAGCAGTCGACGTCCGCCGACCCGCTGGAGGCGCGGGCCGCGGCCAGGGGCCTCAACTACGTCAAGCTCGACGGCGAGGTCGGCGTCATCGGCAACGGCGCCGGACTGGTCATGTCGACCCTCGACGTGGTCGCCGGCTGCGGCGCCCGCCCCGCCAACTTCCTCGACATCGGCGGCGGCGCCTCCGCCCGGGTCATGGCCGACGGCCTGTCGGTCGTCCTCTCCGACCCCGCCGTGAAATCGGTCCTCGTCAACGTCTTCGGCGGCATCACCGCCTGCGACGCGGTCGCCGACGGCATCGTCCGGGCCCTGGACGAGGTCCGGCCGACCAAGCCCCTCGTCGTACGCCTCGACGGCAACAACGCCGCCCGGGGCCGGGCCCTGCTCGACGCACGCGCGCACCCGCTCGTCGAACAGGCAACCACCATGGACGGCGCCGCCCGCCGTGCCGCCCGACTCGCCACCGCGGCGTCCACCGCCGGATAAGGAGACAGGACGACATGGCGATCTACCTCACCAAGGAGAGCAGGGTCCTCGTCCAGGGCATGACCGGCGCCGAGGGCATGAAGCACACCCGCCGCATGCTGGCCGCAGGCACCGACGTGGTCGGCGGCGTCAACCCGCGCAAGGCGGGCCGCACCGTCGACTTCGACGGGTGTGCCGTGCCGGTCTTCGGGTCGGTGCGCGAGGGCGTCGAGCGCACCGGCGCCGACGTCACCGTCGTCTTCGTACCGCCCGCCTTCGCCAAGGCCGCGGTCGTCGAGGCCGCCGACGCCGGCATCGGCCTCGCCGTCGTCATCACCGAGGGCATCCCCGTCCACGACTCCGTCGCCTTCACCGCGTACGCCAGGACCAGGGGCACCCGGATCGTCGGCCCCAACTGCCCCGGCCTGATCACACCCGGCCAGTCCAACGCGGGCATCATCCCGCCCGACATCACCAAACCGGGCCCCGTCGGCCTGGTCTCCAAGTCGGGCACGCTCACCTACCAGCTCATGTACGAGCTGCGCGACACCGGCTTCTCGACCTGCGTCGGCATCGGCGGCGACCCCGTCGTCGGCACCAGCCACATCGACTGCCTCGCCGCCTTCGAGGACGACCCCGACACCGAACTGATCGTCCTCATCGGCGAGATCGGCGGCGACGCGGAGGAACGCGCGGCGGCCTACATCCGCGACCACGTCACCAAGCCCGTCGTCGGCTACATCGCCGGTTTCACCGCGCCCGAGGGCCGGACCATGGGCCACGCCGGCGCGATCGTGTCCGGCTCGTCGGGCACGGCACGGGCGAAGCAGGAGGCGCTGGAGGCGGTCGGCGTGCGGGTCGGAAGCACCCCCACCGAGACCGCGCGGCTCGTCGTCGCCGTACGCGCGGGCGAAGCACGGGACGGAGCCCCCGCATGACACCCACCCTCACCCTCAAGCCCGGCACCTCCTGGTCCGACGCCTGGC
The DNA here is from genome assembly GCF_044544295.1 of Streptomyces sp. NPDC053750. Classification (NCBI taxonomy): domain Bacteria; kingdom Bacillati; phylum Actinomycetota; class Actinomycetes; order Kitasatosporales; family Streptomycetaceae; genus Streptomyces; species Streptomyces sp. NPDC053750. The sequence continues at coordinate 182,477 of NZ_JBITXB010000010.1, read as the reverse complement.
AGCGCTGCCTCGCCGTCGCCCCCGAGGCCTTCCGGGACGACCGCGTCCTCAACCTCTGGAACGCCGGCTGGCAGGCGGACGGCCGTGTGCTGCCCGCCACCAGCCCCGTCGACGGCACCCCGATCACCGGCCCGCCCCGGCTGGACGGCACTACGGCCCAGCGAGCCGTACGTGCCTCGCTCGACCAGCACCGCGCCTGGCGCCACGTCCCCCTGCCCGAACGCCACGCCCGCGTCGCGGCGACCCTCGACGCCCTCGCCCAGCACCGCGAACTGCTGGCGCTGCTGCTCGTGTGGGAGATCGGCAAACCCTGGCGACTGGCGCAGGCCGACGTCGACCGGGCCGTGGACGGCGTGCGCTGGTACGTCGACGGCATCGAGGAGATGACCGAGGGCCGGGCCCCGCTGGACGGTCCGGTGTCCAACATCGCGAGCTGGAACTACCCGATGAGCGTGCTCGTTCACGCATTGCTGGTACAGGTACTGGCGGGCAACGCGGTCATCGCCAAGACCCCGACCGACGGCGGCGTCGCCTGTCTGACCCTGGCCTGCGCACTCGCCGCCCGCGAGGGACTTCCCGTCACCCTCGTCAGCGGCAGCGGGGGCGAGCTGTCCCGGGCGCTGGTGCGGGCGCCCGAGATCGGCTGCGTCTCCTTCGTCGGCGGGCGCGACACCGGCGCCGCCGTCGCCACGGCCGTCGCCGACCTCGGCAAGCGGCACATCCTCGAACAGGAGGGACTCAACACCTGGGGCATCTGGAACTTCACGGACTGGGACGCGCTCACGGCGGTGATCCCGAGGCTCTTCGACTACGGCAAGCAGCGCTGCACCGCCTACCCGCGCTTCGTCGTCCAGCGGCAGCTGTTCGACGCGTTCCTCGCGGCGTATCTCCCGGCGGTCCGCACGCTGCGCGTCGGCCACCCGCTCGCCGTCGAGACACCGGACGACCCCTACCCGGTTCTGGACTTCGGGCCGGTGATCAACGCGGCCAAGGCGAAGGAGCTGCGGGACCAGGTCGCCGAGGCCGTCGACCGCGGTGCCGTACCGCTGCACCGCGGCAGCGCGGCCGACGCGCGGTTCCTGCCCGGCCAGGACACCTCCGCCTACGTGCAGCCGGTGACTCTCCTGAACCCGCCCCGGTCCTCACCGCTGCACCACGCGGAGCCGTTCGGCCCGGTCGACACCGTCGTCCTGGTCGACACCGAGGCCGAGCTGCTCGCCGCCATGAACGCCTCGAACGGCGCGCTGGTCGCCACGCTGTCCACGGACGACCGGACGACGTACGACAGGCTGGCGCCGCAGATCCGCGCGTTCAAGGTCGGGCACGGCGTCCCCCGCTCGCGCGGCGACCGCGACGAGCTGTTCGGCGGACACGGGGCGTCCTGGCGCGGGGCCTTCGTCGGCGGCGAGCTGCTGGTGCGCGCCGTCACGCAGGGACCGGCGGGGGAGCGGCTGCCCGGCAACTTCCCGGGCCGGCACCTCATGCCGTAGGGGCCCAGGACCCGCGAGCGCGGCGGCGAGCCGTGGGTGACCGGCCGGTCACTCATGGTGCGAGCCTGTGCGGTGCGTCGCCGCGGTCCCGGGACCGCCACTCAGGGGAAGGAAACGCAGGTGAAAGGCACTGCGAAACCTTGGTATGGTTGTCCATGTCGCCGCGGGGAACACCCCGGCAAGGCGGCAGACACCTGGTCCGGGTGGCGGAATGGCAGACGCGCTAGCTTGAGGTGCTAGTGCCCTTTATCGGGCGTGGGGGTTCAAGTCCCCCCTCGGACACAAGATCAGGCAGTGGAAATGCCGGTCGGGAGAAATCCCGGCCGGCATTTCGCGTTGTCCGGCGGGCGTGTCCGTCCTCCTCCGCCCCCTCAACCTCTGCCCTCTCCTCCTCCGCCCCTTCCGGCTCTGTCCTTTCCTGCTCCGTCCTTCCCGGCGTGACCGCGAACACGTGACAATGAAAATGATTATCGATAGCGTGTCCAGGCGGTGGCCCGCCCCTCCTTCACGAGGGTGTGTCGGGCTGCCCCGACGTCTGACCACACCACGGGAAAAGGGGAGTTGTGGCTCATCTGCTGGTCGTTGAGAGCTGGGTCGGGTCGATGAGCCGGCTGCTGCCACGAGCGCTGCGGGAGGCGGGGCACGAGTTCACCTTCCTCACCCGCGACCTGCACCACTACCTGCGGTCCGCCCCGGAGGGGACCGCGCACCCACTGCTCGGCGCCCGCAACGTGCTCACCGCCGACACGAACGACATCGAGACGCTGCTGCCGTACGTCGAGCGGTTGCACGGTCTGCTGGCCTTCGACGGCGTGCTGACCTCCTGCGACTACTACCTGCCGGCGGTGGCACGGATCGCCGCCCACCTGGGCCTGCCCGGCCCGGGAGCGGAGGCCGTGGAGCACGCCTGCCGCAAGGACGCCACGCGCCGCGTCCTCGCCGCCGCCGCGGTGCCCGGCCCGCGCTTCGCCGTCCACGAGGAGTGGGCCGACCTCACCAGGGCCGCCGCCGAGATCGGATACCCGCTGGTCGCCAAGCCGGTCGACCTCTGCGCGGGCATGTTCGTACGACGCGTGGACGACGAGGCGGAACTCGCCGCCGCCGTACGCGCCCTGGCCGACTTCCCCGTCAACGCGCGCGGACAGCGCAGGGCGCCCGCGGTGCTGCTGGAAGAGCTGCTCGACGGGCCCGAGGTCAGCGTCGAGACCGTCTCCCACGCGGGTGCGGTCCAGGTCGTCGGCGTCACCGACAAGAGCGTCGGCGGCGCCCCGGCCTTCGTCGAGACCGGCCACATGTTCCCCGCCGCCCTGACCCCCGCCGACACCGAGGCCGCCGAGCAGACCGCCCTGCACGCCCTGAAGGCGCTCGGCCTCACCGACGGCGTCGTGGCGCACACCGAGATCAAACTGACCTCCGCCGGTCCCCGCGTCGTCGAGGTCAACCCCCGGCCCGCCGGAAACCGCATCACCGAGCTGGTCCGCCACGTCACCGGCATCGACCTCGCCGCCGCCTTCGTGGACGTCTCCCTGGGCCGCGCCCCCGACCTGCGCCGCACCGACACCGGACTGCGCAGCGCCGCCATCGGCTTCCTGGTGCCCGAGACCACGGGCACCCTCCAGACGCTCGACGCCGACCGGCCGCCGCACCTGCCGGACACCCCGCACGTACTGGAGGTCCAGCTGCCCGAGCCCGGCCGGACGGTCAGGGCGGCCGGCAGCAACAACGAGTACCTCGGCCACGTCATGACCGGCGACCCGGACGGCCTCGGTGCCCGCGAGCGTGCCGAGACCCTGCTGGCGGGGCTGCGCGCGGGTCTGGTGATCCGATGACCGCCACCGTCCCCACCTCGTCGGCCGCTTCCTCGGCGGTCCCCGCCCCGTCGTCCGTCCCCGACGTCCCGACGTACGACGGTCCGGTCGCCGTCACGCCGTACGACGACCTGGTCGCCCAGGTCCGCGCCGGCGCCCTCGGCCCCGACCCGGCCACGCAGCGGATCGCCGTCGCCTTCACCACCCGGCAGGCTGTCCGGCACACCGGTCGCGGCACCGGTTACCGCAACGAGGTGCTCAGCCTGCGCCTGGGCGCGGCCCTCGGCAGCTGCGCCGTCGAACCCGGCGCACTCCCCGACGAGGCGCTCCACGCATGCGTCGGCGCCGATGTCGCCCGGCTGCTCGACCACCCGCTGGCCGCCGTACGCCTCGCCGCCCTCGACGCCTACCTGATGCACGTCACCCCGCACACCCCCGAACACGGCGCGCTGCCCCACCCCCTGCCCGCCGGGTCGTCCCTGGAGAAGTCCCGGGCCCGGGCGGCGGCCGTGGCCGACCTGCTCGACCTGCCGCCCGGGTCGGTCGTACTCGTGGTCGGCGTCGTCAACTCCCTCCTCGAAGCGCTGCGTGCACGCGGACTCGACTACGTGCCCTGCGACCTCAAGGGCGGCACGACCGAGTGGGGCGAGCCCGTCCGCGCCGACGCGCTCACCGCCGCCGACCACTGCGACGCGCTGCTCGTGTCCGGCATGACGCTCGGCAACGGCACCTTCGAGCCCCTGCGGCGGCACGCGCTGCGCCATGACAAGCAACTGGTGATGTTCGCGCAGACCGGCAGCGCCGTACTGCCCCGCCTCCTCGGCCACGGGGTCAGCGCCGTGAGCGCGGAACCGTACCCCTTCTTCTGGCTCGACGGCGGGCCCACCACCCTCCACCAGTACCGCCACCGCCCCACCGGCCCCGGCGGGGGCTCCCGATGACCACGACCGCCGTACGTCCCGCCGCCCGCCGCGAGCTGCTCACCCTGCTCGGCCGCACCCCGACCGTACGCATCACCGCCCCACTGCCCGGACCCCACCCCGGTTTCTGGGCCAAGCTCGAAGGGCTCGCCGCCGGCGGCATGAAGGCACGGGCCGCCGTGTCGATGCTGCTCGGCGCCCGCGAGCGCGGCGAACTGCTGCCCGGCGACCCGGTGGTGGAGTCCACCTCCGGCACTCTCGGCATCGGGCTGGCGTTCGCGGGACAGGCACTGGGGCACCCCGTCGTCCTCGTCGGCGACCGCGAACTGGAACCCTCCATGCGCCAGTTGCTGCACGCCCACGGCGCGCGCCTGGAACTCGTCGACCGACCCGCCCCCGAGGGCGGCTGGCAGGGCGCCCGGCTCGCCCGACTGCGCGAGCTGCTCACCGAACTGCCCGGCGCCTACTGGCCCGACCAGTACAACAACCCGGACAACACCGCGGGCTACGCTTCCCTGGCCGCCGAACTCGCCGTCCAGCTCGATCACCTGGACGTCCTGGTGTGCAGCGTCGGCACCGGCGGACACAGCGCGGGCGTCATCGGCCCGCTGCGCCGGCACTGGCCCGCACTGCGGCTGATCGGCGTGGACGCCACCGGCTCCACGATCTTCGGCCAGCCCGCCCGGCCCCGCCTGATGCGCGGCCTCGGCAGCAGCATCCACCCGCGCAACGTGGCCTACGACGCCTTCGACGAGGTCCACTGGATCGGCCCCGCGGAAGCCGTCGACGGCTGCCGGCGCCTGGCCCGGGGCAGCTTCGTCAGCGGCGGCTGGAGCACCGGCGCCGTCGCCCGCGTCGCCGCCTGGGCGGCCCGCGTCCACCCCGGCGCGGTCGTCGCCACCGTCTTCCCGGACGGCCCGCACCGCTACCTCTCCACGGTCTACGACGACGACTTCACCACCGCCCACGGCCTCGACCCGGCCACGGCCGCCACCCGGCCGGTCGAGATCCCGCACCCGTACGCGGCCGAGGCCACCGGCTGGACCCGGTGCACGAGAGTCACCGACCCCCTCCGTGTCCCCGCCCCCGCCCCTGCCGTGAAAGAGAACCCGTGAAAGCCACCACGCGCACCGTACGGCTCACGCTCGCCGAGCCGCTGCGCATATCCCGCTCCACCATGACCGCACGCGACGCCGTGTGGCTGACCGTCACCCACGACGGGCTGGAGGGCCACGGCGAGGCCGTCACCAGCGTCTACCACGGGCTGGACACGGCGGCGCTGCTCCGCCACCTCACCGCCGTCGACCTCGACCCCTTCACCACCCCGGACGACGCCCTGGAGGCACTGAGGGACGGCAGGCTCGCCGGAGCGGACACCCCGCCCGCCGTCACCGCCGCCGTCGAGTCCGCGCTCCTCGACCTCACCGGCCGGCTCACCGGAGCCCCCGTCCACCGCCTCCTCGGCGCCCCGTCCGCCCCCGTGGCCGCCACCGCCCGCACCATCGGCATCACCGCCCCGCGACACGCCGCCGCCGAGGCCCGCCGCCTGACCGCCGCCGGATTCCAGATGCTCAAGATCAAGGCGGGCGCCGACGACCCCGAGGAGGACGTGGAACGCGTACGGGTCGTGCGCGACGCCGCCCCGCACGCCCGGCTGCTCCTCGACCCCAACGGCGCCTGGACCACCGCCCGTGCCGAGGCCCTGCTGCCCCGGTTCGCGGAACTCGGCGTCGAGGCCGTCGAACAGCCCCTGGTCCCCGGCGACATCGAGGCGCTGGCCCGCCTCGCCGCACGCTCACCGCTGCCCGTGATCGCCGACGAGGACGCCGTGACCCTGGAGGACGCCCGGCGCCTGGCCGGCCGCGTGCACGGCGTCAACGTCAAACTCGCCAAGTGCGGCGGCGTCCACGCGGCCCTGCGCATCGCCGAGGCCCTCGAGGACAGCGGCACCGCGCTGATGCTCGGCTGCCTCACCGCCAGCTCCCTCGGCCTCGCCCCCGCCGTCCACCTCGCCGACCGCGCCCGCTGGACCGACCTCGACGGTCACCTGCTGCTCGCCCACGACCCGTGGACCGGCATCGGCGGCGCGGACGGGTTCGTCCGGGCGAGCGAGCGGCCCGGACTCGGCGTCGACGAGGTGGCGCCGTGAGCACGCCGCACACCACCCGGCACGAGAAGTGGCACATGTGGCACGAGATGCGCCGCTTCCCCCTGGCCGTCCGTCTCCTGCTCGTCAACCAACTGGGTGTCAACACCGGCTTCTACCTCCTCATCCCCTACCTCGCCACCCACCTCGGCGAGAACCTCGGCCTGTCGGCGGCCGTCGTGGGCGTCGTCCTCGGCGTGCGCAACCTCAGCCAGCAGGGCCTGTTCCTCATCGGGGGTTCCGCCGCCGACCGCCTCGGCGCACGCGGCGTCATCATCGCCGGATGCGCCCTGCGCACCGCCGGGTTCGCCCTGTTCGCGCTCGGTGACAACCTGGGCGTGCTGCTCGCCGCCTCCGTGCTCAGCGGCGTCGCCGGGGCGCTGTTCAACCCGGCCGTGCGGGCCTACCTCACGCAGGAGGCGGGGGAGCGCAAGGCCGAGGCGTTCGCGCTGTTCAACGTCTTCGCCACCACCGGCGCCCTGATCGGTCCGCTGCTCGGCAGCGTCCTGCTCCTGGTCGACTTCCGCACCTCCGCGCTCACCGCCGCCGGGATCTTCGCGGTGCTCACCGTCGCGCAGGCACTGGTCCTGCCGGCCCGGAAGGCGACCCCGAGCGGCGGCACGGTCCTCGGCGACTGGCGCGAGGTCGTCGGCAACCGCGCCTTCCTGGCGTTCGCCTGCGCCATGACCGGCATGTTCACCCTGGAGAGCCAGCTCTACCTGCTGCTGCCCGAAGGAGCCCGGCAGGCCACCGGCTGGGACGGCGCCGCCGGCCTCGTCTTCGTCGTCGGCACCCTCGCCAACCTGACCCTCCAGCTCCGTATCACCCGCACCCTCAAGACCCGGGGCGGCAGAGCCGGCTGGATCGCCGTCGGGCTCGCCCTGATGGCCCTGGCGTTCCTGCCACCGGCCCTGGTCGCGGGCGGCACCTCCACCGGCCCGCTCGCCGCCGTGCCGGCGCTGCTCGGCGCCCTGCTGCTCTACCTCGGCCTGATGGTCGCCTCGCCCTTCGTGATGGAACTGATCCCCCGCTTCGGCCGCCCCGAACTGACCGGCACCTACTTCGGGATCTTCTACGTCGTCTCCGGCGTCGCCGCAGCCGCCGGCAACACCGCCGTCGGCTGGGCCATGGACGCCGGCGAACGCGGCGGGGCCGCCTGGCTGCCCTGGGTGTGCTGCGCCCTGGCCGGTCTGGCCTCGGCGGGCGCAACCGCCTGGCTGTCCCGGCGCGGCGCCCTGCCCGAGCACCCGGCCCCCACCGCACCCGTGGGGGAGAGGAGCACCGCATGACCCGCGTGACCCGCACGACCACCCCTGGGACCGGGGAGGGCGGCGCCCGCCCGATACCCGGGAACCTGCTCACCGACCACCCCGAGCTGTACGAGGCCCGCTTCCCCGACCCGGACCGTCTCGCCGCCCGCTGGACCGAGGACTGCCTGCGCCGCCACGAAGGGGGCCCCCGCGTCCTGGACCTGGGCTGCGGCACCGGCCGCGACGCCGCCCACCTGCACGCCGGCGGGCGACGGGTCACCGGCGCCGACCTCTCCGAGGCGATGCTCACGCACGCCCGCACCCACCACCCGGGGCCGGACTACGTCCACGCCGACCTGCGCGGATTCGACCTGGGCCAGAGCGTCTTCGACGCGGTGGTCTGCCTCGACAGCGCCCTGCTGTACTGCCACACCGGCGCCGCGCTCGACGGATTCCTGACCTCCTGCCGCCACGCCCTCGCCCCGGGCGGCCTGCTGGTCGCGGAGATGCGCAACGGCGCCTACTTCCTGGGCCGTACGGACCTGCTCGACACGCCCAGGGCCGACGCGTTCACCTGGCGGGGCACCGTCCACCGCTCCGTCACCACGCTCACCGTGGACCGTACCGCCCAACTCCTGCGCCGTACCCGGGTCTGGACCACCGACGACGTCGCGTCCCCGCCCGTCGAGCAGCACTCCGCGTGGCGGCTGCTGTTCCCCCAGGAGCTGCGCCACCTGCTCACCGCACACGGCTTCGAGGTCCTCGAACTCCACGACGGGCCGGGGCCCCGCACCGAACCGCCCTGGCGGCAGGGCCTGTTGCCCGGAGCGAATGCCGACGCCGACCGGCTGCACGTAGTCGCGCGCCGGAACACCACTGACTGACCACTCCCAGAAGAAGAGACGCCACCCCATGCACCAGGACCCCTTCCCCGGCCTGCGCCGACGCGGCTTCCTCGCCGCCACCACCGGTGTCGCCGCGCTCACCCTCGTGGGCTGCGGCGGCTCCGACGACCCCACCGGAACCGGAACCGACGACAAGGGCGCCACCCCCAAGCGCGGCGGCCGGCTGCGCGCCGCGTTCGCCGGCGGCGGCGCGAGCGAGACCCTCGACCCGCATCTGGCCAACCTCTTCGCCGACGTGGCCCGCGCGAAGGCACTCTTCGACAAACTCGCCGACTACGGCGCCGACCTGTCCGCCCAGCCCCGCCTCGCCACCCAGTGGGAGCCCAACAAGACCCTCGACCGCTGGCAGGTCACCCTGCGCGAGGCCACCTTCCACGACGGAAAACCGGTCACAGCCGCCGACGTCCTCTACAGCTACCGCCGCATCGCCGACCCGAAGCAGGCGTTCCGTGCCAAGGCCTCCCTCGAACCCATCGATCTCGACGCCAGCCGCGCCACCGGCGAACGCACCGTCGAGTTCGTCCTCAAGCGGCCCACCGCCGAATTCCCCAACATCCTGGCCGCGTTCGGCGCGTACATCGTCCCCGACAAGGCCACCGGGTTCGACGACCGGCCGATCGGCTCCGGACCCTTCCGCTTCGTCTCCTTCGCCCCCGGCCGCTCCGCCGTCTTCCGCCGCTACGACGACCACTGGGAGGGCGCCCCGCACCTCGACGAGATCGAGTTCGTCGTCGCCAACGAGGAGTCCGCACGGGTCAACGCCCTCCTCGGCGCGCAGGTCGAGTACGCCCACGAACTCAACCCGACCACCGCCCGCGCCCACGAGGGCAAGGGACAGATCGAGATCGTCCGGCTCAAGGGCAGCGCCATGCAGGCCTTCGCCATGAAGACCGACCGTGCCCCCTTCGACGACAAGCGGGTCCGCGAGGCCTTCTTCCTCATCGCCGACCGGCAGGAACTCATCGACGGCGCCCTCTCCGGCGCCGGCCAGATCGGCAACGACCTGTTCGGCAAGGGCTACGAGTACTACGCCGACGGGCTCCCGCAGCGCGCCCAGGACCTCGACCGGGCCCGCGCCCTGCTCAAGCAGGCCGGCGCCGAGAAGCTGAAGGTCACCCTCGACACCTCACCGGTCGCCGCCGGGTTCACCGAGGCCGCGAGCATCTTCCGCGACCAGGCCGCGAAGGCGGGCGTCACCGTGGACGTCAAGGTCGGCAGCAAGGACTCGTACTGGAGCGACATCCTCGACGGCGGCACCCTGTGCTGCTACCGCTCCGGCGCCATGCCGATCGAGGCGCACCTCTCCCAGCGGCTGCTCACCGACTCCACCACCAACGCCACCAAGTGGCAGCACAAGGACTTCGACGCCCTCTACCAGCAGGCCCAGTCCACCCGCGACCAGGCAGGCCGCGCCGCCCTCTTCGAGCGCATGCAGCGCCGCCTGTACGCCGAGGGCGGCTTCCTGGTGTGGGGATTCGCCGACTGGATCATCGGAACCGCCCCGGGCGTCCGGGGCGTCGAGCGCGAGGCGCCCGCCAACACCCTCGACTGGGCCCGCTTCGACCGGGTGTGGCTCGCGTGAGCGCAGTACGCTCCTTCGTCGCCCGGCGGCTGCTCCTCGGCGCCGCGCAGACCGTGGCCGTCGTGCTGCTGGTCTTCGCGCTCACCGAGGCACTGCCGGGCGACGCCGCCGTCGCCCTCGCCGGCGACCAGCCCGACCCGGCCCGCATCGCCGCCATCCGCGAGGCGATGGAGCTGGACCGGCCCGCCCACGAACGGCTCGCCGACTGGGCGGCAGGACTGGCGCACGGCGACTTCGGCACCTCGCTGGCCTCGGGCCGGCCCGTCGCGCAGTACATCACCGACGCGCTCGGCCCGACCCTGCTGCTCGCCGCGCTCACCCTCGCCCTGCTCGTCCCGGTCGGCTTCGGCCTCGGCGTGCTCGCCGCCCGCCACGAGGGACGGCTCGTCGACCGGGTGGTCAGCTCACTCACCCTCGCGGTGTACGCGGTCCCCGAATTCGCCCTCGGGGTACTGCTGGTCACCGTCTTCGCCCTGCAACTGGCCTGGCTGCCGCCGACCGCCGTCGGCCACGGCACCGACCTCCTCGCCCATCCGGCGGTCCTGGTCCTGCCCGTCCTGGTCCTGCTCTCCCGGCCCGTCTGCTCCCTGGCCCGCCTGGTCCGGGCCGGCATGGTCGACGCCCTCGCCTCCCCGTACGCCGCCCACGCCCGCCGCTACGGCGTCCCCGGCGCCCGCATCCGCTACGCCCACGCCCTGCCCAACGCCCTGGCCCCGGCCGCACAGCAACTCGCCCGCACCGTCGACTGGCTGCTGTGCGGCGTCATCGTCGTGGAGGCCCTCTTCGTGATCCCCGGACTCGGCACCGTCCTCCTGAACGCCGTCGCCGAACGCGACGTACCGGTGGTGCAGGGCCTCGCCGTGGTGTTCGGCGCCCTGACCGTCGTCCTCAACCTCGGCGCCGACCTCGTCGCCCACCGCTTCGCACCCCGGGCGGGGGTGGCCGCGTGACGTCCACGCAGCCGGCGGCGCGGCGCCGCCCGGGCATCCGCCGCTACGCGCTCGGCGCGACGGTCGTCGCCGTACCGCTCCTCCTCGCCCTCCTGGGACCGCTGTTCGCGGGCGAGCCCGGACCACGCGCGACCTCCTTCACCCTGGGCGACGGACACTGGCTCGGCACCGACTTCGTGGGCCGGGACGTGTGGCACCAGGTGCTGCACGGCGGCCGTACGGTCGTCGTCACCGCCCTCGCCGCCACCGCCCTGGCCTACCTGGTCGCCCTGCCGCTGGGACTCGCCGGCGCGCTGACCCACGCGCGGTGGCTGGAGGAGGCGCTGATGCGCCCCCTGGACGTGCTGCTCGCCGTGCCGTCACTGCTGCTGATCCTGCTGGTGGCGTCCGTGTTCTCGCCCGGCGCCGTCGGGCTGGCGCTGCTGGTGGCGCTGGTCAACGTGCCCGACGCGGCCCGGATCGTACGCGCCGCCGGGGCCGAGGCGGCGGCCCGGCCCGCGGTCGAGGCGCTGCGCATGCAGGGCGAGACGTGGTGGCGGATCGCCGTCGGCTACGTCGGACGCTCAGCCCTGCGCACCCTGGCCGCCGACGCGGGCGTCCGCCTCACCGGCGTGCTGTACCTGGTCTCGACGGCCGCCTTCCTCGGGGTCGGCGTCACACCGGACGCCGCCGACTGGGCGGTCATGGTCGACCGCAACCGCACCGGACTGTTCGTACAGCCCTGGGCCGTGGTGGTCCCGGCGCTGCTGATCGTGGCCCTGACGACCGGCGGCAACCTGCTCTTCGACGCCGCACTGGTGAAGCCACGGAAGGGAGGACGGCCGTGAACCCCCGCAAGGATGCCGTCGTACGGAACGAGGCGGTCGAAGCGAACGAGGCGGTCGTACGGAACGAGGCGGTCGGACCGGTCGCCGAGATCCGCGACCTGCGCGTGGAGGTCGACGGCCGGGCGATCGTCGACGGAGTCACTCTGAGGGTGCTGCCCGGCCGCGTCACCGCACTGGTCGGCTCCTCCGGCAGCGGCAAGACCACCACCGGCCTGGCCCTGCTCGGCGAATACCCGCCCGGCGCCCGCGTCACCGGCGAGGTACGCCACGCCGCCGAGGGCCCTGTCGGTTACGTCCCCCAGCACCCGGCGTCGGTCCTCAACCCGGCCCGCCGCGTCGGCGCCCTCCTGCACGACATCGCCCGCCCCCAGGTACGCCACCTGCCCCGGGCCGAACGCCGCCCGGCGGCACGCGCGAGAATCCTGCGGGCCCTCGCCGACGCACAACTACCCGATGCCGAAGCGCTCTTGCGCCGCTACCCGCACCAGCTCTCCGGCGGTCAGCAACAACGCGTCGTCCTCGCCCAGGCCCTGCTGCTCGGTGCCCGCGTCGTCGTCGCCGACGAACCCACCACCGGTCAGGACGTCCTCACCAAGGGCCGCATCGTCGACGAGCTGTCGTCGCTCACGGCCCGCGGTATCGCCGTCGTCCTGCTCAGCCACGACCTCGACGTGGTCCGCGCCCTCGCCGACGACGTGCTCGTCCTGCGGGCCGGCCGGGTCGTCGAGTCGGGCCCGGCCGAACGGCTGTGGAGCGCGCCACGGCACGAGTGGACCCGCCGTCTGCTCGACGTCGACGGCCCTCGTCGCCCCGTACCACCGGCCGAGGACCGTGTGATGGACGGCGACAGCGACGGCGCCGGCGACGGCGTTGGCGAGACCGGCGGCGGATCCGACCCCGTCCTCCGAGTACGCGGCCTCACCGCCCGCCACCGCGACGGAGCCCGCCGCCCGGCCACCGTCCTGCGGTCCGCGCACCTCACCCTGCACGCCGGGGAATGCCTCGCCGTCGTCGGACGCTCCGGCAGCGGCAAGACCACCCTCGCCCGCTGCCTGGCCGGCCTCCACCGCGACCACGACGGCGAGAACCTCCTCGACGGCACCCCGCTCCCACCCAGCCTGCGACACCGCGACCGCTCCCAACTCGCCGCCGTGCAGTACGTCTTCCAGGACGCCCGCGCCGCGTTCGACGAACACCGGCCCGTCCTCGACCAGGTCGCCCGCACGGCGGTCCGGCTGCGCGGCGCCGACGAGCGGGCGGCCCTGGCCGAGGCCCGCACCACGCTGGCCCGAACGGGACTCGGCGACGACACGGTCCGCCGCCTGCCCGGCGCACTCTCCGGCGGCGAACTCCAGCGCGCCGCACTCGCCCGTGCCCTGCTCGCCCACCCCCGCGTCCTCATCTGTGACGAGATCACCTCCGGCCTCGACACGGTCACCCGCCGCGGCATCCTCGACCTGCTCTCGACGCTGCTCGAAGACCGCGCCGGCCTTTCCCTCGTCCTCATCACCCACGACCTGGACACCGCCCGACAGGCCCAGCGCATCGCCGTGGTGGACGCGGGGGAGATCGTCGAACAGGGGTCGGCCGGACAGCTGTCGACGGCACCTCAGCACCCTTTCACGGTGTCGCTCATGGAGACGACGGCCCGGCTGGAGAGTGGCGCGCGGACCTGACGAAAATACGATGCGACGCCGCCCCCGACCTCCCTACACTCACCACGACATCGAGATCGAGTGAGGGGAGTCGGGCCGTGCGCATCTGCACCGCTGCCGTCGTTCCCCCGTCCCGGTACGAGGTGATCCTGGTGTCTTCGGCCGTCCGGTGTCCGCTGCGCGGCCGGCACCGGATGCCCGCGACGAGTATCTGACATACCGTCAGTCGACTGACGTACCGTCACATCGCCTGCCTCTCCACGGCGGGCCGTGTCTCCGTTTCCGTCCTTCCCTCGTCCCGGGAATCGCGCCGCCCTGTTCACAGATCAGCTGCACCCATCAGCTGCACAGATCAGCGAAAGGCCACAGGCCGTGCGCATCAACACCAACCCCCTCACCACCGTCCGCAACCTGGGCATCCTCGCCCACGTCGACGCCGGCAAGACCACCGTCACCGAGCGCATCCTGTTCACCACCGGCACCACCTACAAGCGCGGTGAGGTCCACGACGGCACGACCGTCACCGACTTCGACCCGCAGGAGCGCGATCGCGGCATCACCATCTTCGCCGCGGCCGTCAGCTGTGCCTGGGACGGTCACCGGATCAACCTGATCGACACCCCGGGACACGTCGACTTCGCCGACGAGGTCGAGCGCTCGCTGCGCGTGCTGGACGGCGCGGTCGCCGTGTTCGATGCCGTCGCGGGCGTGGAACCGCAGAGCGAGTCCGTGTGGCGGCAGGCCGACCGGCACGGTGTGCCGAGGATCGCGTTCGTCAACAAGATGGACCGGTCCGGCGCCGACCTCGACACGGCCGTCGCCTCGATCCGCGAGCGGCTGCACCCGGCGCCCCTGGTCGTGCAGCTGCCCATCGGAACGGAGGACGGCTTCATGGGCGTAGTCGATCTGCTGCGCATGTGTGCCCTGGTGTGGGCCGACGGCGCGGAGACGGCCGAGGAGGGGCCGGTGCCCGACTCCCTGCGGGAGGAGGCGTCCCGTAGGCGCCGACTGCTGGAGGAGGCGGTGGCGGAGCGCCATCCGGCCGCGCTGGAGGAGTTCTGCGACCGGGAGACGCTCACCGCGGACACCCTCGCCGGCGCGCTGCGCGACCTGACGCACAGCGGCGACGGCGTGGTGGTGCTGTGTGGCTCGGCCTACCGCAACCGCGGGGTCGAACCGCTGCTGGACGCGGTCGTCACATACCTGCCGTCCCCGCTGGACGTACCCCCGGTACGCGGCACCGCCCACGACGGCACGGAGCAGGAGCGGCCGGCCGATCCGGCGGCACCGATGGCGGCACTGGCGTTCAAGGTGAACGCGACCCCGACGGGGCGGCTGACGTACCTGCGGGTGTACTCGGGCACGATCGAGAAGGGAGACACCGTGTGGGACGCGGGCACGCGCCGCACCGAGCGGATCGGCCGCATCCTGCGGGTACGGGCCGACCGCCACGACCCGCTGGAGCGCGCGGTCGCCGGGGACATCGTCGCCGTGGTCGGGCTGAAGTCCGCCCGCGCCGGCTCGACGCTGTGCACACCGGGCGCCCCACTCGTCCTGGAGCCTCCGGGCGTGGCCGAGCCGGTCGTGCACGTGGCGGTCGAGGCTCGTCGCTCCACCGACACCGACCGGCTGGCCTCGGCGCTCGCCCGGCTGACCGAGGAGGACCCCTCGCTGGCCGTGCGGACCGACCCGGAGACCGGCCAGACGGTTCTCTCGGGCATGGGCGAACTGCACCTGGAGGTCGCGGTGGAGCGCGTCCGCCGCGAGCACGGCCTCGAGGTCGCCGTCGGACGCCCGGGCGTGGCGTACCGCGAGACGGTCGGCGAGGGCGTGACCGGCTTCGTCTACCGACACGTCAAACAGGACGGCGGGGCAGGCCAGTTCGCGCACGTCGTACTCGACGTGGAGCCGTGGGAGGAGGACATGGAAGGAGACACGGAGGTGGGTTCGAGTTCGAAGGAGAGCCGGTTCGTGTTCCGCTCGGCGGTCGTCGGCGGCCGCGTACCGCAGGAGTTCGTGCGGGCCGTCGAGGCCGGCTGCCGGGACGCCCTGGCCGAGGGCCCGCTAGGCGGCCACCCGGTGACGGGCCTCAGGGTCACGCTCACCGACGGCCAGATCCATGTGAAGGACTCCTCGGACACGGCCTTCCGCACCGCCGGCCGGCTCGGTCTCCGCGACGCCCTGCGCGCCTCGGCGATGGGTCTGCTGGAGCCGGTCGTTGAGGTCACGGTCACCGTGCCCGAGGACGCGGTCGGCGGCGTACTCGGCGACCTGGCGGCACGCCGGGGCCGCGTCACGGGGTCGGACACGCGGGCCGGCGCGGCGGTCGTCACGGCCACCGTGCCGCTGGCCGAACTGTTCGGCTACGCGACCCGCCTGCGCAGCCGCACCCAGGGCCGCGGCACCTTCACCGCCCGCCCCACCGGCTACGCACCGGCGCCGGCAGCGGTCGGCACACCGACGCGGTAGCGTCCCGGGCTGTCCCCTCCCGACCGCGGAGGGGGCAGCCCCCATACCGGCCCTTCGCAGCAGGGGTACGACACGAGCACCGAGGGCGGCCCGGGCCGGCGGACGCGAACACGTCGGCCGGTGGGACACGTTGGGAAGGATGCGGTACGGCATGTTCCGCTCGGCCGGGTGGAATAGTCCCAGACATGTCAAAGGGCACGCGCAACGCGCTCATCGTGGTCCTTCTGGTCTGGAGCGGGTTCGCCTACCCGTGGTTCGACAGGGGTTGTGACATCGCGGAGGCGTACACGGCGGTCTTTGAATACGGGGTGCCGGAGGGCCTTGAGCCCCTCCCGGCCTGCTACGGCTGAAGGCCGGTCGGACCGAGGTAACGGCCGGGACCCGGCGCCTCCGGTCACCTGCCGGACAGCAGCACCTCCGGCGTCTTCGCCGGGGACGTTGGGCGGTTGTCCACCCTGACCTTGCGCGGGTGTCACTGAGCCAGGGCGTCACGGTGCCTCGCCCCTCCCACCCGTGACCGGGCCGGATAGGCTGGCGCCGCCGTCCCGTGGTGCGGGACGGGTCTGCCGGTGGAGGCTGTTCCCACGCCCTGCCGGGAACTCAGTTGCCCGTGGTTCCGTGTACGGAGGAGCGTCGTCCTGTGACTGCCGGTATACCCAGACCGCACATCGACACCAGCAAACCCCACCCCGCACGCGTCTACGACTGGCTCCTGGGCGGAAAGGACAACTACCCCGTCGACCAGCAGGTCGGGGAGACGCTGCCCGAAGAGGCGCGGGGCAACGCGGCACGCAACCGGGCGTTCATGCACCGCGCCGCCGCGTGGCTGGCGAAGAGCGGCGTCGACCAGTACCTCGACATCGGCACCGGCATCCCCACCGAACCCAACCTCCACCAGATCGTGCAGGCGATCACGCCGAGCGCCCGGATCGTCTACGCGGACAACGACCCGATCGTCCTCCGGCACGCGGAAGCGCTGCTGACCAGCACCCCGGGGGGCGCCACCGCCTTCCTCCACGCGGACGTACGAGAGCCCGCGACCATCCTGGACCGCGCCGGCGAACTCCTCGACCTCGACCGCCCCGTCGCCCTCTCGCTGATAGCCCTGCTGCACTTCCTGCCGGACGACGAGGACCCGTACGGCGTCGTACGCACCCTGGTGGACGCGCTCCCGTCCGGCAGCTTCCTGCTGCTGTCGCACGGGACGGCGGACCAGCACCCGGAGTTGAAGCAGGAGACGGAGACCGCGTACAAGAAGGGTGCGATTCCGCTGCGGATGCGCACCCGGAGCGAGGTCGAGCCCTTCTTCGAAGGCCTGGAACTCGTCACGCCCGGCCTGGTGTTCGCCACCGAGTGGTACCAGGAGGAACCGGCACCGACGCAGGAACGCAGCGGCTTCTACGTCGGCGTGGCCAGGGTCCCCTGAGCCGCCACCGCCCACCGACCCACCCTTGACGCAAGCCGGAACCGGTCGATACTTGTGCGCAGCACGGGTCGGTGGGCGTCTGAAGTCGGCACTGAGGCGGGGCGGATGAAGAAGAGACTGTGTGCCGCGAGTGCCGTACTGGGCATGCTCGCCACGGCGAGCGCGCTGCCGGCCCAGGCGTCGTCCCAGCAACCGCAGTCGCACCCGCCGTCGACGCGACTCACCCTGCCTCTGGGCCCCACGGACCTCCCGGAGACCCGTACCACGACCACCCTTCAACCGGGCGTCACCCTCACCCGCATCGTGCGCGGTACTTCCGGTAGTGCCAACCCGGCACTGCACTGGACGGTCGAGGTCTCCATCCCGGGCGGCGACACCTCACCGGACCCGGACGCCCCGCCGACGGCGCTCAAGGACAGGGCGAGCGCCGACGAACTGGCCGCAGAACTGCGGCAGGACGGCTTCGACGCCAGGGTCGAGCTGGTGACGACCCCGAGAACCGCCGACTACACCGGCGGAACCATCGGCTACCGCGTCCGCACAGGAACATTCGACTCGCAGACCACCGCGACGTCCGAACGTGCACGCCTGCGGGCAGCTGGCTACACGGGTTCCGCCGTATACACGGGCTGGGACGGCGAGGCGACGGACCGCGGCCCCTGGCGGGTCGACGTCCTCACCATCGACCCACGCAAATTCCGCGGAAGCCTCGACGCGTCGTACGGCCCGGACATCGAGAACCGCGAGACAACCACCCAACTCGCGGCATCGGCCGCCGCGACCGCCGCGATCAACGCCGGCTTCTTCGTCCTCGACCCCAAGGCGGGCGCCCCGGGCGACCCGGCCGGCGTGGGCGTCTACGACGGACGTCTGCTGAGCGAACCAGTGGCGGGACGCCCCGCCCTGGTGGTCCACGACAACGCCCGAGGCACGGAGATCACCCGCTTCACCTGGAAGGGCCGGGTCACCGGTAGCGGCTCCACCCTCCCCCTGAACGGCATCAACCGCGTACCGGGCCTGATCAGAAACTGCGGCGGCACAGCGGGCGACACCCCAACCTCCCAGCCGCTCCACGACGTAACCTGCACCAACCCCGACGAACTGATCACCTTCACACCGGACTACGGCGGCCACACGCCCCAGGGCGAGGGCCTGGAGGCCGTACTGGACGCCCATGACCGGGTCGTCGAACTACGCTCACCACGAGGCGGAACACTCCCACCGGGCGGAAGCTCCCTCCAGGCAACCGGCCGACGCGTGGCCGACCTGACTGCCCTCGCCCCCCTCGATGCCCACCTGCGCGTCAGCACGACCCTGCGGGACGAACGCGGCCACCGCGTCTCACCCTCCCCCCGCACCGACATCCTGAACGCCGGCCCCGAACTGGTCCGCGACGGCCGTATCCACGTCACCCCCGCCACGGACGGCATGGTCCACCCCGGCGACCCGAGCTGGTACTACGGCTGGGTCCACAAACGAAACCCCCGCACCCTGGCCGGAGTGGACGCCGTCGGCCGCACCGTCCTCGTCACCGCCGACGGACGCAGCACCGACTCCCTCGGCCTCAGCATCACCGAGAGCGCCGAGGTCGCCAAGTCACTCGGCCTGCGCGACGCGGTCAACCTCGACGGCGGCGGCTCGACGACGATGGTGACGAACGGCACCGTGATCAACACCCCGTCGGACGCGGCCGGCGAACGCCCGGTGGGCGACGCGCTGCTGATCCTGCCCCGCAGGCACCACCACTGACCTGTACGCGCCGCCACCCCACCGACACAGGAAACCCCGCACCAAAGCGCGACGAACAGCAACCCACCCCAGGGAGCCGCAGTGTCCGCGAACGTGCCCACCGCCCTGACCCTACGAGCCCGAGTCCTGCTGGTCCTGTCCGTACTGCTCGCCACCCTGGCCCCGACGGCCCCGGCGCTGGCCGCGGAGAAGGCGGGCGCTTCCCGCCCGGGGGCCGAAGTCGTCGCCGTCACTCAGGTCGCCGACCGCCAGGTCGACCTGTCGGTACGGTCAACGGCCCTGGGCGGCCGCACGGTCAAGGTCCGCCTCCTGACCCCGGACGGCTGGAACCCACAGGACCGTAGCCACCGACAACACTGGCCGACCCTCTGGCTCCTGCACGGCTGCTGCGGCGACTACACGTCGTGGACCGCGAGGACGGACGTGGCGCAGACCGACGCACTCCGCGACGTCCTCGTCGTCATGCCCGAGGCCGGCTGGAACGGCTGGTACTCCGACTGGTGGAACCACGGCCAGGGCGGCGACCCCGCCTGGGAGACCTTCCACACCGTGGAGCTTCGCAGGCTCCTGGAACGCGACTGGGGCGCCGGCACCAACCGCGTCGTGGCGGGCCTGTCGATGGGCGGCCAGGGCGCCTTGATGTACGCCGCCAGGCACCCCGGCATGTTCAAGGCGACAGCGGCCTACTCCGGCTCGGTCCACCCCCTCCTGAACGACGAGTCGATCAACCGCATCATGGGCTTCTTCGCCGGCC
This sequence comes from Streptomyces sp. NPDC053750, assembly GCF_044544295.1. NCBI lineage: Bacteria > Bacillati > Actinomycetota > Actinomycetes > Kitasatosporales > Streptomycetaceae > Streptomyces > Streptomyces sp. NPDC053750. The sequence goes on along the minus strand of NZ_JBITXB010000010.1, from coordinate 162,546 downwards.
AGAACAATGACCCCCTCCGCGTCTGGGGCGACCCGGTCGCCCAACGCCGGATCTGGGAGTCCCACGACCCCTACCATCTCGCGAAACGCCTCCGCTCCATCCCGGTGTACCTGTCCTGCGGCGACGGCACGACGGGCCCCCTGGACACGCCGGGAAGCACGAGCGCCCTCGAGGCCGACTTCAACCGACAGAACCATGCGCTGGCGGCGGAGCTGCGGCGCGTGGGCGCGAAGCACGTGACGACCAACTTCTATGGGCCGGGGACGCACGGGTGGGCCTATTGGGAGCGGGAGCTGCATGCTTCGCTGCCGATGTTGCTGGGGGCGTTGGGGATCGATGGCTAAACCTGGCGGTGTGCGGTGCCGGGGAATCCTCACCTCCATGCCGCAAGCGGGAGATAGGAACGGGCTGTGATGACCTTCAGGCGTGACGCGCACTGCTGATCGTCGCCGGCTGCAGGACGGCCGATCGCCATCCGGTCCGGGCGCCGACGGGCAGACCAAGGACTACCGAGGAAATCGAGGTCCGGATCCACGCCGATGGAGTTGGTCGGGCGGACAGGCGAGGGGGCTTGTCGTGGTCAGGGCGCCAATCCGCCCGCGGCGAGCCTGTCGCTCACGTCGCCCACCAACCCCTTGCCGAGGTGCCCGGCCCGGTCGAGGAGCGTCTCGAAGTCCCTGAGACAGCGGAAGGTTTCCGCGTAGGCGACCTGCTCCTCCAACGGGAGCTGAAGGACCTGCAGGCGGCGGATGTCGACCCGCGACGAACTGGACGCGTGTGTGCCCGCCTGGCGGCCGTTGGCAGGCGCACGCAGGCAGCCCGCGAGGAAGTGCGCATCGACCTTCTCAGGGTCCACGCGCAGGGCGTAGAGCTGAGGGCCCAGGGCGGTCGGAGGGCCCTGGTGAACCCATGCCCGGTAGGCCCGGACGACCCCGGCGATCACCACGTCCCCGTCCTCGACGACGGCGTGAGCCGTGTGCGCGGGGACCATCCCGCCAGGGGTGCCGTCCATGAGTAGATCGGCGACCGTGAGCAGGGGTAGTTCGGTGTCTTCGGAGGAGGGTTCGCTCTCGGAGGGCTGTTGCCCGGGGCGCAAGGTCAGCGCGCCGGCCTTCACGAGGTCACCGACCGTGGTCGTGGTCTGCGAGGATTCCGCCTCGAAAGCGAGCTCGGACAACTGCCGCACATGACCGGTCAGGCCGGTGAGCAGGGATCCCAGTTCTTTCCACGAGGCGGAGAGTTCCATGCCGCTCGTTTCGGCGCGTGAAGCGGTGTACCGCCCTGGGGTGACGTCGACTTCGTCGTCCAGGAGATCGAGCAAAGGGACGCGTACGGCGTTCTCCGGCGGAGCGGCCTCCGGGTGGTCCATGTCGGCCAGCGCGGACAGGACGAAGGCACTGAGGGCATCCCAGTCGGGTCCCGGTTCCCTGCTGCCGGGCCGTGCGAAGTCCGTGGCGTCCACGAGGAGCGCGTCCTGCACGGGAGCGACGGCAGTGGAAGTGTCCGGAGCCGCTCTGAGTACCCACAACTGCAGCGAGACACTGTGTGGTTGAGCGCTGCCGGCCGGCAGGGCCACGACCGCCCGCAACGCTCCGGTGCGCAACAGTGAGCCGCGGATCCGGCGTCCTGCCCTGCGTGAGGCCACTGCGGGCGGCAGGACGACGACGGCCGCCCCTCCGGGCTTGAGATGGGAGAGAAGGTGCTGTACCCAAGCGAGTTCAGGCTCGGTACGAGGTGGCAGACCGTGCGCCCAGCGCTGGTCGGTGGCGAGTTCCTCGTAACCCCAGTCCCGCTCGTTGAACGGTGGATTGCACAGGGCGATGTCGGCCGGTGTGCCCGCGAACGGGTCCGCGCGCAGTGCGTCGGCCGTGACGACTTCCGTACGGATGGCCCGGCCCTCTGTGACGAAGCCGAGACGGGCGGTGGCCAGCGCGGCGAGTGCTGGGTCGCGCTCGCAGCCCAGCACGGTCAGTCCCGGGCCGTCGTACTCCTGGCATGCCGCCGCCGCCAGGTGCCCGGTGCCGCAGGCCGGGTCGAAGACGGTCAGTCCCTCCGTCGACTCACCGACGCGCGCGGAGAGCGCGATGCTGGTCATCAGGGTTGCGAGCGGCGCGGGAGTGGTACTGAGCTGCCGGACATGTGTCTCGAGCCAGCGCTGCAGCAGGAACTCAAAGGTCTGACGGGGCCCTTCCGCGCGCCCCAGGGCCGCGGCCTCGCCGACGAGCTGTCGCACTTCGGCGGAGAAGTCGGAAGAGGTGCTACGGGTCCTGGGAAAGCGCATCCGACGGGCTGCTTCGGCGATCGCCAGCCCCGACTCGTCCCGGCTGCCGAGCGCCTCGAAACGCGGCCACAGGAACTCGCGGCCACCGACGTCCTTGAGCTTGCCGTTCTCCCGCAGCCACAGCTCGACCTCCGCGAGCGAGAACTGCGGACTGACGTCAGTGCCGCCGATCCGGGACGGGAACGAGTCGTGGCGACGGCGCCAGTTGCTCACCGCGGCACGACCCACGCCGGCGATGCGGGCGATCTCGGCCAGGCTGACGGGTACGGCGCTGGGTGTACTCATCAAAGGTCTCCGAGGTGCTTGGCCTGCTGGGTGGTCGGCATCCCAGCGCCCGTGGGAGTCGCAAGGGTACTACCCTCATTGACTTTGTTCACAGCGCAAGAAGCCTGATTCACTGTGCGGGAAATGTGGAGGGTGGAGGATATGCGGGAATTTGCGCCGGGACTGGTGCTACGTGATCGCTATCGGTTGAAGTCGGTCCTCGGCAGGGGCGTCATGGGGCAGGTCTGGGAGGGCCATGACGTGTATCTCGACCGGCCGGTCGCGGTGAAGACCGTCGCGGCGGACCTCCTGGCTGTCCCCCGGAGCCGTGATGCGGCTCTCGCCCGATTCGAACGGGAGGCGCAGGCCGCGGCACGTCTCGACCACGGAAACATCACGACAGTCTTCGACGCCTCGATCACCGACGACACCTGCTGTCTTGTCATGGAACTGATCGACGGCACCACGCTGGACTACCTCTTCGACCAGCAGGAGGATGGACGGTTCGACGTCCCGTCGGCGGCCTCCATGACCGCTCAGCTGTGTGCAGGTCTCTCCGCCGCTCACGCCGCAGGCCTCGTCCACCGGGACCTGAAGACGCAGAACGTCATGATCCGGCGCGACGGCGTGATGAAGATCCTTGACTTCGGCCTCGTCAAGCTCCTGGGCGACATGGATCCGGGCTTGACCATGACCGGCGAGGCCATCGGCAACATCGCCTGCGCCTCACCCGAACTGCTCTCCGGACGCGACCCTTTGGACGCGCGCAGTGACCTCTACGCGCTGGGCTGCCTGCTGCATCACATGCTCACCGGCACACCGCTCTTCGCCACCGACCAACCTGCGCTCCTCGCCTCCCGGCACCTCAGAGAGACACCGCCCGCCATCGCCGAATCGGGCGTCGATGTCCCGCGCGACCTCCAGGACCTGGTGTCGGCCCTGCTCGCCAAGCGTCCCCAGGACCGGCCGACCTCCGCCACAGAGGTCTACGCGGCCCTGGCTCCCTTCCTGCCGGCGCCGAACCCCCGGTTGGCGTTGCGCCCCGGCCTGCCCGAGGACCCGCGCCGCCCCTTCCTCGTGCCGCAAAGCCCGAGGCCTGCGTGAACAGTGAGAGGATGACGTGAGCGACCGAGGGCGACGCGCCGCTCACGGTCGTGCGGAGGTGGCAGGCGCCGTGAGCGCCGGGACTGGCTGGGGACGGGCGCAATGCGGCGAAGCCTTGGACCGTACGAGCTCACGCACGAGCTGGGCCGGGGCGGCATGGGGGTCGTCTGGGCGGCGTACGACCGGAGCAAGGACCGCGAGGTGGCGGTCAAGCTCCTCGCGGTCGGCGGCCGTGCTGGGGCCCCCAGCACACTGGAGCGGCGCTTCCTGCGCGAAGCGAGCCTGACCCGTCGGCTGGAGCATCCGGGTATCCCGGCGGTGCACGACCACGGCAGCCACGACGGTGAGCTGTTCCTGGTCATGGACCTAGTCCCCGGCCGCACCCTCGACGCCGTGCTCGAGAGTGACGGCCCCCTGCCCGTCGACCGGGCCGCGGACGTGGCACGACGGGCCGCGGACGTGCTCGTCTACGCCCACGGCCAGGGGGTCATGCACCGAGACCTCAAACCCGCCAACCTCATGATCACTCCGGACGGGGAGCTCAAGGTCCTGGACTTCGGGGTCGCCGCCGCACTGGAGCCCCAGCCTGGCGAAACCCGCTTCACTGCCGCCAACGCCACCCCCGGCACGGTCGTCTACATGGCACCCGAACAGGCCGTCGGCAAGGCAGAGCCAGCCAGTGACCTCTACTCCCTGGGCTGTGTCCTGTACGAGCTGCTCGCCGGAGCTCCGCCGTTCACGGACGCCAGCCCCTTCATGCTCTACCACCGGCACGCGCACGATCCCGTGCCACCGATCACCGACCGCCGTCCCGAAGTGCCGGCCGGGCTGTGTCGGCTGGTGGAGGCCCTGCTCGAGAAGAACCCGCGGGACCGCCCCGTCTCGGCGGCGGAAGTGGCCACGCTGCTCGCCACCTGGGCGCCGGCACCGTCGTCGCCCCCAGTGAGAGTCCCGGTGCCGCACCCGCGCCTGGTCGAGGCGGCGGCCCTGCGCCGCTCCGGCAGCCCGGCCCGCGCTCTGGAGGAGTACGGGGCACTCATGGCCGCCCCGGACCTGGGACGGGCCGACCTGCTCACCGCCCGCGTGGGCGCCGCCCTGTGCGTGGCGGCGCTCGGCGGCACCCGGGAGGCGCTGGACGACCTCAAGTCCGTCCTCGCCGAGCAGCGCAGCCTCCTCGGACCGGACGACCTGGCGGTGCTGGACACCCGCTACGAGATCGCCGTACTGCTGGTGCGCGGGGGAGAGCGGCACGCGGCCACCGAGCTGCTGCGGCGCCTGGTCGGGGACGAGGAGCGGATACTCCGAGTGGGAGACGACCGTCACGGGCGCGCACAGGCGCTGCTGGACCGGCTGCGCCGCATGTCCTGAGCCGCCCCGCGCCGACCATGTTTTTGTAATCTCTGTTCACAGTAGATGGCTCATGTTAGCCTGCGGTCGGACCGTTCCGGTGGGGAGACAGGACACTTGTCTACGGACGGCCGCAGGAGACACCGAGGGGAACAGCGCCCATGACGCCAGCAGCTCAGCGTGAGACCGAGCGGGCGGGGGCCGAGCAGCTCCCCGAGGAGGGCAACCTCGTCGAGGTGCGCGGCCAGTCCTGGGTGGTCGCCCGCGTCGAGCCTTCCCCGGCCTCTGACAGCGACCAGGAGCGCATGCCCGCCACCCTCGTCCACCTCCAGTCCGTCGCCGACGGCCGCTTCGGCGACACCCTCTCCGTCATCTGGGAGGTCGAGCCCGGCCGTCGCGTCCTGCCCGCCGGCTCCCTTCCCGACGCCTCCGCCGGCGCCTACGACTCCCCGAACCGCCTCGCCGCGTTCCTCGACGCCGTCCGCTGGTCCGCCGTCGCCTCCGCCGACGCCAAGACCCTCCAGGCCCCGTTCCGCTCCGGCGTCGCCGTCGAGCCGTACCAGCTGGAGCCGGTCTCCCGCGCCGTCGGCGCCCCCCGTGTCAACCTCCTCCTCGCCGACGACGTCGGCCTCGGCAAGACCATCGAGGCCGGACTCGTCGTCCAGGAACTGCTGCTGCGGGGCCGCGCCCGCCGCACCATGGTCGTCTGCCCGGCCGGCCTCACCCTCAAGTGGCGCGACGAGATGGCCGAGAAGTTCGGCCTCGAGTTCACCATCGTCGACTCCGAACACTGCGCCCGCCTGCGCCGCACCCACGGCACCGCGGCCAACCCCTTCCGCGTCCACCCGCTCACCATCGTCTCCCTGCCCTGGCTGCGCGGCCAGAAGGCCCAACGCCTCCTCGACGAGGTCATCGGCGCCCCCGAGGAGAGCCCCGATGGCGAGCACAAGCGCTTCTTCGACCTCCTCGTCCTCGACGAGGCCCACCACGTCGCACCCGCCGCGCCCAAGCAGGTCTACGCCGTCGACTCCCAGCAGACGAAGCTGATCCGGCGCCTCGTCCCGCACTTCGAGCACCGCCTCTTCCTCTCCGCCACCCCGCACAACGGCTACCCGGAGTCGTACACGGCCCTCCTCGAACTCATCGACGACCAGCGCTTCGCACGCGGAGTCGACCCCGACAAGGAAGCGCTGAAGGACACGGTCGTCCGCCGCCTGAAGTCGACGGTCACCAACGCCGACGGCACGCCCCGCTTCCGCACCCGCGTCACCCGCGAGCTGTCCGTCGACTACACGCAGCAGGAGCGCGCGATTCACGAGCTGCTCGGCTCCTTCGCGGACCTGCGGCGCAAGAAGCTCACCCCGAAGGCCCGGGGCGGCCGCCGAGCCGCCGACCTCGTGACCCTGCTCCTGAAGAAGCGCCTGTTCTCCTCCCCGGCCGCCTTCCTCCACACCGTCCAGGTCTACCTCTCCCACCTGGACGACACCGGCCCCGCGCGAGGACGCTCCGCCGCCGCCGAAGTCCCCGAGTGGCTGGAGGAGTTCGCCGACCTGGTCGCCGACCTCGACGACACGGGCCTGGTCGACGCCGAGGACGACGCGCTGACCCGCTCCACCTCGCTCACCCCGGCCGAGGACGGCCAGGAACTCGACCTGCTCCAGGAGATGGAACGCTGGGCCCTCACCCACGAGGCGGCACCCGACTCGAAGGCCGAGGCGCTGATCCGTGAGATCAAGGCGATCTGCCGTCCCGACGGCAAGAGGTGGACCAACGAGCGGGTCGTGATTTTCACCGAGTACCGCGACACCCAGGAATGGCTCCACGACCTCCTCCAGCAGGAGGAACTCACCGACGGCGGCCGCGTCGAGCGTCTGCACGGCGGCCTGTCCGCCGAAGAGCGCGAGCGCATCCGCCTCGGCTTCCAGACCGAGCCGTCCCGCCTCGAGGGCAAGGTCCGCATCCTCCTGGCCACCGACGCCGCCGGCGAGGGCATCGACCTCCAGAACCACTGCCACCGCCTGATCAACTACGACATCCCCTTCAACCCCAACAAGCTCGAACAGCGCATCGGCCGCATCGACCGCTGGGGCCAGAAGAAGGACCCGGAGATCACCCACTTCATCGGCTCCGGCTGGCAGCAAGCCCAGGCCGGCTCCTACGAGGCCGACCTGGAGTTCCTCTCCCGCGTCGCCAAGAAGGTCGCGCGCATGGAGCACGACCTCGGCTCCGTCAACGCCGTCCTCGCCGACGCCGTCCAGCGCCGCATGACCGGCGACACGGCGCCCGTCGACATCGAGAACGCCAAGCCCAAGCCCATCAAGGGCCGCCGCACGGGCGGCGACGTCGCCCCCGAGCAGAACGTCACGGCACAGACGAAGCGGCTCGCCGACCAGTACGAGGAGACGGTCGGCACGCTGGGCCTGACGCCGATCAACGTCAAGCGCGTCGTCGACACGGCCCTGGCCCTCGACCACCAGCCGCCGCTCCTGCCGTCCACGGTCCGCGCCGAGGACTTCGAACCGGGCGACCTCTTCGACGTACAGCCTCTGTCCGGCAGCTGGGAGCGGGCGACCCGCGGCCTCGCCCACAAGCTTCGCGAGGGCGAGCAGCGCCCGCTCACCTTCTCCCCGCAGGTCGCCGCGCAGGGCAGGGACGACGTGGTCCTCGCCCACCTCAAGCACCCGCTCGTCGCCCTCTCCACGCGCCTGCTCACCGCCGCCGTCTGGAACGCCGACTCGGTCGGCCTGAGCCGCGTCACCGCCGTCGTCACCGACGACCCGGCCGTCACCACGACCCTCGTCTCCGCGTACGCGCGCTACGTCCTCGTCGGCACGGACGGCACCCGCCTGCACGAGGAAGTCTTGTACGCGGGCGGCTGGTTCGGCGACACCGGCCGCTTCCGCCGCTGGGAGTCGGTGGGGGAGCAGGGCCGGGTCCTGTCCCAGGCCCTCACCCAGGGCACCGAAGCCGCCCCGCACCTGCGCAAGGAACTCACGGAGGCCTGGCCCAAGCTCCGCGACCCCCTCTACCGCTCCCTGGAGGCCCGCGCCGCCGAACTCGGCCGCCAGCTGGAGAGCCGCCTCGCCGACCGCCGGGCCGAGGAGGAGCGCCGCATCACCGCCACCCTGGACCGCTTCGAGGCCACCCTGCGCGCGAAGCTCAAGGAGGAGGGCGAGGGCGAAGGCGAACAGCTCGCCCTGCTCACCACCCACGAACTGACCGGGCACGAGCGCCGCCAGTTCGAGGAGGACCGCCAGCGCTGGGACAACCGCCTCAAGGGTCTCCCCGCCGAACGTGAGCGAGAGCTGGCCGCCATCGCCGCCCGCTACCACGAGCCCCGCTCGCACCTCTTCCCCGCCGCCGTCGTCTTCGTCGTCCCCGCAAAGGAAGCCCGCCGATGAGCCCCCGCCGCCCCATGAGCCGTGGAGTAGCCGCCGCCAAGGCCCAGGCCGCCGACGGCCGCCGGCAGCACCAGGAGTGGCTGGACCTCACCGAGGTCTCAGGACCGTTCCTGACGATGCCCGTCCTGCTGCGCGCCTGGCCCCAGCTCGACACCCTGGAGAAGGACGAGCGGGCCCGCCTGCGAGCCCACCACGCCGACTGGCAGACCGACACCGTCGCCGGGCGGGACGCGTGGGTGGCGTACGTCCTGCGCCGCCTGCTGGGCTGGGACGACGCCCTGACCTTCCGCGAGGGCGACTCCGAGCACCACGGCCTGGACCGCCTCACCCTGCGCGTCGCCGAGCACAACACCGAGGTCCGCCCCGACTTCGCGCTGGTGGAACCGGGCGCCGACCTCGCCGCAGAGCCGGACGTGGACTCCGCCGCGAAGCGCGTACGGCTGCTGGGCGTAACGGTCCCCGCAGGCACCGCTCCCACCGCGCGGGCGGGCGGAGGCGGCGACTGGGCGGCGGCTCCGGCCGACCGCCTGGCCCGCCTCCTGCGCCACCATGGCGTCCCGCTGGGCCTGGTCACCGACGGCCGCTGGTGGTGCCTGGTCTGGGCCCCCCTCGGCGGTGTGACCACGACCGCCGTCTTCGACTCCATCGGCTGGAACGAGGCGGCGGAGCGCAACGTCGTCCGCGCCTTCGCCTCTCTGCTGAGCCGCCGCCGCTTCTTCGAGTACGACGAGCCCGAGAGCCTGGTCGGCTTGCTCAAGGCCAGCCTGGCGGCAGGCGAGGACGTCACCGAGGCGCTCGGCGTCCAGGTCCGGCAGGCCGTGGAACTCCTCGTCGACGCCATAGGACGGGCGGACGTGCGGGCCATGGAGAACGGCGCGGCGGGGCTGCATGCGTCGGGGGTCCCCGCGAGCGAGATCTACCGCGGCGCGGTCGCGGTGATGATGCGCGTCGTCTTCCTCCTCTTCGCCGAGGAGCGAGGCCTGCTGCCGGCCGACAACGAGGTCTACGCACGCTCGTACTCCGCCCGCTTCCTGCGCGACGAGCTGAAGGCGCGGGCGGACGAGGAGGGCGAGACGTCCCTCGAGCACACGACGTCGGCCTGGCACCGCCTGATCGCCCTCTTCCACGCCGTGCACGGGGGAGTGGACCACCCGGGCTCCGGCTTCCACCTGCCCGCGTACGACGGCTCGATCTTCGACCCGGACAAATACCCGTGGCTGGAGCGCACCACCCCGCTCCTCCCCATCGACGACCGCACGGTGCTGCACATGCTCCAGGCCGTGCAGGAGGTCCGCGTCGGCAAGGGCAAGGACCGCGAGGTCCGCACGCTCAGCTTCCGCGCGCTGGACGTCGAGCAGATCGGCTACGTGTACGAGGGCCTGCTGTCCTTCGACGGGCGCCGGGCGACCGAGCACATGGTGGGCCTGATCGGCCCGGAGGGCCTGGAACACGAGGTCCCGTTGCGGGAGTTGGAGTCCCTGGCGGCGAAGGCGGGCGGCTCACTGAAGACGCTGGCGAAGTCCATCCACGAGAAGTGGAAGGATCCCAAGCCTCCGGCGACGGCGGGGCAGTTGGAGAAGAGGCTGGCCCCGCTGGGTGCGGAGGAGTCGGCGGAAGCCCGTCGCCGCTTGAACGCGGTGACGAAGGACGCGGCACTGACGGAGCGCCTGCTCCCGTTCGCCGGCATCCTCCGCGACGACCTGCGCGGCCTGCCGACAGTCATCCCCAATGGCACCCTGTACGTCACCGAGTCCTCGCTGAGGAAGAACACTGGCACGCACTACACGCCCCGCTTCCTGGCGGAGGAAGTCGTCCTGCACGCGCTGGAGCCCCTGGTGTACGAGCCAGGCCCGCTCCAGACGGCGGACACGGGGGAATGGCGGCTGAAGTCGGCCGACCAGATCCTGGACCTGAAGGTCGCGGACATCGCGATGGGCTCGGCGGCGTTCTTGGTGGCGGCGTGCCGCTATCTGGGTGACCGCCTCATCGAAGCCTGGGAGAACGAGGGCCGCACGGACGCGATGGTCTACCGGGCCGGCCGCGCCGTGGACGCCGTGACGGCGGCCGACGCCGAACAGGACCCGGTGGTGGTCGAGGCCCGCCGCCAGATCATCGAGCACTGCCTGTACGGCGTGGACATCAACCCGATGGCCGTGGAGATGGCCAAGCTGTCGCTGTGGCTGGTCTCCATGGACCCGGAGCGCCCCTTCACGTTCCTGGACGACCGGCTGGTGTGCGGGGACTCGCTGCTGGGCGTGCACAGCATGGAACAGCTTCAGTCCGTCCACATGAAGCCGCAGGGGCAGACGGACGTCCTGGCCGAGCAGGCTCGGGAGCTGGTGGACCAGCTGACGCGGGAGCGCCTGGCGATCACTGCCATCAAGGGCGTTGACCTGCCGGCACTCCAGAAGAAGCGGCAGCGGCTGGAAGAGGTCAACCGGCACTCGCGGCGGCTGCGGTTGGTGGGCGACCTGATCGCGGGGGCGGCGCTGGCTACTTGTGCTTCGGGGCGGGTGCCTTGGTACGAGGAGGAGGGCGGCGAGCGGGTCAAGGACCTGTTCCCGCGTGCTGCGTGGATTGTGCGGCAGATCGTGGAAGACGGGGTCGAGGAAGACTCCGAAGTGGTGCGCGAGGCGTGCGCTTCAGCAGAGGAGTGGCTGGGAGCTGAGCTGCCGGAGGGGGCGCTGGAACGGCGGCCGGTGCATTGGCCGCTGGTGTTTCCGGAAGTATTTACCCGTAAGGGTGGGTTTGATGCAATTGTAGGTAACCCTCCGTTCCTTGGTGGAGCGAAGATCAGGGCTGCTTCCGGGGAAGCGTATCGGGAATATGCGGTCGAGTATATTGCTTCTGGTCGTCGCGGCTGGGCCGACCTGGTTGCTTACTTCTTTCTGAAGGCACACCTGCTTGTCAATTCGGGCGGGCAAACTGCGCTGATCGGAACAAACACCCTTGCTCAGGGGGATTCTCGCAAAGTTAGTCTCGATGCCCTCCTCAAGGAAGGGATTGAGATCAGGCGCGCGGTAAAGAGTGCCACTTGGCCTTCTGCTTCTGCGGCACTTGAATACTGTGTCGTATGGACGAGCAGGCGTCCGCTAAGCGGCGGGGCGCGCCGAGTGCTCGGTGGCATTCCGGTCCCTGTAGGTATCTCTCCATCCCTCGACCCTCTTTCTCGTATCGAACGCTGGGCTGAACCGATTGCGGTCAATAAGGGTAAGTCCTTTAAGGGGTTGGAGATTTCAGGAGAAGGGTTTTTTGTGCCTGAGCATCTCGCGATGGAGTGGTTGCAGCGAGGTGAAGGGTATGAAGAAGTGGTATTTCGGTACTTGAACGCCAAAGAATTGAATGGAAGCCCTTCGTGCAGTGGTGAGCGTTGGATCGTTAACTTCCATAGTTGGCCGGAAGAGCGTGCGGCTCGATATCCGATGGCGTACGAGTGGGTCCAGGAGAATGTTAAGCCATACAGAGAAACCCAGGATCCCTCTTCATATGCTGGACTGATGGCCAGGTGGTGGCAGTACTGGCGGCCACGTAGCGAGTTGATTGAAGCAATCGGAAACCTGGAAAGATGTGTGGCTATCGCGCGGACGGCTCACGCGGTGATGCCTGTTCTTGTACCGACGGATCAAGTGCTTTCCGATGCCCTCGCGGTGATCGCTTCAGACGAACCGAGCGATCTTGCAATGCTCAGTAGCGCTATACACTACTGGTGGGCCATTGATAGGGCATCGACGATGAAGGGGGACCTTCGGTATACCTCTACCGAAATCTTTGAAACGCTCGTATGCCCTGAGGCCACAAGCCGCCTTGATCGTCTTGGAGTATCTCTGGATGCGCATCGGCGCAACCTCATGAATACTCGCGGAATCGGAATCACTGACACGTACTCCCTTGTTCACAGCTGCGACTGTCAGGACGAAGACATAGCCGAACTCCGTCGTATCCATGAGGAGATCGACAAGGCGACCATCGACGCTTACGGCTGGCGCGATCTTTTGGATGATTCTGGACAGACTCCACCTGCCGATCCGAGCCACGAGACGTATGCGCTTGAGCATGGTTTCCATGAGACTGATCAAGGGACTCGATATACTATCGGCCTCCTTGCCCGAACCGAGATCATCGACCGTCTGCGCCAATTGAACCACCAGATCTACGCTGACGAGGTTCACCTTCGTCTACATAAGGGAGTGACGGAGAAGAAGGCCAGGGAAATGCACCCTGACCTTCCCAGGCCCTCTCCCGAGGCCGTCCGTAAGCACAAGGAGCAGCTGGCCGCGCGAGGTGGGTCGGATTTCGGTGAGGGCGCCGAGGGCGCCCTCTTCTGAGCCGGCGGCATGACAACGGGCTGGTTCGCGTCACCTCAAGTGACGGGACCAGCCCGTTGTTCCGCTCAGAAGTCCTGGTCGGCGCTATCCCGCCGTGAGCGCGACGAACGCCGCCCACTCGCCCCGGCCGACCCGCAGCACCGGCCCGTCGCCCGCGGCCTTGGAGTCCCGTACGTACACGGCGTCGAAGCCTGCGGCCACCTCCACGCAGTCGCCGCCCCCTGATCCGCTGTAGCTGCTCTTGAACCAGTGCAGCCCGTCCACGTTCTCGGTCCCCTGCTCCATGCTCACGTCTCTCCCACCAGTCGTTCGATGAGCCGCGCAGACTCCGCGCCATTCAGCGCCTGTGATCGCAGCTTGCCATACCGCAACCCGAAGGCGCTGACCTCTGCCGGATCACGGACGACGCACCCGACCTCTTGGGATTCGATGTACCCGAGCTGATGGTGCTCGTTGGTCTCCAACAGCACGAATGGCCCGTTCAGCCCGGAATGGAACCCCGGAGCGGCAGGCATGACCTGCACCTCGACGTTGCGCAACGCACCGACCTCAAGCAACCGTTGCCACTGCCCGCGCATGACTTCCTCATCGCCCACCGGGTTCTGCAACGCCTCCTCACTCACGATGAACGACAGCTCCGCGAGCGGCACCCGAGTCAGCAACTTCTGCCGACTCAACCGAGCCTCCGTGTGCTGGTCGATGATCTCCTCGCTCAACGGCGGGCAGTGCCCCGCGAACACCGCCCGCGCGTACCTTTCCGTCTGCAACAGCCCCGGCACCAGCAGCGGATCGTACGAGAACCGGCTGACGACCTCCGCCTCGATGACCGCGAAGTTGCGGAAGAACCGCGGCAGTTTCGCCCGGTCCACCTCGTCCTGGAGCACCTCCAGAACTCCGCCCGCCTCCAGCACCCGGTCCGCCGCCCTCGTGAACGCCGCCTTCGCCGGCCGCCGCCCCTGCTCGACCGAGGCGACCTGCTCCATCGAGTAGCCGATGGCCTCCCCGAGCTGCTGCTGGTTCAATCCGGCCCGCTTACGCAGATACTGGAGCAGCCTCCCGTACGCCGCCCACGCCCCCGGCAGATCGCCGCCGCCCTCCTCCTTCGCCTTCGCTGCCCGACCGCTCCGCGTCTCCCGCACCGTGCTCATGCCTCACGCCTTTCCGTCCCGGAACGCACCCCGCCCACCCGCACACGCGGCGGCGCCCAACCGGACCGCCGAGACCTTGCTCAACGCACGCCACGACGGCCTGGATATGGCTCTGGACCCGTACAACGCCCGTACCAGGTCCCGTACGACCCCGTGCAGCGAGGGTCGGTTCCCGCAGAACACGGCGGAATCGTGGACGGCTCGGTGCTGACATGGCCGTCGTTCGGAACGAGCCTCATTCCTTGCCGCGCCACGATCGCGCCATGATGAGATGGGGGCTGTGAGCCAGATATGCAGGTGGTGCGACCGCCCGTTGAAACAGCGCCGGTGGCGCCAGTACTGCAACCGCCGGCACGCGGTGAAGTACCGGGTGACGAACTGGATCGACCAGCTGCTGACCCACGGCTTGTGACGCGGCCGACGGCCGGATCCCCCTGGTTGCCCGGAGGACCGGTCAGGTCTCCGGCAGTACGAGCCAGATCTCGGAGATGGCGAGGCCGTGCTCACGCATCACCGCCCCGCAAGGGCAGCCCAACGTGGCCCGGTGCCAGTCGCAGGTCACCGTCCACGGGCCGTCCTTGCCTCCGCACTCCGGGCAGCCGACGGTTTCGGCTGCCCATACATCCGGCGCGGGTCTGGTGTAGTGACGGAATCTGCCCGCGTAACTGACCTGCCAGGACTTGACCGGCGGTGTGAGCGGGGCGGCGCCAGGCACGCTCGTCGCGGCGAGGGCAGTGAACAGTGCGGCCAGGCCGGGGAGCAGGGCTTCGCCCGCTTCGGTCGGCGGCGCCGCGCGTTCCGTCGTTCCCGGCACGATGCCGTACCTCGGCGCCGCGGCCGCTCGGGGCGGATTGGGGGCCGCGTGCCAGGGCAGCAGGGCGCGGGCGACGGCGGCCAGGAGGGCGGCGGCAGGCGGGCTGACGGTACCGGCGTCGAGGTGGTGGACAGTAGTCCGGAGTATGCGTTGGAGCCGTCTGTCCCGGTCCGTCGCCCTGGTCCGTGCCGCTGTGCCCCGCCGGGTCGGGAGCGGGGCGGTGAGGCGGATGAGGACAGCCCTTGCCGCCTCGGCGTCCGCCGAGGACAGGCGCCACTCGCCCGCAGCGAGGAGCTGCCGCGCTCTCATGGACTCCCGGGTGAGAGCGCGTGTCCACAGAGGGTGTGCCGTGGCGTCCAGCAACTGCTCCACATCCCCGGCCGAACCGTTCACCACGCCTCCCACACCTTCGTAACGAAGCTCGGTGTGCCGCTCCGGCTACCCTCCCTGCATGGAGCAGGACCAACCCCTCGTTCGTGACGTCTTCCCCGACCCTATCGCCGAGCTGACCACCCTCTTGGAAGAAGAGGGAGAGCATGAGTTGGCGATCTGCGTGCGGGATGCCCGTCTGGTCGCCATGTGCGACTGCGGCGACGACTTCTGTCAGAGCATCCACACGGCGGTGCACCCGAAGGGCAAGCCGTACGGCGAGGGCCACCGGTGCGTACCGCTCTAGCCTTCGAAGGGCATGCTGATCCTTCCTGTCGTGCACGGCCGGATCATGTACATCGAGATACTGAACCGGGCGCCCATGCGCAGTCCGAAGCTCTGACGTCCACGCCCCGCCGCGAAGCGGCCCCGCCGGGACCGTCAGCGGAACGCGGCGACGTTCTCCGCAGCCCACTGCCGGAAGGGCCTGACAGGGGATCCGGTGACGCGCGAAACCGTGTCGTGCGCCTTGAGCAGTCCCTCGTTGACATCCCCACCCATCACGGCGTTCGACGCGAACTGCGTCGGACGCAGGATCGTCCGACTCATCCCGCTGTCCCGGAGCAGCCGCTCGACGGCACCACCTGAGCGGTCACCGACCGCCGCACACTCGACGTACCCGGCAGGGCAGGCGGTTCAGGTCGAGGCGGGGCCGCCCGCCTTCGTCAGGGTGCAGACGCCGTCCGTGCAACTGCGTTCCAGGCGGCCGCGGGAGACGGTCTGCGCCAGGCCGATCAACCAGCAGGTCGGGCAGCCGCGGAGGGCGACCAGTCCCAGGGGGGCGGCCAGCAGGGTGGCGGGGCCGACGAACGGCACCAGGGCGATCGAGCCGATGATCAGGCCGAAGCCCAGAGCACCGCGCAGCAGGTGCTGCGGGACGGAAGCGCTGGCGAAGTCCGCGTCCGCACGGACGGGCTTGCCTGTTTCGGAGGTCTTTATGGTTGTGCCTCTCCTTCGGCTGCTTCATCGGCCGCCAGGGCTTGCCGCAAGGCGGCCCGGGCGCGGTGGAGTCTCGATTTCATGGCCGCGTTGTTCAGGCCGAGCGACTGGGCGACGAGGCGGCCCGGGTACCCCTGGACGTCTCTCATATTCGCACCTGCCGCTGGTCGCGGGGAAGACCGCTGACCGCGGCGGCGACCCGCTCGGCGTCCAGCCGCCGCAGCACCGAGGTCTCCGCGGAGGGCGCCGGCTCGCTGCCGGCCTCTTCGGTGACGGAGGCGGAGGTGAGCAGTCGGAGGTGCCGCAGGCATTCGTTGCGCACGATGCGGAACATCCAGGAGGCCAGGGCGCCGGATGCGCGGAGCGTGCCGATCTTCCGGTAGAGGATGATCAGTGCTTCCTGAGCTGCGTCCTCGGCGTCCTGCGGTGTGGCGCACAAGGACAGAGCGAACCTGCGCACGTGGGGCTGCGACTCCATGATCACAGCGGTCAGTGAGCTGATGTTGCCGTCCTGGGCGGCTTTGACCAGCCGCTCGTCGGGCCAAGGGGAGCTTCGACTCATGTGCCCTGCTCGTGTCCGGGGATCTGCCGTCGTGACCGGTGCGGATCAACCACGGTTCCGGTTCCTCCGCTTGAGCAAGGTCACGCTGCACATGCAGACCAGCAGTACACCGGCCACGGCGATGATCGCGATCGTCATGCTTCGTTCCTCCTGATGTCCGCCGGCCCGCTCGGCCGGTTCATGGATAAGAGGCGGCGGAGGCGGAAAAGGATTCAGAGCCGTTGCGGCCGGCCCCGGAGCGCGGTGTTCGTCCGCATCCGCTGCCCACCGGCATGGTCCACGTCAACGGCCAGTCCGTCGCGGACGAACCACAGGCCCCCTTCGGCGGCGTGAAGCACCCAGGTACGTGCGGACCTGCTACCGGGAGTTCCGCGGGCTCGCGGAAGGGGTGCCGGCCCGGACGGAGGAACTGGTCGCGGAGTGGCCGAGGACGTGCGTCGGTCCGTACACCTGCCGTACGAAGCCGTACGGCGGCCGTACCGCGCGGCTGGGTACGGAAGTCCGGCCTCGTCAGGCCGCGTGCGTGACGGGACGGTTACTCCATGAAGCCGCCGAACGTGTCCACCGAACCACCCACCCGTGTCCCGCAGTTCACCGTCCGCCTCAGCAGCACCGGACGCGGAGCCCGTCTCGCCCGCCGACTCGCCGTGCAGCAACTCGCGGCCTGGGGTGTCCCGTACGACTCCGAGACGTCACAGGCCGTCGTGCTCGTCACGGCCGAGCTGGCGGCCAACGCCGTCACCCACGGCCGTACCCCTGGACGAGACTTCCGGCTGACGCTGCTCTTCCTCCCGGAGCACACCGCCGTCCGCGTCGAGGTGACGGACACCCGCCCGGAACGCCTGCCCCACGACTCGGCTGCCGAGCCGGCCGCACTCGACGCTTCTTCGGGACGTGGACTGCTACTCGTGGCCGAGTACGCCGAACGGTGGGGTTGGGAGGTCCGGGATGCGTACACGAAAATCGTCTGGGCCGAAGTGCTGTGGCCCGCTTGACGCCCAGTCTTGCAGGCAGCCGGGCCGAACCGTCCTGGACACCGGAGCCGCACGGGCGCGAAGAGAGCCCGCACGACCACACGGTGCGGGCCATACTGGGGTCATGCTCGATCCCATCGGTCAGCTGTCGCCGCTCCAGCACCACCTGTTGCGGGAACTGGACCTCTGCGACCTCCCTGCTCCCGAAACGGGGCCGGAGTCATACGTGGTCCGGGACCTCGACACGGACGAGGTCCGGGAGGCCCTGCCGACGCTGCTGTGGGCCGGGCTGGTCGAGCAGCGGGACGGTGACCGGGGCACACTTCGCCTCACCGACACCGGAGCGGCAGCTCTGCGGGCGGCGGAGTGCGACGAGTTGGCGGCGCGGTTAAGTGCCGTGGCTTCCTTCGCGGACACCGTGGCGCGCGGAGCGGCACCCCGTTCCGCCGGACACGCCCTGAGACGGCTGGCGGAGGGGACGTGGACCCTGGAGCAGGCCGAGGCCCACGTCGCGGCCGGCGATGGTGCGTAGCCACGGTCACGGTTCGTCCGCCGGTCGGTCGAAGTCCAGCACGACACGTCGCCGGGCACGGTCGGCTCTGGGCTGAGGCGGGAGAACACCCGCCGACGTGAGGTCGGCGATGGTGACGACCGGAGAGTTCACGATCTTCGTGGTGAGGACCTGCTGCGCCGGAGCGAGGTCGACCAGGCGACGCAGGACGGACAGCAGGTCGATCAGCTCCGTGGACCACTCGCTCGGCCACGTCGTGACGTGGAGGTCGTCCAGTGGGCTGGTCCTCCGGCTGGTGGGGGAGGCCTTCCGGTAGCCGAACCACTTCTTCACGATCCGCATGCCGCCGACTTCGTAGTTCCAGACTTCGGGCGGGACCCCCGTGAAGGCGCCCAGCCCCACGTGGAGGGTGCTGCTCTCCTCGTCATACGTCAGCGTGTCGGGCACGGCGGAGCCGATCGGCGTCGTGTACCGCACCTGGCGCGGGTCTCCCGGAGGGAAGCCGACGCCCTCCTGAGCGGACGCCGGTGCTTCGGGCGGATCGCCCCGCTCGCCGTAGGTGGCCGCCCCCAGGAACGCACGGCCGAGACGGACTGCCTCGCTCCACAGCTCCGGGTCGCGGGTGAGGGGCAACCGGACGCCCGGGGTGAGCAGTTCCTCGGTGAAGTGCTCCGTGAAGGCGCTGTGCCCGGCGACGGCCACGGCGTAGGCGGCGAGGTCGTGCACCGTCACCCCGTCCAGGCCGAGGACGGCGGACAGGTACCGGAGCAGGCCGGTGGGCACGTTGGCGCTGCCGTCCGGGTGGAGGACGGGGTGCACCCTTCCGCCCCGGCCGTTGAAGTGATGCGTGTCCGGGAGCAGCGCCGTCGCCACCAGCGCGGGGCCGCTGTCGATCTCGTGGCTGCTCTGCTGGTTGAGGAATACCTGTCCGGGCTGGAGCGACTCCCACAGGTCGGGCCTGGGGCGGTCGAGTACTCGGTTGTCGGCAATGAGCCATTGGCGATCGAAACTACGCAGGGCGACACGCAGGAGCGGGGGGCGAGTGCCGGCTTCTCCGCCGATGGTCCGGTCGGGATGCGGAAAACCGGGCAGGCACGTGACCCGTGCGTCGAGCCGACGGTCTCCTGTCTCTTTGAAAAGGAGGGCCTTGGCCTCCTGGTCCTCCTCACCGCAGAGGCGAGCCCAGCGGTGCTGGAGGACCGACGGGTGAGGTGACGAGACCCAGGAGCGATTGGTGGTGAAGCCCAAACTGCCCCAAGGAAACAGCGCGTCCAGCGCCGGGTACTCCTCCCAGTCGGACAACGCCGCAGGAGTGAAGGGCCGTATCCCTTCTGTATGCGCGTCCCGCCAGCCGTCGTCGTCCAGACCGACCGCACGGAGCTGAGCGAACTTCTCGGCGCGCTTGCCGTGCAGGGCCCGGTAGTGGATGCGCGCGGGACGGGTGGCGTCGTGGTCCGCGTGCCGTACGAAGAGGCAGATGGACAGCGGCTGGGCGACGTGCGGGAAGACGCGGGTGGCCACGTCCGAACGCTGCCCCTCGGGCGACAGGTTGATGACCCACCCCTCGTCGCACGTCCGGCGCAGGTAGTCGCGCATGCCCCGCCCTGCGGGTCCGGTGGCGAAGGCGGACGGGGTAATGAAGCAGACGACACCGTGCCGGTCGTCCGCGTGGACGTCGAAGACCTTCCAGGTGGCCCACCGCCAGAAGTAGACGTACAGGTTCTTCAGCGCGTGCTCGTAGCGGCCGTTCCCGGGGTGGCGGAAGTCGTCCAGGGGCGGGCGGCCCTGGCCCTTGACGCGCTTCTCGATCCAGCCGCCGCGGTTCTCTGCCTTGTCGTCGTAGGGCGGGTTGGAGATGACCACGGTGACGGGGACGTTGGCCTTCACATGGTTGGCGCGGGCACGGGAGTCCGACAGGGCCGCGTAGGTGGAGGCGAGCTGCTCCTCCTGGACGTACGGGTCGTCGAGCGTGTCCGTGACGTGGAGGTTGAGCCCGCCCGGCGGGAGCTCGGCGCCGTGCTTCTTGAGCAGGTCGGCGGCCCGGAGCTCGGCGACCGCGAACGGGCCCATCTGCAGCTCGAAACCGTACAGGCGCCCAGCGAGGCGGCCGATCGCGTCCCGCGCCATGGCCTCGCCGGAGCGTGCGGCGGCCTGCCGCGCCACCCGCTCGGTGATCGTGTGCAGGTAGGTTCCGGTGCCCATCGCGGGGTCGACGATGTGGACGCCGTCGTCGCCGTAGCCGCGGGCCTTGCCCAGGCGGGTGCGCAGGACGTCCTCGGTGAGGCGCACCATCTCCTCGACCACCTGGTGCGGGGTGTAGTAGGAGCCGCTGCGCCGGCGCAGGTCGTCGTCGTAGACGGAGAGGAACGACTCGTAGAGGTGGAGGTAGGCGTCCCGGTTGCCCTGCCGGATGGTCTCCCAGTCGACGCGTTCGACGGTGCGGGCGAGGAGGGCCAGGGTCACCTCGAACCGCTCGTTGACGTTGTCGGTGAGGAGCTGGAGGGCCTTGCCCATCAGGGCGTGACCGGCGTGGAGCCGCCGTCCGATCTCGTGGAAGCTCGTGCCGGCGACCCGGATGTCTTCCGTACGGGCGAGGAGCAGGGCGAAGGTGACGGTCTGCGCGTAGCCGTCGGCGAACGTCGCGTCGTCGGCGGTGGGGAAGAGGAGGCGGCGCCAGTCGCTTCTCAGGCCGGTGAAGGGACGCTCGACGGTGGGGTCGTCGGCGTCCATACCGCTCTCCGCGCGCAGTTGTTCCCGCACGGCCTCGCGCAGGAGCCGGCACAGCGGGGCGATGTGCTGGACGAGCACCGAGACCCGCCGGACCTCCTGCGGCCTCCAGAAGAGCACCGTTCGTGCGAGCGCGTCGAAGGCGGCCGGGTCGGAGGCGGTGAGTTTCGCACCGGCACTCTTCAGCGCCCCGGACAGGACGACCTCCTCGCCGACCAGCGTGCCGTACTGGAAGACGCGCCAGTGAGTGCCGTTGGTGTAGAGGAGGTTCGGCAGGTCGCGCAGGCGCTGCCACTGCCGTTTGTCGTGACCGGTGAAGGTGTCGGGGTCGATGCTCTTGCCGGGCCGCTTCACCTCGATATAGCCGGTGATCTGTGCGTCGACGCGTACGGCGTAATCGGGCCGCACGCCGAGGTGCGGTATGCGAGTCTCCGGGTGCCAGCTGATCTCGCGCAGGGCGTGATGCTTCCCCATGGCGCGGAACAGCTGCTCCAGCGGGCCTCGGATCGCCGCCTCGCGATCACCCGGTCCCGCCAAACTGCGTTTGCACTCCGCGCCGAACGCCGAGACGGCGTCCTGTAACCACTGCAGGCGTGCGTCAGCCATTGTCCCCCCAGACCTCGGGCCCCGGACGTGACGCGGAGCCGGCCCCTCCTGATGCGCAGTATGGGACAGCTTTTGACCCAACGGCAGGGCGCGTACATGGGTTGGTGCGCTGGCTTACGCGCTCGGCTCGTGCGGCCGTCCTTGGACTCAGTCCCTGCCCCACCGCTGGTGTGTATGAGTCGTGAGTGTGCGGCCCCCGCATCAGAAGAACAAGGGTGTACGCGCAGTTTCGTCCATCGCTTGTGAACTTAGTGCATGGAAAGCATACTGGAGCGGATCGTGCCACCCGCCACTGGCCGGGCGAACAATCCTCTGAGTGTCGCTGTGAGGTCCCATGCTCGACCACCGTCTCGTGCAGACAGCCGTGATCGGTCACAGGAACTCCGACCATCCGGTCATCCTGCCGATGGACGCGTGGGAACTGGACCGCTGGCGCAAGGCGCACCCCGGGTACTCCTACTGGTGCGGACTGCAACTCGGCGGCTGCGGTGGGGAGCTGAGTGACCGGCGGTACACCACCAAGGTGTGCCACTTCGCACACCACCCGACGGCCCCGGTCTGCCACCGGAAGAACAACGGCGAGTCCAGCGCCGACCACCTCTTCATCAAGCGGGGAGTGCAAAGACTGCTCGGCAGGGGGAAGGTGAAAGGGCGGGTCGAGACACGCGACCTGGGCAGCGGCCCGGGCGACGCGGTGGACGTGTACTTGCCCGACAGCCGCCGTCGGCTGCGCTTCCAGCTCAACGCCGTTGACTACCGAGCCTGGCGCCGGGCCGACGACGAACTCGCAGCGGACGCCGACGGCATCGATTGGTTCTTCTCGTCAGAAGGACCGATCACTCAGCAGCTCGTCGGTCGCCACGGCTACTGCCTCCGGGTCCGCTGTGAAACGGTGGGCGGCGAGCGCCGCGTTCACATCGGGGCCGAGGCACGGGACCGCACGGTGTCCTGGACACCGCTGGAGGACTGTGCGGTGACGCCGTCAGGCATCGTCACACCGGACACCGAGAAGATCCGCCTGACCCGTCCCCGCCCCCGGCCGGCCGTCTTCCCCCTCCAGGGAGGCCTCGCCTTCGCCCTCGTCCCCGAGGCCGACGTGCCGGCCGACTCCCCGTTCGCGGCGAAGGACCGGCACTTGCTTGTGGCCGATGTGAAACCCGTGGACGGCCCGATCGTCCGGGCGCTGGTGTCACTCCCAGGAGACACTGAGGTCCCGCCTGCCGAGCACGTCTACCGTGTCCCTGACGGCGCCCGGTTGCTCATCGCAGAGGGCGCCTCGGACTGGACGGTCGAAGCACGACGATACACACGCCTCAACGCGCACGAAGCCCAGCGTACCGGGCTGTGGACGCGCCCGACGGTTGCTGAGCCGGTAGTTGCCCAGACCGTGCCCGAGCCCAGGACCCGTGAGCCCGAGCCGGTCAATGCGGCGAAGCCGCTCACCATCCACGAGCCTCCGGCCGCACCCGCCTTGCTTTCCCGTGGCGACATGGCGACTGCCGTGCGAGACGCCCTGATACAGCACGCACGCCTGCGGACGACGACCACGTGGGAGACCTTGGCCCGCACCGTCAGCCCTGCGCTCGCCCAGTACTCGGACACCGGCCGTCGCGATCTGCTGGTCGCGGTCGACAGCCCGCTGCGGGAGAACGTCCCGGTTCTCTCTGCGCTCATCCGGGACCAGGGAATGCAGCTCCCGTACCTCTTCAGAGTGCTGTCCGAACTGGGTGTTCCGCACGCGGCGGTCTCGCACCGCATCAAACGCTGGGCTGCCGTGGAAACAGAGCGTGCCTTCGCCGCTTACGGCGTCCCTGCACGTTCCATACCTCCACGCATGTCCCTGGAACCGGAACACCTGCCGGTAACGCACCTTGCGGACGCACGAAAGCCCGCCGACGGCTTCGCCGCACACCAACGCACCGTCGACCACCGACAAGTGACAGCACAGCGTGGAGACGGTGAAATGAGGTCGTCCGCCGTCTCGAAGGTGAGGCGCCTTCGCGCCCTCGTCACAGAGCTCGAACAGATGCTGCCGACGCTGGGCAAGGGGCCTCGCAAAAGAGCGCGTAAAGCGCTCCGTCCGGCACAGATTTGGCTCGACGCGTACGACGGCACGACGCGCACCACACGACGGAAGCGTGCGGCGTTGGTCCACGAGACGGCCGGAGACTTCGTCTTGCCTGTCCAGCGCGCCTTGGAGGCGGCGAAGGAGAGCGTCAGAGCTGCCAAACAGAACGAGGAGCGCCAGCGGGCCCGGGAGGAAAGGCCCCGGCGTGCGGCTGACCTGGGCTCGCGCGCGAACCGCACCACACAGGGCCCGCACACGGCAGCGGAAGACCCTGTCGGCCGGCTCACGAGGCAGCTTGTTGACGTGGCTGCAGTGGGCCGAACAGTACCCCTGCAGGACTTGGTCCTCGGCTCCGGTGGCAACGGCGCACGCCATGTGCTGTCCGCGGTCGACCGGGAGACGGGCCCGGACGTGCCACTGCTCTCTGCGCTGGTGACCGGCAAGGAGGGCATGCCCGTAGCCTTTTTCCGTGACATCCTCAGAACGGTCGGTCTGGCCGTGCCGCAGACGGACGAGGCCCTGCTGAAGATCTGGCGCCGCGAACAGGAGCGGGCGTACGCCGCCCATGGGAACCCTCCCCGCCCGCTGCCGCCGCGCCTGGTTCCGACGGCGTCGCAAGCCGGGCCCCCTCGCGCATGACCGGGTAATGCACCGGCTCCTGGAATGCGTCGAGCTTCGCGACGGGCTTTCAGTCGGTGGAGAAATGATGAGCGAGTCGGTTGATCTCCTCGACCCACAGCTCCAAGTCGTCGCCGGGCCGCATGTAGGGCGTGCGTCGAGCCAGCTTGAATAAGCCGCCAGAGGGTCGGCCGGTCTCCCGCAGGACCACGAGTGCTGAGAGCAGGGGCAGCGTCCCGTCCGGGCTCTCCCGGACGGAGGAGTCCTCGAGCAGGTAGGGTATGGGGGCCCTCATGGGCGGGGACATGGTGGCCCCGCCGAGCCAACGCCGTGCTGAGATCGCGGTACGTCAGCGGTGCCGCCCCCGCGCGGTCCTGCTTCCGCAGGATGTCTACTACGGCGTCCAGTGCCCGCTCGTACTCCAGCGTGTCCTTCTTCATTGCCCTCTCCCCATCCCCCGTTCGGCGCTGAACCGGACCAGGGCCTGAGGGCCCCGATCGCAGAGGTGCACGACGAATGTCCTGCATTGAGTTGTGAACTCAGTACACGAGTGCCATGCTGGGTCAACCGGCGAGGCTGAGCAGGTCCGACATTCTGCTGGAACCACTCGCCGGGGGCCGACCTGGGGGCGATCAGTCCCGCCTCCTGTCCGCACGACGAGCCACTCTCATCTCCAACGCCTTGGGGTTCACCATGCGCATCACCCGTGTCTCCGCAGCGGCAGCGCTGCTGCTCGCCGCGCTCACCGCCTGCGGCCCGACCACCGATACCGGCAAGAACGACGCTGCGCCCACCGCTCCGTCGGCCCCCGAGGCGTCGGGTGCCGACACCGTCGACGCGGCCCCGGCCGACACCGAGTCCTCCGCGAGGCTGCCGAGCATGGTGGGCAAGGGGCTGCAGAGCGCCCAGGAGGAGGCGCAGGGCGTCGGCTTCTACCACCTCGTGTCCCACGACGCGCTCGGGCGGGGCCGGAACCAGATCCTCGACCGGAACTGGAAGGTCTGTGCTCAGACCCCGACGCCCGGTACGTACGCGACGGACACGGAGGTCGACTTCAGCACGGTCAAGCTCGAGGAGAGCTGTCCCGCGAGCGGCGACCAGGCCGAGCCCGAGGAAGCCGGCTCCACCATGCCGGATTTCGTGGGCGAGTCGGTCAAGGTCGCCCGGCAGGCGCTCGATGGCTCCACCAGCATCACGGTCAACGACGTGTCCGGCCAGGACCGGATGGTGCTCGTCGAATCGAACTGGCAGGTCTGCTCGACCGACCCGGAGGCCGGGGTGGCGCTCGAAGGGCAGCCCGTGAGGCTCGGAGCCGTCAAGTTCGGCGAGAGTTGCTGACCATGTGCCAGCTCCGTCGCAGGTCAGTACCCCAGTCATACTCACGCAGGAATCAGTGCCCGTGGATTCAGACCGAACCGCAGGGTGTCGAGCCGTAGACTTCGCCAGGGTTCGTCGACGGTGTCTGGCCGTTGCGCGCCCTTGCGGGGGAGGAGATCGCATGCAAGGAACTTCGGACTCGACTGGCATTGCCGAGCCTCAGGAGGACGGCCGGAGCAATACGACCGACTCACCTGCAGAGGATGGTCCGACACCCAACTCGGACAACGACTCGACGACGGCGTCGACGATCCTGGTGGAGGTGCTCCCTGGGGTGGCTCTCGTCGCCGGTGAGGTCCCCCCGGAGCTGAAACCCGATCTGATCGACTTCGGAATTGTGCCGGCTGCCGACCGCAAGCAGATCTCAGCGATCCTCGCGTCGATCGGGAACGCGGCGACCGTGGTCGGCAACCTCGGGAACGCGTTCGCCGGTGTGCAGGGGCTCTACAGGATCGGCGACACGGCACAGGCCCTGCTGAACAGCGGCGCGACGCTCGCCGTCAAGGACGGAGCGAACCTCGGAACGGTGATGGTTCCGGGCCGCTTCATGCATCAGGCCCGCCTCTACCCCGTGAGTGCCGTGAGCAAGGCTCAGACCGCGGCCTCGATCGGGCCGGCGCTGGCCATGGTCGGCCTCCAAATGATGCTGAGCGAGGTGTCGAGCATCGTCAGGACCAACCTCGCGGTGACAAACCAGGTCCTCACCACCATCCGCAAGGACCAGTGGGCCGAACTGACGGGGCTCGTCGCCGCCATCGATCGCGCGGTCGACCAGGCGCGAGAGATCGAATCCGTCCCGGCGTCCTTGTGGGAGGACGTCGCAGGCAGTGGAGCGCTGCTGCAGAAGCAGCTCGAGCTCTACCAGGGGAACGTCCGCGACCACGTCAGGCAGATCGGTCGGCCCGACGCACGCAGCCACCGTGAGTATCTGCAGACGAACGCCGAGGCGATCGCCTTCGACGCCTACGCCCTCCTGTCCTCCCTCAAGGCATGGACCGGGTACCACGCGCTCCGCGCCGCGAGAGCGAGAGCCGCTGGACGCGAAGACGCAGCCGAGGCGCAGTACGCCGAGGTCATCGCCCGTGACACCCGCGCTGAGTTCGACTCCGTTCTCGCCGAGACGACGAGCCTCGTCGACGCGCTGACACGGGAGCTGCGCATCACCGCAGAGCTCCCCGGCCCCGACAGCTGGCCGCTTCCGGGGAAACGGAAGGAGGTGAAGGCCGCCCGCGAGACCTCCGCCCGCCTTCTGGAGGCGATCGAGCCTCTTGCCAACGCCCTCCGGCCGCCGGCCCCTGTGCTCGAGGCTCCCGGCGTTGTCTGCGCCCCCGAATCGCTGGTGCTCAAGCCGTACCTTCGCATCCTGCGGTGGTTCATCGAGGACGGTGAGACCCTGCGCGTCCTCGGCTTCCCCGACCAGCTCGACGCTTTCGGCCCCATTTCCGCGATCCTCGGCGGAGCGAAGGAGAAGTTGGCGGCAGCGCGGGACAAGACCGCGGTAAGGGAGCTGGTCGCTGTCACGGATCGCCGCATCATCACAGCCAAGACGAACGCCTTCCTCGAGCAGGGCGAGATCGGTCAAGACATCCCGATCGACCGAGTGCGATACGTCCGAGCAGCGAGCCCACAGGACAGAGACGCTCGCTTGGCGATCGACCTCATCACGCGTGACGAGAACATTCGGTGGCTCTTCCACGCTGACACTGAGAAGACTCAAGTGGACGCGCTCGCCGCCGTGCTCGCCGAGTCGATGGCAATCCCGGACGGTGAACGCGATGCGCTTCAAAGGCGGCTTCACGCCCCCATTGAGGCGGGCAGTGACGGCGACAGTACTGGCACGAGGTCCGTGGGGCCGATTGGACCCGAGTCCACGACCAGCGAAAGCGATTAGGCACGGAGCCGATCGACCAGTTCATGGCCATGCCGGTGGAGAACCGGCATGGCCGGGTCGATGGCATTCGCCGATTTCATCCGTTGGAGACGGCACCATGTCGTCCCCCTCGCCGGCGCCTCCCGGGCAGATCGGGGCCGCGGTAAGCGCCGTTCCGTGCGGCGCTCTCACCCTCACAGGCCCGGGAAGCCAGGGGCCCACGTAAGCCATGTGCCGACGGATTGAGCCAATGACGACCACCGGGGTGCCGCCGGGCGCTTCTCCAGCACCAGGACAGGGTGTATGCGGCGCCCGGGGTGGGAGGTGCGGAGCTGATGCGCGTAGTCGAGGACCTGTCCGATGCCCAGGCGGATCTGCTGGTCCTCCCGCGCGCCCGTCAGGCTCTTGATCTCGGCTATGAACACGTCTGCCTCGCGGGACCACCCCGCGTCGAAGGCGGGAGCGCCTGGTGCGTGGGTGCGCACCTCGATGCCTTGACCGGAAAGGTGCGCGAGGAGCGCACCCACCGTCGCCTCGTGCGCGGCCGTCGCTTTGTCGAGGTGGTTCAGATCGAGAGCGAGATCCACGGACGGGCGTCTACCCGGCCTGCGCCCGCGGAGAGGAGCGCCCAGGATGCCGCTCTGGGCCGAGTCGGCTGCCACGGGACGCACGTACCCGGCGCCCGACCTCCTCAGCCTCAGACACGGGGCGGGACGCCGCTTGAGCAGCTTCGAGAAGCCGTCCGCGTCCACGACGCAGACGTGTCGCCCCTCGTCGCGTGAGACGCCGGCGCCGACGAGCTTGCCGCTGTATGCGCGGCGGCTGTCCGCCACCACCTTGCTGGCCAAATCGCCGTAGACGACCAGGGTGATCTTCCTTGAGAAGTCGGTTTTGGTGTCCGCACCGCCTCCCTCCGCCAGTTCCTCACATCGAGTCCTGACCGTCCACTCGCCGTCGACGAGCACGCGACCCGTGAAGCAGATCGTGTGACCGTTGAGGCTGCGGACGGTCCCTTGGCATGTCCTGTTCGACACCACACCTCCTCAGCCGCCGTCTGAACAGTCAGCCGATGTGACGGAGCACGGGCACGACCCGGAAGTGGACGAAGCCGAGTACCGGCGTCTCGTCGTCCTCGCCGGGGAAGAACAAGGCGTGCTGGAGGGGCTTCTCGTCCTGTGGGTCGTCCAGGTCGACGAGCGGCAGGTCCGGGCGGTCGTGAGCGGGCTCCAGCGTGACGTCTTCTTTCGCGGTCAATTCCTGCAGTACGAACAGCCCCACTCGGTCGATGAGGGCTTCCGTGGTCAAGGACTTGTTGACTCGCGGCCTGTCGTGCTTGTCGACGTACGTCGGGTACACCATGACGCGGAGCTCCCACCGCCCCGGCGTGGGGGCGATGCCGGATCGCAGCCGTCCGTGCAGATTCGATAAGGCCGAGGGCCTCTCGGGCATGACTGGAGGCTTGTGAAGTCCCAGGTCTCGTTCGCCGTTGCGCCAGTGGTTGTCGTGGATCTTCAGCGTCGGGTGTCCGGGAAGACGCAGCCCCCACTCGACGGCGTCCGCCACCGCCGTCTCGCCGGACAGCGTCGTGCCGGTTTTCGTCACTCGGCCGCTCTCGCGTGTCAGCTCGAGCTCGCTCAACACATACACGGGTGCCTCCCTCATTCGCGATGGTTGCTTTGCTCAGTCCCGCCGCGCCAGATCGAGTGCCGCGACCCCCACGAACCAGTCCAGGACCTCGCACACCTCGTCGCCGTGCTCCGCGAAGACCGTCAACGGGAAGGACGGCCGGAGCTCCAGCTTCGCTTCGGGCAGGTCAACGCCGTCGATCTTGTTCAGGCGGTTGAGCAGTTCCCGGCGCTGTTCCGTGTCGTCGAAAGGGCTGCGGGATTTGAGGTACTGGAAGACCACCTCGACCGTGCCGCTCACCGGGTAGACGCCGATCGGCCACAAAAGGTGCGGCCGGTGGCTGGTGCCGGCGTCGAGTACCGGGAAACAGCTGGTCTCCTCGTGCCGCCCGTAGTTGACGTAACCGCCTTGGCGGCGCCAGAAGTCGAGGGCTGCCATGACTCCGTCGTAGGCGTCCGGCCAGTTCTCCCGCAACTGCGTGAGGAACCGCTCGGCCGCCGCCTTGTCCTCCCCCTCGGGAAGCGGATCCTGCGAGACCGGCTGTGTGACGTCCTTGCCCAGCAGAGTGGCCAGTTCGGCGGCCGTCAGGCGCTGAGAACGGTGGGCTCGCCCCCACGAATCGAAGCGCACGCCCTCGCCTGCCAGCAGCTCCTGCGGCGGTTGCCGGTCACTGCCCTCCGGCCAGCGGAACGAAGGGGAGATCTTGCCCTCGACGGTGAGGACGCGGTGAGCTCCGATCACTGACGGGTTGGTGCCCAGATAGGCCCCGACCGCCACGGGATGACTGCCGATGAGTTCGGCGACGTCACCATAGGTCGTCCACGTGCCGCTCGGCATCGCCACCAACGCAGCCCGCAGTTCTGTCCAGCCCGGCGACTCCTCCCCGGTCGGCTTGATCCCCCCGATCGGACCGGGCCACAGCTCGACGGCGCGGTCCGTCAGACGGTCGGCGCGGGCCAGGATCTCAGCCTTGCCCCAGCGCTTCGCCTCGGCGATCTCGAGGTTCATACGCAGAGCGCTCGACTCGAGGATCTGCTGCTTGCGTTCGAAGGGGTGGTTGGACAGTTTGCCGTTGTCGCCGGTGAGTGTGAGGTTGCCCAGCGTGTGGACCAGCAGGTCGTGCAGTTCCTGAGGAGCCTGATTCGGCTCTGTTTCCTCGTCGAGCAACTGGAGCCAGGCCTGGGCCGGACGCTGTGGCAGGACGTGCTCCACGCTGAGGGCCGCCTTGGCGAAGTCCACCGGCTCGGACGGGCGATAACTCTCCTCCAGCCGACGCAGGATGTAGCTGCGCTGTGGAGGGCGGCCGCTCCAGTAGAACGGCTTGCTGCGGATCGCCTCGCGCAGTTCCTCGTCACTCGGCCATCGTCGGCGGCGTCCGGAGAGGAAGCGGCGAACCGCCTCGGCCGCCGGCCGGTCCGTCTCCAGCTCCTTCGGCGCCTCCATGAAGATCCGGTTCAGGCCGGTGGTCGGTGTCTGGCAGATCAGCCGCCGCACCAGGTAGGACTCGACGTACAGCAGTGCCTCTGCGGCGTCGTCGGGCGTGGTCCGCCCCGCGTCCACGAGGTCGAGGAGGTGCAGTGCGATCGGATAATGGGTCTGGCCACCCCAGGACATCAGCCGCTCCAGCACGGCGCGGAGCGCGGGGGACTGCTCACGGGCCGGGTCGAGGATGCGGTGGAAGCGCTGTCCCCGCTTCGACAACTGCTCGACCTCGTACTGCAGTGCCGCTTCGTCACCGGCCATCGGCTGCAGCCGCTTCTGCTGCTCCCGGTAGATCTCGCTCTGCTTGGCCTTGTAGTTGCCGCGCACGATGAGGTCGAGCCAGACCAGCAGTTCGAGGTTCTTCGGACCGAGGCTCTGCTGCATGGGCAGCCACAGCTCCTGGTACACGCGCTCACCCCGCTTGGGTAGCAGCATGAACACGTAGTTGCGCAGCAGGTCGCTCTGACTGAGTCCGACGCCCGTGTTGTTGATCGATTCGAAGATGCGGTAGACGTTGTCGCCGGACTCGGCAGTGATCTCGACGATGGAGAGCAGGTCCTTGAGGATGGTCTCGACGGTCGAGATCCACCGCTCGTCACCCGCCTCCTGGCCCTCCGCGAGAGCGCCGCGGAAGAACCGGTACGCCGCGCCGACGTTGTCGCTTCCGCCGGCCTCGGCCCTGGACTGCACACAGGACGTGTACGCGTCGCGGTCGGCTTGTGTGGGAAGCAGCCGGTAGTGGTCCAGCCCTTCGTGGAACTCGTTGACCAGTATCTGCCGGTGTACTCGGTCCACCCCGCGCAGGTCGCCGCTCTCCTTGAGGTGATCACGCAGCGCGGTGAACGCCAGCATCAGCGTCGTCAGCCGCTGTTGACCGTCCACGACCAGCCACCTCTGGACGCCCCCGGCCTGGATCTGGCCGGGAGCCAGCACCACGGAACCGAGGAAGTGCGGGGCGGTGGACTCGCCCGACAGGTGCTGCTCGACGAGTTCGCAGACGTCCTCCCAGAGCCGATGCAGCTGGTCTCTGCCCCAGCTGTACGTCCGCTGATAGAGCGGCACCTGGAACTGCTTGTCTCCCTGGACGAGCTTCAGGAAGGTGATCTCCTGGGCGCGCATGCGCTTCCTTTCTCTGCCGGGGCACGGGTCGGCGCCCGTCCGACGTGTTCAGCCGTAGCGGCAGCGGTCACTCAATCTATTGGCGGACGAGCTGCGGTGACACCGCTTCGAGTAGTTCGGTGAGGAGCGCCCCGGATCATCCGCCCGAAGGCGTGACAGTGGACAACCGGGAGATGCGGGGCATCGTCTCGTTGGGGGAGCGGCGCAGGAGCTTGACCGAGCGGCCCTCCACCCAGGCGTTCCAGGCCTTCAGGTAATAGAGCAGGTGCTCACGCGAGTCGTCGCGACGCCGGTGTGACGCGCCGGTCGCCAGATTGAGCATGGTGTTGCGGAGGGTGAGTCGCGGATCACCGGGTTCCAACCGAGCCCCGGTGATCAGGCCCTCCCGCCAGGACGACTGGTCCATATCGGGACGTGCTCGCGACGTGACGTACCAACCGATGGTCGCCGCCGTCACGGTGATGCGGCATGCCCGGTTGAATGCGATGCCGTGCTGCATGGCATCGCGGATGTCAGGGTGCTCGGCGAGCAGCGTCAGCAGCTGGTCGTTGCTGGTGACGGACGAGCCGCCGCTCCACGCTGAATTGGGCGCGTGCAAGTAGAGATGGAGGCCGCGCAGAGCCGCGGCCAGGTGTGTGGCGTTGGCCTCGCCCGCCAGCGCGAGCGCATCGCGTCCCG
Source organism: Streptomyces sp. NPDC053750 (assembly GCF_044544295.1). NCBI lineage: Bacteria > Bacillati > Actinomycetota > Actinomycetes > Kitasatosporales > Streptomycetaceae > Streptomyces > Streptomyces sp. NPDC053750. Next base: position 130,276 of record NZ_JBITXB010000010.1, on the reverse strand, counting down.
TGCGCTTGCGCCCGGTGTCCATCACGGTGAACGCCGTGCGGGGCACACCGCGTGCGACGGTCATGGGCACCGTGAGCCCCGCCTTGACCACTGCGGCAAGCCTGTGCTGACCGTCGATGAGTACGCCGTCCTCGTCGAAGGCAATGCCCTGGTGGGTCAGCTGCCATTCGCCCCGCTGGATTCGGGCTGCCAGCTGCTGAACGGTCGCCTTGCTGAGCGGCCTGTTGCTGGTGTTTCGAGTGAGCCATTCAGTTGCCAACTCGGGCGTGACGTCTAGCACTTCCATGTGCATGGCGTGAGAGGGCCCTTCTGTGGAGCGGTGAGCGCACGGAGGGTGGCGCCTTATTCAGCGTGCCGGATACTTGTGAACTTAGTCAACATGAACTCTTCATTGTGTTGCATGCTGTGGTGGACCTGTCGTCATTTCGCCTGGACTTGTGCGGTGTCGGAACATGCAGAGTGTCAGGGGGCAGGGTGCGGGTTGGCGTCGGCCCTGACGTGAGGCTCCGGGGCGACGTGGTTGCTGCTACGCTGCACGCCGTGTGCTCAGTTCACATGATGTCGGGCGTCGGGGAGTGCGGTCGACTGACGATGTGTCCTGTGTGAGCGGGGCCCACGTCTCACAAAAGTGGCCACGGGGTGGCCCTCAGCAGCAATGGGGTGGCGTGTGAGCCAGTACGAAGGTGGTCTGGGCGAGAGCGCGCGCCCCGTTGGCACGCACTACCAGTACGCCGACGGCCTGCATGTCCGCGTGGACGGTGTGGCGCCGTACAGGCTGGCCGATCCCGAGGACGCGTACGGGTATCGCGAGGGTGACGACGTGGTGTGCTGCACCCTGCACCTCAGCAACGGCACGGACCGGCCCATCGACATGGACGGCATCACGCTGCAGGTACGAAGCGGGCCCTACGGCAAGACGGGCCGGCAGGTGGAGGACTACCGGACCCACTCGCTCGACGGCAACCTCGAAGGCACCCTGCTCAAGGGGCGCCGCGCTTCGGCGACCTGGGCGTACAGCATTCCGGCCGGTACCGCCGGAGAGCTGGACATCGAAGTCCGGTTCCTGGGCACCCATGAGCGGGAGAGTGTGACCTTCACGACGGCAGCCGTTCCTTCCGCCTCCGGCGAGGATCCCCGACTGGCCCTCACGCGCACCGCACCGGCACCACTGCCGGACCAGGCCGCCCTCTTCGGGGACCAGCAGGCTTCCCTGTTCACGGACGACGAACCGGCACCCGCCGGGCGCGATTCCGCCGGTACGCACCCCTCCACCGCGAACACTCTCGGTGCCGTTCCGGCGCAGCCCAGCCGTTCCGGCGCACCGGCCCGGATCCCGGTCGCCGGCGAACCATCCGCCGCGCCCACCGATGCGGCGCGCGTGCGGCAGATCTTCCGGTTCCTCGCCGAGGCCGAGGAGTCCAAGGCGAGGCCCGTACGCACCCTGGACAGCGCTGCGGGCACCGTGTGGTTCGACGAACTGCCGCACGACGACGGCGTGGAGGTCATGCTCGACGGAGTGCTGACCATGGACGACCCTGCCTGGGTGACCGTCGAGCGCCCCGAGCGCGAGGACGCCCCTCACCCCGATCCACTCCTCGCCCCCTGGGTGGACGACACCCGTCTCAGGGACTTCAGGCAGACCCGTGCCCCACACCTGCGCCGCCGGATCGAGCCCGAATTCCCGGACTGGTCGGAAGGGATCCCCCTCGAGAAGAGCTACCACGAACTGGACGACCACCCGAAGCGCGAGCGGATCGAGAAGCTGTACGCCTCCTGGGAGGCGGACTGGCGCGCGTGGGCGGAGCGACGCCGGGCGATCGATCCCGTCGTGCGGCTCTACGACCGTCTCCACAAGATGCACGAGGACGCCGTCAACCTCGGCGAGGCATACGAGCTCGTGCTCGGCCTGGGCCGGCTGACCTGGCAGACCGCCGGCGGCCAGAGGGTCGAACGCCACCTGGTCACCCACCGGGCCACCATCCACCTCGACCCGTCCACCGGCACCCTCACCGCGTCCCCGGATCCCACCGGAACCGGCCTGGAGCTGGAAGAGGGCATGCTGGACGGTGCTCAGCACGTTCCCGGACCCGTGCGGGAAGAGATCGTCGGGCTGCTGGAGGGCGCCTCGGACGTGACGGACCCGGAGCACCTCCACGCCCTGCACACCGCCCTGCGCAGCTGGGTGAACGCCGCTCACAGCGCGGGAAGCTACTCACCGGCCGTGGAACGTGCCAAGCCGCGCAGTCTCGACGTACCGCAGGTGGGGCTGACACCCGCGCTCGTGCTGCGCGAGCGCAGCCGGCGATCGACGATGGACGCCCTCAAGGCGATCGCCCGCCAGGTCGACGCGGGCACCGAGCCCACCGAACTCCTGGCCTACATCGCGGGCCGCGACGGCGCACTGACCGCGGCCGACCTCGCGGCGGCCGAGGACGACGGCTCGGACGGCGACACCGGGGAGATGTACTTTGCCCTGCCCGCCAACGAGGAGCAGCGCACCATCGCCGAGCGGCTGCGGTCCAACCGGCTCGTCGTCGTCCAGGGACCGCCCGGCACCGGCAAGACGCACACCATCGCCAACCTGGTCACCGACCTGCTCGCCCAGGGCAAGCGCGTCCTCATCACCAGCCACACCCCGCGTGCCCTGCGCGTCCTGCGGGACAAACTGCCCGAGTCGATCCGCGACCTGTGCGTCAGCCGCACGGAGGACGGCGCCGCCGCCCAGCGCGAGCTGGAGGCGTCCGTGCAGCGGATCCTGAGCGAGTACGCCGGCTACGACGCGAAGTCCTCGCAGCGGAACATCCGCACACTCCAGGCACGCCTCGCCAAGGCCCGCAGCGCTCAGCAGGCCATGTTGCGCGACCTCGCGGCCCTGCGTGAACAGGAGACACACCGCTTCGACGCGGAGATCGGCGACTACAGCGGCAGCCTCCAGGAGATCGCCGAACGTCTGGCGGCCGAGGCGGGGCAGTACGAGTGGCTCGGCGCGGTACCGCAGGAACAAGCCGCCGTGAGCGCCGCCGACGCGCTGGGCCTGCTGCGTGCCATCCGTGCCTACACCCCGCACCAACAGGCCCTCGCCGCCGACGCACCCGGTCCCTCGGAACTCCCCGACCCCGGCGACTTCGAGGACGCCGTCCGTGTCGTGCGCTCGGCTCAGGAGGCGCATGCGGCAGTGCGGGAGGACCCGCTCTGCGCCCAGTACGACACCGCGGTACGGGGCCTGGACGAGAAGGCGCAGCAACGGCTCGCCGCGGCACTCGATGCCTTCGCGGCCGCACGGGCACGGGCGGCGTCCCTCGCTGCCGCGGCCGGCCCGTGGGCCACATCCCTTCTGGAAGAGGTCACCGCAGGTCAGGACTGGCAGACGCGGAGCCGTCAGGCCGCGGTCACGGACGCCCTGGCGGCGGTCGACGCCTCGCTCACCACGCTGGGCACCGCCCTGGTGAGCGGCCTCGAGCAGTACGACCCGACCACCGCGCTCAGCCAGGCCACCGTCCTTTACGACGGACTCACCCAGGGACAGAAGCTGCGAGGGAGCCTGGGCCTGCGCTCGAAACTGGCCAAGACGGTCGGTCCGTTCGTGGAGAGCGTCCGGGTCGACGGACGGCCGCCGGAGGACCCCGCGACCGCCGCCGTCGTGGTGGCCCGCGTCCATCTGGAAATGCGTCTGACGCAGATCGAGGCCGAATGGGGAGCGCCCACCGGCGCCTGGCAGGGGCACGGCCCACGGCTCGCCCGCCTGAGGCAGGAAGCAGCCGTCCTCGACGCGCTCCTCACCGTCTCCGCCACCCGCACGGACATCCTGGCCGCGGCCTCCGCCTCCCCGCAATTGGCCGTCGCTAGCTGGCACGACGCCTCCGTCGAGAACGCCGTACGCGCCCTGCTGCGGGCGGCCGGTGCTCTGCGCGCGACCGAGCAGTCCCGTCGGGTCATCGCGGACACTGAGGAACTCCTGCGGTCCTGGAGCGACCGGCCCGGGGTCTCACCCGCCGTCGCCCGTGCGCTCGAGAGCGTGCGGGCCCGGAACCACGACGGCTACCGCGAGTTCAGCCACGAGATCGCCGAGGTCCGGGAGGCGGCCCGGCTGCGCGCCGAGCTCCACGAGGCCCTCACTCGCGTCCGCGATGCGTTCCCGGCGCTCGCCGAGCGGATCGTCGACACGGCCGAGGACACCGGATGGGACGCCCGGCTGCCTCACCTGGCCGAAGCCTGGGCCTGGTCCGCCTGGCGTGAGCGCATGGAGCAGCTCACCGACCCGGAGGCGGAGCGTGCTCTGCGCAGGAAGCTGACGGAGGCGGACGACGAGGCGCGCATCATGCTCGCCCGGCTCGCGGCCGCCCGCGCCTGGCACCGCTGCCTGGGCCTGCTCACCGGCGACCAGTCTCGCGCGCTCAGCGCCTACCAGCAGGCCGCCCGTCGGATCAAGGGCAAGTACCAGCACCGCTACCGTCGGGACGCGCAGGCAGCGCTCCGCAAGGCGCAGACAGCGGTGCCGGCCTGGATCATGCCGTTGCACCAGGTCGCGGAGACCGTTCCCATGGACCGGCCCGGGATGTTCGACGTCGTCATCGTCGACGAGGCCAGCCAGTCCGGCCTGGAAGCCATGCTGCTGAGCTGGCTCGCCGACCGTATGGTCGTCGTCGGTGACACCAAGCAGGTCAGCCCCTCCAACGTCGGCCTCAAGCAAGACGAGTACTTCCACCTCAGGGACCGGTTGCTCACCGCCCTCGAGCCCGAGGTCCGCAGCCTGTTCGGCCCCGAGTCCAGCTTCTTCGACCTGACGGAGGCACTGTCCGCCGGTCGTGGCACGCTCATGCTCAAGGAGCACTTCCGGTGCATGCCGGAGATCATTTCCTTCTCCAACGAGCTCTGCTACAACGGCAGGCTCCAGCCGCTGCGGCAGTACGGCGCCGACCGCCTGCCCCCGGTGCGCACCGTCCTGGTGGAGAACGGCGAGGTGCTCGGAGCCAACAGCCGCCTCGCCAACACGGCGGAGGCGGAGGCCCTCGTCGACGCCGTCGTGCGCTGCTGCGCCGATCCCGCCTACGACGGCAGGACGATGGGCATCATCACGCTGCGCGCGAGCAAGGGACACCTGGCGGAGCTGGAGAACCTGCTCGCCGAGCGTCTCGACTACGAACAGCGCGAGGAGCGTCGTATCCGGATCGGTGACGCCGAGGACTTCCAGGGCGACGAACGCCACGTCATGTTCATCTCGTGCGTCAACTCGGCCACCACGGCGGCCGGAACGGTGCCGGGCGGCTTCAACGGCAAGACGTACGAGCAGCGACTCAACGTCGCCGCCTCCCGTGCCCAGGACCAAGTGTGGGTCTTCCACAGCGCGCGGACCGAACAGTTCCACGAGAACGATCTTCGCCGCTGGTGGCTCGACCATCTCTCCCGGCCTGCGGAGGACGACGGGGATCGACTCGAGGGGGAGGTGCTGTCCGAGGTGCGGCACGCGGCGTTCGACAGCCTCTTCCAGCAGAAGGTGTACTTGGAACTCGCCACGCGCGGTTACCGTGTGCGACCTGGGTACGGCGTCGGGCGCCACACCATCGACCTGGTCGTCGAAGGCGGTACCCGCAGGCTCGCGGTCGCCTGCGACGGTGATGTGTTCGCGGAGGGTGAGGATGCCTCCACTGCCGCTGCTCGCCAGCGTGACCTGGAGCGGGTCGACTGGACCTTCGTCCGGATCCGCGGCAGCCGGTTCCATCTCGACAAGGAGCAGGCACTGGCGCCGCTCTGGGCCGAGCTGGAGCGGCTGGGTATCGAGCCGGTGCAGGAGAAGGACGCGGACGAGGCCGCTTTCGCCGGAGACGCCACGGCAGTGGACGAGGCGCCGACCGGAGGTTCCCACACCACCGAGACGGGGAACGGGCAGCTTCCGCTGGGTGGTGAGTCAGAGGAAACGCGTGTGACCGCGGACTCTGGTGGGCTCCGTGACCGGACGACGCCTCCGGTGTCCGCTCTCACACATGGCAGCGCCCTGCCGGTCCAGGAGATCCCCGCCGCCGCCTTCCAGCGGCTGGTCCGTGAGATGCAGCAGCTGCAAACTGCCATCGACGCCCCGGAGGAGACCCCCGACGGAGTGGACCCGGCGAACCTGGTGTTCCTGAGGAAGTCCCAGGCCGACCAGCGAGACCGGCGGACCAAGCGCCTGACGTTTCTGCGTACCTTCCTCGACGCCGTCCGCGTCGGCGGGGAGGCGGACGTGCCGAGAAGCGTCTTCCCGGGGGCTCTCCTCGTCCTGGAGTTCGACGGGCACGTGGACAGCGACGCCTTGTACACCGTCGCGGAGCTTCCCGTGGACGGGGCGGACATCGTCTCGCCGTCCTCGCCGCTCGGGCACGCCCTGATGTGGCAGCCGACGGGACGCGAGGTCTCCTACCTGGCCGCTCAGGACAAGGCACGCAAGGTCGTCGTGCGGGAGATCAGGGTCTGACTCGGACCCCATGCCGCCGAGCCGGACGGGCGGGAGCTCACCGCTCCCGCCCGTCCCGCTCAGCCGACGACGGGTTCCAGCAGAGGGCTGCGCTCGCCGTTCCACGAGATCGCAAGCGCGTCACGGGCCCGGGTGCAGGCCACGAACAGCAGGCAGTGCTCGGCCAGCAGATCGGACCGGTGCTGCACCGGGTCCATCTCCTCCGGCGTCACCTGCGGTGCGAAGGGCAGCACCTTCGCCGTCACACCGACCACGGCCACGCAGCGGAATTCGAGTCCCTTCATCGCGTGCATGGTCGCCACCCGCACCCCGGACACCTCCGGACCGGGGTCGTCCTTGACGGCGACCGCCGGGACACCTTCACGGCGCAGCCGCGTGATGACGGTGTCCACCAGGGTGTTGAACCGCGCGCACACCGCCACCTCGGACGGCTTGACACCGTCCTGATCGATCCACGTGCGGATTTGCTCGACCAGCGCTCGCAGCTCCTCGTCCTGACTTGCGTAGCCCTGGGCCGCCGGGACGCGGCCGCGCAACTGCGAGCGGTAGTCACGCAGCGAGTCACGGCCGCCGTCCTCGTCGTCGTCCTCACCGAGCCGGCCGACCGGCTGACCGTCGAGGAGCGCCGCGGACCAGCGCAGGATCTCCTCCGTGCTGCGGTAGTTGATGCGGAGCCGGGACGTGCGTCCCCGGACGTTGATGCCGAGCGAGCGCAGCGAGACCCGCGAGTCGTAGATCCGCTGATGGGGGTCACCGACGAGGAACATGTCGTCCGCCTGCAGGGGGACGCAGGCGCGCAGCACGCGCCACTGCGCCGGGTGCAGATCCTGCGCCTCGTCGACAACGACATGACGGTACCGGGGGCCGCTTTCCGCGAGTATGCGCGCGGCCTGGTCGCACAGTTGTGTGTACGTCGCCGAGTCACGCGAGGCGAGGTCCGCGGTGAAACGCTCCATGACCCGCCACAGGCGCGCACGCTGGACGCGCCCCACCTGCGTGCCCCGCCCGCGCCGTACGCACCGCAGGTACTCCTCCGGGGACCGCAGTCCCTGGGCCAGCACGACGTTGCGGAACTCCTGGGAGAGGAAGGTCTCCGTCCACGGGAGGTCCTCGCGGGCGCTGGCACGGGTCCAGGCGCTCTTCTCGGCGGCGGCCGACAGCGGCTTCGGTGAACCGCCCCTCGACTCGCGGATCACCCGGGCGGCGAGCGAGTCCACCGTCGTCACGTCGACCCGGTCCAGCAGATGGGCGTCGGCGTCACCGAGGAGCAGAGCCAAACTGTCCCGCAACGCGGCAGCCATCGCGTTGGTGAAGGTGGTGAGCAGGACGCGGTCGCCCTCCCGGCCCGTGAGCAGCAGATGCCGGACGCGGTGCAGTGCGACGACCGTCTTGCCGGTGCCGGGACCACCGGTGACCTGAGCGGGCCCGTTGAAGCCGGGGTGGTAGGCGTACCGGCGCTGGGCGGGGTGGAGGAAGATGCGCCAGCGGGTCAGGTCCTCGGTGAGGATGCGTTCCAGCTCACCCGGACCGGTCACTTCCACGATGCGGTTGGGCGTGTTGAGGATCGCCTCGGAGAGCGTGACCGTCGGACGGTCCTCCGCCGTGCGCACAGTCTGCCCGCGCGGTGCGATGAGCTGCTCCCAGACGTCCTCGGGGGAGTAGCCCTCCGCCAGGAACTCCAGTACCTCGTACTGATCGGCGGGCATCATGGGCGGTGCCATGACCGTCAGATCCTCCGCCGTGACACAGACCCGTGCCAGGCGAAGCACCTGGTTGTCGATGCCGAGGTCACGGAGAACGGTGTCGGAGTGGGCCTCGAAGAGCCGGGCCGGTGTCGAGACGGCCTTCGTCTCGAAGTATGTCTCCATCTGCTCCAGCGCCTCGACGTTGCGCACCTCCAGACCACCGGTGGCGCCGTTGACGGAATAGGCGCGCTTGCAGGCCCAGTTGATCGCCTCGTCGTGAGGGGCGACACGGAGCAGGGTGAACAGGTCGCTGCCGTCGTCGGGGGCGAGGAGTACACCCCGGTAGAACTTGGTGATGCGTATCGTCCGGATGCGTGCGTCGCGTGCCCGTTCCAGTTTCTCCAGATGCATGCCCTTGCTCGCGTGGAGTTGGGGGACGGTCATGCCGCGGAACCTCTGGATCGCGTCGGTGACCTCCTTCTGCACAGGTCTCTGCAGAGAGACGAGGTCCACGACGAAGTCGTCGGAGAGGGCGAGTCGGGGCATGAGCGTCCTCGGGCATCGATCGGCGTCGGTCGAAGGTCCAGCCTAGAGACTGGCGTTGCGAAGCGGCGAGAACCCCCCAGTGCATTGTGTGAACTGAGTCAACGGTCTATATTGCTTCTGCTGCCCCCAGGCGGTCGCGCTCGTGCCCGCCGAACCAGTCCGAAAGGACCCACCGCATGCCGGCCCAGTCCGCCCAGGGCTCCGTCCCGCACCCCATCGACGAGGTCCCCCAGACGTTCCGCGACGGGGATTCCTACGAGGTCAGAGACGGGCTCGTGGCCTACATCCGCCGTGACCTGCTTGGACCCTGGGACGGAGCGACGGAGACCCTCCCCGCTTCCTCGTCCGGGCCGCGCGACCGGTACCTGGTCGGCATGCTCGGCCCGCGGCCGCAGAGCGTCACCTCCGACAAGATCGCCGTTGTGGCCGCCCAGAGCGCCGACGGGGAGTCCGGTGAGGAACAGGAGGGCGACGACAGCGCTCCCGAGGACCGGCTCACGCCCCAGGCCGCCGGCCACATCTGGGCCTCGTCCATGGGGTTGTCCTGCACCGTCCCCGCCTCGGTCGGAACGCTCAGCGTCAATGTCCGCTGGGGCCGTTACGCACAGACGGAGGAGGGCACCGACCGCGGCACCACCCGAAGGGCTTGGTCCCGCGAACCGGTCGAGCACACCGTCGACATCGACGTCACCGGCGCCACTGACCGAACCGTCCCGCTCGAGGGCGACGCCGTCGTGCTCGACGTCCAGGTGCGCCGCCACACCGGACGAGCCGGAAGCGAGGACCTGCGTGTCGTCGAACTGGCCCTGGTCAACCGGCAGGAGGACGACCGCGAGGCGCGTGACGCCAACTGGCTCTTCCAGGCCGAGCTGGATCTCACCGCGTTCCCCGACGACCAGGCGGCCGTCTTCCTCCCCGTCGACGATCCGCTCGACCCCGGGACCGGAGGAAATGCTCCCGAAGACCCGGAGGAGAAGCGGCTGAGGCTCCTCTACCGCGATCATCTCAGCCACGCGAAGGGCCGGAACGTCGCCGTGCACGCGCACGTGCGCGACGGGGAACGCAACGCGCACCGCCTCACCACCGTCTGGCTGCCGGAGTACGACGTACGGGCCACCACCGCACCGACCCTCGAGGAGCAGGACCTGCTCCGCGGCCTCGAACTGGGAATGGACGAACTCGCGGCCCTCGCCGTACCCGACCGGCGCACCGAACTCAGCACGGCCCTCGCGTCGCTGGCCGACGGCTACGGCATCTGGCTGGAACAGCAGCGCAAGCGCGCCCGTTCGCTCCCCGACGACTTGCGCCGGTCGGCTGAGGTCGCCATCGAGCAGGCATTGAGCGTCTGCGACCGCATCACCCTGGGCATCGACCGGCTCGTCGCCGACGACACCGCCCTCGAAGCCTTCCGGTTCGCCAACCGGGCGATGGCACTGCAACGCCGGAACACCGCCATCGCCGGCGCGCGGGCGGGACACGAGGATGAACGCGACTCGTACCGGGAGGCGTTCGAGCAGGTGCACGCACGGGGCAAGCAGGCGGCCAGTTGGCGTCCTTTCCAGCTGGCCTTCGTCCTGCTGAACGTCGACTCCCTGACCCGGCCCGGCCATCCGCACCGTGGCACCGGCCGGGAAGCGCTGGTCGACCTCCTCTTCTTCCCCACCGGCGGTGGCAAGACGGAGGCCTACCTCGGACTGGCCGCCTACACCTTCGCGCTGCGACGCCTGCAGGGCACGATCGGCTCGGGCGCCGAGGCGCGCAGCGGAGAGGCCGGCGTGGGCGTCCTCATGCGCTACACCCTGCGCCTGCTGACCGCGCAGCAGTTCCAGCGCGCGGCCGCACTGGTCAGTGCCTGTGAGGTGCTGCGCCGGGAGGAGTACGCCCGGGACGTGCGCTGGGGCTCCACCCCGTTCAGGATCGGACTGTGGGTGGGGACGTCCGTCTCGCCCAACTGGTTCGACGAGGCGAAGGAACAGATCGCCGACGCCCGGGAGAGCGCCAGCGACAAGCACGCCCGGGTCCTCCAGGTCCTCACCTGTCCGTGGTGCGGCAGCGGCCTGACGGCCCGCTCCCACATGGAGTACGACGAGAGCCGGCGCCGGGTCCTGCTGTACTGCCCGCGCGGTGAGGGCGACGACCGCTGCCCCTTCTCGCGTCGGGAGGCGCCGGGCGAGGGCATCCCCGTACTCACCGTGGACGAGGAAATCTACCGGCTGGCCCCCGCCCTGCTCATCGCCACCGTGGACAAGTTCGCCCAGCTGCCGTGGAACGGCTACGCCGGGCTGCTCTTCGGCCGGGTCACCGAGCTGTGCCCGCGGCACGGCTACCGTCACGACGACCTGGACACCAAGACCGGTTGCGGAAGCAGGCACAACGCCCGCGGCGACCTGCCCGGCGTCACCGCGCAGCCGGTGACCAGGCTGCGCCCCCCGGATCTGATCATTCAGGACGAGCTGCACCTCATCTCCGGTGCGCTCGGCACGACCGTCGGCCTCTTCGAGGCCGCCGTCGACCAGCTCTGCACCTGGAGCGTCACGGACAACCAGGGCCGGCGCCACGAGACCGGCCCCAAGATCATCGCCTCGACGGCGACCACGAAGCGAGCGGCTGATCAGGTGCGGGGCGTCTTCGCCCGCAAGGTCGCCGTCTTCCCGCCCCAGGTGCTGGACGTGGGCGACACCTTCTTCTCCCGTCAGGTCGGACTCAGCCGTGACAACCCCGGCCGCCGCTACCTGGGCGTCTGCGCGCACGGCACACGTCTGAAGGCCGCCGAAATCCGAGTGGCCGAGATTCTGCTGCTGGCCGGACAGCATCTTTTCGACGAGTACGGCAGGCCGGCGGACCCCTACATGACCCTCGTCGGGTACTTCAACGCCACGCGCGAACTCGCCGGCATGCGGCGCTACATGGACGACGACATCGCCACCCGCGTCCGCTCGAACGGCAGCCGCAAGGGGCAGAGCACCCTGTCCGACCGGATCGTGAGCAAGGCCGGCATGCTGAGCGTCCAGGAGCTGACCTCGCGGATCTCCTCGGCCGACATCGGCGGTGCCCTCAAGCGCCTCGAGACCGAGTTCGACCCGGAGCGCGACACCTCGGTGCGACGGCGTGCCTTCCTCCGCGAGTACGCGACCGCGATCAAGGAGAAGCGCGAGCCCCGCGCCGGCATGACACCGCCCTCCAAGCAGGCGGTGGACGTCGTCCTCGCCACTTCCATGCTCCAGGTCGGCGTCGACGTCTCCCGCTTCGGACTGATGCTGGTCGTGGGACAGCCGAAGAACACCGCCGAGTACATTCAGGCTTCCTCGCGCGTCGGCCGTGACGCCGGCCGTCCGGGACTCGTGGTGACGCTGTACAACTGGTCCCGGCCCAGGGACCTCGCCCATTACGAGGACTTCGAGCACTATCACGCCACCTTCTACCGCCAGGTGGAGGCCCTCTCTGTCACTCCGTACACCCGACGTGCCCTGGACCGGGGGGTCGCCGCCACCTACGTCGCCGCGCTGCGGCATGCCGCGTACGACACCTCACGTAATCTGGACGCCCAGCACGTCGACCTGGACGGACCACTGGCCCAGGAAGTGGAACGCCGATTCCTGGAGCGGGCCGAACGCGTGGGCGGCGAACGGCCACGGGGTTACTTGCAGGAGCGCATCGACCAGTTGAAGGACGAGTGGCGCCGCAAGCGGGACGAGAGCACCTCGGCTCTCGGCTACCGCAAGGAGAAGCACAAGACGACCGTCGTGAACGGTCTGTTGCGACGGGCGGACGGCTCCCGGTGGACCGAGCTGACCGTCGGCATGTCGATGCGTGAGACCGAGAACGAGATCAACCTGCTGCTGCCCGGCGGAGGGGCGTTCCTGGAGGAAGGCTCCGGAGGTGGCCCCGACTGGAACTTCGGCGCCGTCGACCCGGCGTCCGGCGACGACGCCGACACGGCAGGCACCGTGGACAGCGACGAGTACGGCCTCACGTCCGCCGACTCGGCCAGGAAGGTACAGCGATGAGCAGCAACGGCAACCGCAGGGTCGGTTCCGTCCGTCCGAGCCACCTCATGTTCACCACCGGTGTCGGGTCACTGGTCGACCTGCCGAACTTCTCGGTTCTCGTCAGGGGAACGGACTCCTGGAGCTATTCGGGGATCACCGACTACGACATCGACGAGCCGCGACTGCGGGCAGCGGTGAACCGCTCTCTGCAGCGCTACGGACGTGGCCAGATCGAGCAACTGCGGGCCGCTCCCTGGCTCGAGGGCGGCGACACCGACCCGAAGAGCTGGGCCGCCCAGGGCATCGGCGTACCCGTCACGCCGTTTCCCCAGTGGCTGCGCTGCACCGCGTGCAATGTCCTGGCAGCCGTCGACTCGGGTGAGTTCGCCTTCGTCAACTCCAATCCCCGTACGCCGCACGAGGCGAAGTTCGTCCACGACTGCAAGCGCGGCAAGAAGCCCCTCGCCGTCGCCGCGCGCTTCACGCTCGTCTGCACCGCGGGCCACTTGGACGAGTTTCCGTACAGCCCCTACGTCCACCACGGGCAGGCCTGTACCAAGACCCCGCGCCCCAAGCTTCGAATGAAGGACCACGGCGGCAACCAAGCGGCCAACGTCACCCTCGAGTGCGTCGCCTGCGGCGAGAAGCGCAATATCCGGGAGGCGATGGGAGAGAGGGGCCGCCGGAACCTGCCCGCGTGCCGAGGACGGCACCCGCACCTCGGGACCTATGAGACGAACGGGTGCTCCCAGCAGCCGGTCCTCATGGTGGCGGGAGCGTCGAACCAGTGGTTCCCGCTCACGCTCAGTGCCCTCGCCCTGCCGAAGGGGCAGGGTGGAGACATCGAGAAGCTGCTCGACGACCACTGGCCGGAGCTGCAAGGCGTGAACGACCGGTCCCAGTTCGACTTCATGGCGAACATTCCCCAGTTCGGGTACTTGAAGGAGTTCGACGCCGACGCGGTCGTCGCGGCCATCACCGCCCGCAAGCAGGGGGCAGAGGGCCCCGCTCCCTCCGCACCCGACGTCCAGGCCGATCTTTTCGGCCCGGAGTGGGAGGCCCTCTCCGGGCCCGTACCCACGCCCAGCGACGACTTCGCTCTGAGGTCGACGGTGGTACCGGTCCCGTTGAGTGACCTCTTCTCGGACGTCCGACAGGTGGAGCGGTTGCGTGAGGCGCGCGCCCTGATCGGCTTCACCCGGCTCGACGCCCCCGACCCCGAGTCGCCCGAGATCGCCCAGCGGGTGGACCTGTCCAGGGGGAGTCAGACCTGGGTGCCCGCCAGCGAGGTCCGTGGCGAGGGCATCTTCCTGCGGGTCCGGGACGAGCTGATGGCCGAGTGGGTGGCCCGGATGGAGAAGTCGCCCCAGATGGAGGCGCACCGGGAGGCTTACGGCCGTTTCAGGGCCAACCGCAAGTCGGACAGGATGACGAGTGACTTCGACCCGTTCCACGGTTGGCCAGGGGCACGCTACATCGCCCTGCACACCCTCTCTCACCTGCTGATCCGCACCATCGCCCTTGAGTGCGGCTACAACTCGGCCTCTCTCGCCGAGCGGATCTACGCCGGCGACGAGCAACACCCGCGGACCGGCATCCTCATCTACACCGCGGTGCCGGACTCGGAAGGAACCCTCGGCGGCTTGGTCTCCCTCGCGGAAGGCAGCGAGTTCGACCGGGTACTCCGCCGAGCCCTTGCTGACGCCACGCACTGTTCGGCAGACCCGCTCTGCTCCGAACGTCTGCCGCACGACCCGGGGGACTTCCTGCACGGAGCTGCGTGCCACGTCTGCCTGTTCGTGTCCGAGACCACGTGCGAGCGGGGCAACCGGTTCCTCGACCGTCGCTTCCTGGTGCCCCTCTCCGGGGACAAGGAGCAGATACTCACCCCGGTCGGCCTGCTGCCGTGAGCAGGCACGAGTTCGAGGCCGCCGTCGAGGTCGCCATCACCGCGCTCGGCCCTTCCCGGGGCAAGGATCTCGCCGGTCTGCTGGCGCAGCACCGGGACAGGGAACGCGCGCTGACCGAGATGGCGACACCGGGGGTTCGCGAGCCCGTGGCGGCTCTGTACGACGCGATGAGCAAGTCATCGGTGACCACAGCCGAGGCGGCGGCGTACGTGCGCGGCTACGTCGCGGCGCTGCTCCACTCACGCGACGCGGTGCGGGTTCGTACCGTGTGGAGCGGTCCTTCGACGCCGGCGGTGCCGGTGCGAGCCACGGCCCAGGTGCTCGTGCAGGTCATCAACGAGGCGTGCGACGAGCTCCTGGCCATGACGTACGCGGCGCGCCCCTACCCCGCACTCACCCAGGCGCTGACGAATGCGGCGGCGCGCGGCGTCCGCACGGACGTCGTGGTGGAGACCCTGGCCGGGGCACGAGGCCTGCTCTCGGGGCGGGAGCCCGCAGAGGCCTTCGCGGCGATACCGGGCGTGCGCCTGTGGTATTGGGCGCGCGATACGGCCGAGCACCCGCACTCACGTCAGCACGCCAAACTCGCGGTCGCGGACCGACGCACCCTTTTCCTGGGGAGCGCCAATCTGACGGAGTCGGCGGCGCGGCGCAACATCGAGGCAGGAGTGCTGGTGAGCGGTGGGGAGGCACCCCGAAGAGCAGCGGAGCACATCGTGGAACTCCAGCGTCTCGGCGTGCTCAGAATGCTGCCCCCTGCCTGACCAGCAACAAGTCGCTACTGCATATGATGTGCAAGTGCGCACCACCGACTACACCATCAGGACAGCAGCCCCCGCCGACCTGGACGCCGCCCGAGCCGTCATGCTCGACACCGTCTACCGGGACTTCGGTACGGGGTACGTCCCCCGCTGGCACGGTGACATCGTCGACCCGGCCGGGGCGTACCTGACCCCGGAACGGCACACGCTCCTCGTCGCGGTCGACGGGGACGGCGACGTCGTCGCCACCGGTGCCCTCGACTCGCGCGGGCCCGCGTACCCTCCGAACCCCCGGCACGTCGCCGAGCGGTATCCCTCCGGTGTGACCGCGCAGCTGCGCCGCGTGTACGTCCGGCCCGAGCACCGTCGGCGAGGGCTCGCGCGGCGGCTTGTCGATGAGCTGCTCGCCTTCGCTGCTGCCGACGGCGGGTACCGGGCTGTCTACCTGCACACGGACCCCGCCGTCACCGGTGCCGAGCCCTTCTGGCGGTCGCTGGCCAAGGTCGTGCACGACGAGCGTGAGGATGCGGGTGGTGGGCAGGGGATCGTGCACTTCGACGTGCCGATGGGGTGAGCAGGGTGTGGGGCCGCCGCGGCGATGGAAATGATTGTCATATAGGCTCCGTCTGTTGTCGCCCCGCCCTGCCCCGCCGCCCGCTCGTCCGACCCGCTTGACTTCGATCGATCCGAGGACCATGCGCTCTCACCGCCGCTCCCGGCTGCTCGCTCCCCTCCTTCTTCTCCCGCTGATAGCCGGCTGCTTCTCCTCTGGAGGCGACGACTCCGGCTCGGACGGCAAGGACGGTGACGACTCCCGTCTCCGCGTCGCCCTCGCCTTCCCACCCGCCGAGAACCTGTCGCCCTACGGCGCCGACGCCACCCTCCTCAGCCGTCTCGGCGTCACCGAGGGGCTGACCGCGCTGGACGCCAACGGCTCCGCCGCCCCCGCGCTCGCCGAGTCCTGGCGCAGGGACGGGGACAAGGTCTGGGAGTTCACGCTCCGCGACGCCACCTTCCAGGACGGCAGCGACGTCACCCCGGCCGCGGTCGCCGACTCCCTCACCCACGCCACCCATGCCAAGCCCGCGCCCGCCGCCCTGGCCGGTGTCAGCCTCAGCGCCAAGGCCGGCGGCGAGCGAGTCGTCCGGATCACCACTGCCGAGCCCGACCCCGTACTGCCGCTGCGGCTGTCCAGCCCGAGCCTCGCCGTTCTGTCCGGCAAGGCCTACGGCGACAAGAACCGCGTCGACCCCGTCGGCCACGCCACCGGGCCCTTCGAGCTGA
This sequence comes from Streptomyces sp. NPDC053750, assembly GCF_044544295.1. Taxonomy (NCBI): domain Bacteria; kingdom Bacillati; phylum Actinomycetota; class Actinomycetes; order Kitasatosporales; family Streptomycetaceae; genus Streptomyces; species Streptomyces sp. NPDC053750. Next base: position 113,653 of record NZ_JBITXB010000010.1, on the reverse strand, counting down.
CCAAGGTCAACGGCGCCACCTCCGCCACCCTCGACCGGTTCGACGACTACTGGGGCGGGCGCGCCCAGGCCTCCGGAATCGACGCCCGCTTCATCGCCGACGGCACCGCCCGTGCCAACGCCCTGCGGACCGGCGAGCTCGACATCGCCGAGGCCGTGCCCGTGGCCCAGGCCGCGACCCTCGACGAGAAGACCCGGCGCGACACCGCCACCACCCGCACCACCAGCCTGCTGCTCAACGCCTCGTCCGGGGTCTTCGAGGACGCCGGGCTGCGGGCCGCCGCCCGGGGTGCTCTCGACACCTCCGTGTTCGCGAAGGACGTGTACGAGGGGTACGCCGACCCCAGCGCCGGGATCTACGGGCCCGCCGTGACCTGGGCCGAGGGCAAGCGGACCGAGCCCGTCGGGCGCGCGGCGGCCAAGAAGCCCAGCGGTGCCACCATCAACCTCGCCACCTACGACAACCGGCCCGAGCTGCCCGAGGTCGCCCAGGTGGTCAAGCAGCAGCTGGAGAAGGCCGGGTTCAAGGTCAAGCTCACCGTGCGTGAGTACTCGCGGCTGGAGGGGGATGCGCTGGAGGGGAAGTTCGACGCCTTCGTGCTCGCTCGCAACACCCTCCTCGACACCGGCGACCCCGTCGCCGTGCTCGCCAGCGACTACACCTGCGACGGCGGCTTCAACATCGCCCAGCTCTGCGACAAGGACGTCGACCGCGCCGTCGCCGACGCCGAGAAGATCGCCGACACCGCGAAGCGGCAGGACGCCGCCATGGCCGCCGAGGCGCGCATCCTCGGCAGCGACGCCGTCGTGCCCCTCGTGCACCAGCGGATCATCACCGGCGTCGCCGACTCCGTCCAGGGCGTGATCCTCGACCCGTACGAGCGCACCCTCGTCGGCACCGGCACCCGGCGCTGAGCCGTGCGGGAGCGGGTGGCCACCGTGGTGTGGCGGGTCGTGCTCGCGGGTGGGCTGGTGTGCGGGATCGGGCTGCTGCCGTGGCTCACCCGAACCGATCCGGCGTACACCGTCCTCAAGGCGCGGTCCGCCGAGCGTGAGCCCACGCCCGAGGTGCTCGCCGACATCCGTGCGCAGCTCGGGCTCGACGGGGGGCCACTGCACATCCTCACGCGGTGGATCGGTGGGCTCGTGCGCGGGGACGCCGGGACGTCGTGGATCTCCGGGGGCGACGTCCTTCCCGGCGTGCTCCAGGCACTCGGGGCCTCGCTGCTGCTGATGGCGGTGGCGCTCGTCGTCGCCTGCCTCACCGCGGGGCTCATCTGCGCCCGCACGCTCCGTCTGGGCGCGCGGCGGCAGCTCGGCGGGCGGCGGCGCGGGGGCACAGCCTCCGCCGTGGTCGCCTCGCTGCCCGAGTTCCTCGTCGCCTCCGTGCTCGCCACCGTCGTCGGGGTGCAGTTGGGGTGGCTGCCCGCGCTGGGGTGGTACGGGCCCCAGTGGACCCTGCTGCCCGCGCTCGCCCTCGGGCTCCCCGCCGGGGCCGTGCTCGGGCGGCTCCTCGACGACCTGCTGCCCGGTGCCTTCGGTGAGCCCTGGGCGCTGGCCGCCGCGGCGCGTGGGCTGACGGGACGGTCCGTCGCACGTCAGGCCCTACGGCGGTGCGTGCCCGCGCTGCTGCCCAACCTCGGGCTGTTCGTCGTGGGCCTCACCGGCGGCGCCGTCGCCGTCGAGCAGGTCTTCGACATCCCCGGGCTCGGCCGCACCACCCTCCAGGCCGCCCTCGCCCAGGACCTGCCCGTCCTCCAGGCCGGCACCCTCGCCCTCGTGCTGCTCGCCGCCCTCGCCACCGGTGCCACGCGGCTCGCCGCCCGCCTGATGACCGGACCCGCCCTGCGCGACGGCGCCCTGTCCTCCCTGCACCGGCCCACGCCGCCCGCCGGCGCACTGGCGCCCCTCCTCTACGGCGGCCTCCTGCTCGCCGTCATCGGCTTCGGCCTGCCGCGCGACCCGCTCGCCCTTGACACCGGGCAGCGGCTGCGGGCGCCCTCCCTCGCCCACCCCTTCGGTACCGACTCGCTCGGTCGCGACCTGCTCGCCCGCATCGGTCACGGGGCCCTGGACACGCTGCTGCTCGCCTCCGCCATCACCGCCGCCGCGCTGCTCGCCGGCGTACTCCTCGGGCTCGTGCCCCGCGTCTCCGCGCCGCTCGTGGACACCGTCAACGCCGTACCGCCCGTTCTCGTCGCTCTCCTCGTCACCGCGGTCGCGGGCAGCGGTGCGGCCACGCCCGCGTTCGCCGTGGGCGCGGTCGCCTGGGCGCCGCTCGCCGCGCACGTCTCCTCACTGTTGCGGCAGGAACGCGCCACCCTGCACCTCACCGCCACCAAGGGGCTGGGAGCCGGACGCTGGTACCTGCTGCGCCGCGAACTGCTGCCTGCCGTCCTGCCCCCGGTCCTCCGGCACGCCCTGCTGCGCCTGCCCGGCGTCGCCCTCGCGCTCGCCTCGCTCGGCTTCCTCGGCCTGGGCGCCCAGCCGCCGTCCCCCGAGTGGGGCCTGCTCCTCGCCGAGAACCAGCCCTACGCCGAACGTGCTCCCTGGGCCGTCCTCGCCCCCGCGGCCGTCCTCGCCCTGCTCGGCGCCCTCGCCGTCACGGCGGCGGGCGGAGTGCGCCTGCCGCGGCGGCGACGTCCTCGCCGTACGTCCCAGGCCGTCGCGCCACAGCCTGTCGTGGAGAAGGAACTGGTACGCGCACGATGACCTCGCTGTCCAGCCGCCGGCTCGCGAAGGCTCCCGGGCGCGGGCGCCCGCGCGGCGCCCCGCTCTCGCCGTTGCTCCGGCTGCTCATCCTCACCCAACTCGCCTTCAACATCGGCTTCTTCGCCGTCCTGCCCTTCCTCTCCGAACATCTGGGGCAGTCCATCGGCATGGCGGGGTGGCTGGTCGGATTCGTGCTCGGGCTGCGGACCTTCAGCCAGCAGGGGCTGTTCGTGGTCGGCGGGGCGCTGGCCGACCGGTACGGCATCCGGCCCGTCGTACTCGCCGGGTGCGTGCTGCGGATCGCCGGGTTCGGGTGGCTCGGGTTCGCCGAGGCGACCTGGGCGGTCGTCGGGGCCGTGCTGCTCATCGGGTTCGCCGCCGCGCTGTTCTCGCCGGCGGTCGAGTCGGAGGTCGCCCGGCAGGCCGTCGCCTGGGAGGCGGAGAGCGGCGGGGACCGCACCCGGGTGCTCGCGCTGTTCACCGTCGCCGGGCAGGCGGGAGCGTTCGTCGGGCCGCTGCTGGGGGCCCTGCTGCTGGCCGTCGACTTCCGTACGGCGTGCCTCGCCGGGGCCGGTGTCTTCGTACTCGTCCTCGCCGGGCACGCCTGGCTGCTGCCGCAGCACATTCCCGGGCGCGTCCAGGTCCGGGTCAAGGGCGGGGCACGGCTGCTGCTGCGCAACCGCCGCTTCCTCGCGCTGTGCTGCGCGTACGGCGCCTATCTGCTCGCCTACAACCAGCTCTACCTGGCCCTGCCCGCCGAGGTGGAGCGGGCCGCCGGGTCCCAGGCGCCGCTGGCCTGGCTGTTCGCCCTGTCCTCGCTGCTGGTGGTGACCGCGCAGTTGCCGGTCACCCGGTGGGCGGGGGAGCGGCTGGCGCCGCGCCGGTCGATGGTGGCGGGGCTGGTGCTGATCGCGGCGGGCTTCGGCGTCGTCGCGCTCGCGCGGCCCGCCGGGTGGACGGGGGTGGGTGGACTGGTCCCCGCCGCCGGGTTCGTCGTGCTGCTCACCCTCGGGCAGATGCTGGTCGCGCCGGTCGCCCGCGCCTGGGTGCCGGACCTCGCCGAGGACGGGCGGCTCGGGCTGTACACCGGGGCGTTGTCGTCCGTGTCGGGGCTCATCGTGCTGGCGGGCAGCTCCGCGACCGGGCTGCTGCTGGACAGCGGGCTGCCGGCCGTCGTGCCGTGGCTGGTGCTGGCCGTCGTGCCGCTGGCCGCGGTGGGGTTGCTGCCGCGGCGCCACTGATCGGCGCGCTCACGGCATGCCCTTGCGTGTGTCACTGCGTACACCGTGACGCGGTGCGTGACGTGCTGGCAGCACGTCACCGGGCGACGAGTTCCGGCACCGGTGTCCCAGGGTCACCAGTCCCGGCCGCCCCCGCCGTCCCGGCCTCCCGCGACGTCCGCCACAGCCACAGCACGTCCCGCCCGAACGACCACACCAGCAGGCCCAGCGCCAGCAGTACCACGCCCGTGTTCGCCGGACGCGGCAGCAGGTCCGCGCCCGCCAGCAACAGCAGTACGCCCTGCAGCGCGGCCACCGTCTTGCGGGCCGTGCTCGGCGGCAGGGGGGTGGTCAGCCACGGCCATACGCGGGCCGCGGCGACGAACACGTAGCGCATCCCGCCGATCAGCAGCACCCACGGGCCCAGATCCGTCGCGACGTACACGCTCAGCACCAGGATCAGGAACGCGTCGACCTCCATGTCGAAGCGGGCGCCCAGCGGGGAGCAGGTGCCGGTGCGGCGGGCGACCTTGCCGTCGACGCCGTCCAGGATCAGGGCCACGGCGGTCAGGCCGACGAGGAGGGAGACGGGCGGCGCGCTGCGGAAGGAGTCCGCGACCAGCGCCGTCACCCCACCCACCAGGGTCGCCCGGCCGAGCGTGACGCGGTTGGCCGGGCCGAACGACGGCAGCCGGGAGCGGTGCAGGGCTCGCGAGAGCACCGCCCAGGTCGCGAACGCGAACGTCAGGCCGGTCAGCCAGCCCGCCGTGCCCATGCCGATCGCGGGGCCGAGCAGCGACAGCAAGAGGATCTGCGCGCCCGCCCCCACCGCGGTCTCCTGTTGAACGGGCCGTGCTTGAACGGGCCGCGCGTGGTGAGCGTCGTACGTGTTGTTCAGGGCCACCGAACATCCTCCGGCCGAGTGACAGAGTCGATCAACGCCGCTACCTTGTGCGCGGCTTGTGCATCCCTCGGTACGTGGACGGCTTTCCGATCGTTCAGGAGGACATCCGATGACCCGCACCGCACGTGCGTTCTGGCTCGACACCCCCGGCCGGGGCGTGATCCGCGACGTGGAGCTGCCCGAGCCGGGGGCGGACGAGGTGCTCGTGCGTACGCTCTTCAGCGCCGTCAGCCGGGGCACGGAGACGCTCGTCTTCAGCGGCCGGGTCCCCGAGAACCAGTACGCGGCCATGCGCGCGCCGTTCCAGGAGGGCGACTTCCCGGGGCCGGTGAAGTACGGCTACCTCAACGTGGGCGTGGTGGAGGAAGGGCCCGACGCGCTCGTCGGCCGCACCGTCTTCTGCCTCTACCCGCACCAGACCCGCTACGTCGTCCCGGCCGCCGCCGTCACCCCGGTACCCCCCGCGGTCCCCGCCGGGCGGGCCGTGCTCGCCGGCACCGTGGAGACCGCCGTGAACGCCCTGTGGGACGCCGCGCCCCTGGTCGGCGACCGGATCGCCGTGGTCGGCGGCGGCATGGTCGGCTGCTCGGTGGCCGCCCTGCTGGCCCGTTTCCCGGGCGTCCGCGTCCAGTTGGTCGACGCCGACCCGGACCGCGCGAAGGTCGCCGAGGCCCTGGGTGTCGGCTTCGCCGCCCCCGCCGACGCCCTCGGCGACCGCGACCTCGTCGTGCACGCCAGCGCGACGGAAGCGGGCCTCGCCCGTTCCCTGGAGCTGCTGCGGCCCGAGGGCACGGTGCTCGAGCTGAGCTGGTACGGCGACCGGCGCGTCGCCCTCCCGCTCGGCGAGGCCTTCCACTCCCGGTGCCTGACCCTCCGTAGCAGCCAGGTCGGCACCGTCTCCCCGGCCCGCGCCGCCACCCGTACGTACGCCGACCGGCTCGCCCTCGCCCTCGACCTGCTCGCCGACCCGGCGCTCGACGCGCTCGTCACCGGCGAGTCCGCGTTCACCGAACTGCCGGACGTGCTGCCGCAGCTGGCCTCGGGGGAGATCCCCGCGCTGTGCCACCGCATCCGGTACGACGAGTACGACGGGTACGACGGGGAGGACACCGGCGCCTGACCTTGCGGAAAGACGTACGGGCCGCTGAACAAGGGAAGGCACCCAGCCGTACTAGACGGCACCCCGCGCAGCGATCGGCGGGGGATCAGACGTGCCACACCTGGAGGGTCGTCCGTTGTTCAGCATCACCGTCCGCGATCACATCATGATCGCCCACAGCTTCCGCGGCGACGTCTTCGGGCCCGCGCAGCGCCTGCACGGAGCGACGTTCCTGGTGGACGCCACCTTCCGGCGCGAGCAGCTGGACGAGGACAACATCGTCGTCGACATCGGGCTGGCCACCCAGGAACTGGGGGCCGTCGTCAGCGAGCTGAACTACCGCAACCTCGACAACGAGCCGGACTTCGCCGGGATCAACACCTCGACGGAGTTCCTGGCCAAGGTCATAGCCGACCGGATCGCCGAGCGCGTGCACAAGGGTGCGCTCGGGGAGGGGGCCAAGGGGCTGGCCGGCCTCACCGTCACCCTGCACGAGTCGCATGTCGCGTGGGCGAGTTACGAGCGTGCGCTGTGAGCGACACGTCCACCGAACCGGTGGTCCCCGCGGCGAGGGCGCGCGCTCGTCTCGCCTACGTGCCGGCACAGACGTCGGCCGCCCCGAGGAACGGCGGGATCGTCCCCATGTCCCTGCGCTCCGTGCACTTCGTCCTGCCGGGCGGGGTCGACGACCCGGCCGCGCCGAGCGGCGGCAACGCCTACGACCGGCGCCTGGTCCTGGACCTGCCCGGCTTCGGCTGGCGGGTGCGGGGGCTGCCGGTGGGCGGTGACTGGCCGCGCCCGGACGACGCCGCCCGCGCGGAACTCGCGCGCGTGCTCCGCCGGTTGCCGGACGGTGCCGTCGTCCTGCTCGACGGACTGGTCGCCTGCGGAGTCCCGGAGATCGTCGTTCCGGAGGCGGAGCGGCTGCGCATGGCCGTCCTCGTCCACCTCCCGCTCGGTGACGAGACCGGGCTCGACCCCGCCGTGGCCGCCGACCTGGACGCCCGCGAACGCGCGGTGCTCCGGGCGGTCCCGGCCGTCGTCGCCACCAGCGACTGGGCGGTCCGCCGCCTCGTCTCCCACCACGGTCTCGATCCGGGCCGCGTCCATGTCGCCGCCCCCGGCGCCGACATCGCGCCGCTCGCCCCCGGCACCGACGGCGTCTCCCGGCTGTTGTGCGTCGCCGCCGTCACGCCCCGCAAGGGGCAGCACCGGCTGGTGGAGGCGCTGGCCGCGGTGACCGACCTGCCGTGGAGCTGCGTGTGCGTCGGCGGGCTCGGCCAGGACCCGGCGTACGTCGAGCGGTTGCGGGCCCTGATCCGACGGCACGGACTCCAGGACCGGGTGGAGTTGGCGGGGCCGCAGGCCGGCGCGGAACTCGACGCCAGCTACTCCGCCGCCGACCTGATGGTCCTCACCTCGTACGCCGAGACGTACGGCATGGCGGTGACCGAGGCCCTCGCACGCGGCATTCCCGTCCTGGCCACGGACGTCGGCGGTGTCCCGGAGGCCGTGGGACGCGCCCCCGACGGCGGGGTGCCCGGCATCCTCGTCCCGCCGGAGGACCCCGCCGCGCTCACCGCCGAACTGCGGGGCTGGTTCGGGGAGGCGGACGTACGGCGTCGGCTCAAGTCCGCCGCCCGTGGCCGTCGCGCCGCCCTGAACGGCTGGGCGACGACGGCTCGGAGCCTGGCCGGAGTACTGCACCGGCTGCCCGGCGAACCCCGGAGGGCGGCATGAAGAAGACGACGGCACCGGACGGGGGAGCCGTCCCGGCCCCACCCGCGGACGGCGTGATCCCCGGCGCGGGCCCGACCGGCCGACCCACGGGACAGCCCCAGGGCCGCCCTACCGAGTGGCCCACCGCCTGGGCCGCCGCACGGTCCGGTGAGCGGCCGCACGGCCACCTCGTGGACGGGTCGGGTGGGGACCGGCGCCAGGCCGAGCGAGGTGGGGGACTCCCGGACCGACCCCACGAGCAGGGCACCGGGCAGCCCTCCGCCGAGCGGGCCACCCTCCGCCTCCGCGAGGCCCGGGCGCCGGGGCGGACCGAGGAGCCTCCGCGCTACGCGCCCGAGTGGCTGGAGCTCCGGGAGGGTGCCGATGCCGCGGCGCGGGCGCGTGATCTGCTCGACCCGCTGCGGATTCGCCTCGCCAACCTGCCGAGGCGGGCGGACGGACTGGTCGTGCACGACCTGGGCTGCGGCACCGGCTCCATGGGCCGCTGGCTCGCCCCCCTGCTCGACGGCGCCCAGCACTGGGTGCTGCACGACCGCGACCCCTACCTGCTGCACTTCGCCGCCGTCGCCTCCCCGCGCTCCGCCGCCGACGGCAGCGGGGTCACGGTGGAGACGCGGCGCGGCGACCTCGCCCGCCTCACCCCCGACGCCCTCGTCGGGGCCTCGCTGGTCACGGCGTCCGCCCTGCTCGACGTCCTCACCCCGCAGGAGGTCGCCGGCCTCGCCGCCGCCTGCGCCGGAGCCGGCTGCGCGGCGCTGCTGACCCTGTCCGTCGCCGGACGCGTCGAGGTCACCCCCGAGCACCCCCTGGACGCGGAGATCGCCGAGGCCTTCAACGACCACCAGCGGCGCACCGGCCTCCTGGGCCCGGACGCGGTCACCGCCGCGGCGGACGCCTTCGCCGAGCACGGCGCGACGGTGCTGGCACATCCCAGCCCCTGGCACCTGGGCCCCGACGAGTCCGCGCTCACCGCACCCTGGCTGCGCGGCTGGGTGGGCGCGGCCGTGGAACAGCGCCCCGAGCTGCGGGAGCCTGCCGCACGGTACCTGGACGAACGTCTGGCGGCCTGCGCGGCCGGACGGCTGCGCGTCGTCGTCCACCACACCGACCTGCTGGTGCTGTGCCGGCCGACGGGCGGGGACTCGTGAGCGCACCGACGGTACGGGTCGTACCTGCTGGACCTGCCGGACCTGCCGTGCAGGACGTACCCGCCGTGCAGGACGTACCGGCCGGTGCCGGGCCGGTGGCCCCACGCCGGGAGCCCGCGCCCCCGCCCACGGGCCCCCTCCGTGCCCTCCGCCCCCACCTGGGCACTCTCGCCGGCGCCGTCATCCTCGCCGTGCTGCTGTGGCGGCTGGGGGCCGGCGTCTTCCTGGACGGCCTGCGCAGGATCGACGGGCCCACCCTGCTGGCGGCGCTCGGCATCGGGCTGGTCACCACGGTGTGCAGCGCCTGGCGTTGGGCCCTGGTGGCCCGGGGACTGCGCATCCGGCTGCCGCTCGTACCGGCCGTCGCCGACTACTACCGCGCCCTGTTCCTCAACGCCGCCCTTCCCGGTGGCGTCCTCGGCGACGTGCACCGCGCGGTACGGCACGGGCAGCGCACCGGCGACCTGGGGCGGGGTGTGCGGGCGGTCGTCCTCGAACGCGCCGCCGGGCAGGTCGCGTTGGCCGGTGTCGGCGTGGCCGTGCTGCTCACCATGCCGTCCCCGGTGCGGGCGGGCGTCCGTCAGGTCACCCCGCTCGTGGGCCTCGCCCTGCTGGGCGCGCTCGCCGTCCTCCTCGCCCTCCGGATGAACCGGGCGGCACCCTCACGCCGGTGCCGGGCCCTGCGGGCGACGCTCGGCGAGGCACGCGAGGCGCTGCTGTCCCGCCGGAACCTGCCCGGGGTCGCGGTGTCGTCCCTCGTCGTGCTGGCCGGCCATCTCGCGCTGTTCGTCCTCGCCGCCCGTGTCGCCGGCAGCACCGCCTCCGTCGCCGTACTGACGCCGTTGGCCGTGCTGGCGCTGCTGGCCATGGGGCTGCCGCTGAACATCGGTGGCTGGGGGCCCCGGGAGGGCGTCACCGCCTGGGCGTTCGGCGCGGCCGGGCTGGGCGCCGGCATCGGGCTGGGCGTGGCCGTGGTCTACGGGGTGCTCAGCCTCGCGGCGAGCCTGCCCGGCGTCGTCGTGCTCGTCGTCCGCTGGTACGCGGGGCTGCGCGCCCACCCCGAGCCGCACCGGGCGCCCGACGGGCCCTACCCGCGCTCGTCGTCGTCCGTCCCCGTGACCCTCACCGCCGTCAGCAGCCCGAAACACGCCGCGAAGGATTCCGCGAGTCCCGCCAGCAGTTCCTTCCCCTTTTCCGCCGAAGCCAGTGAAGGACGCCCGATGACACCGGAAGCGGTATAGCCGGACATACCGAGGGAGAGCAGATGACGACGGTCGTCCGCGACGAAGTCGGCGGTTTCGTAACCGGGCCGGACGTATTCCGGGTGCGTGTGCAGAAGAATGGAGGTCTCGATTTCCCCCGCGTGCATGTCGGTGAGCAGCGAGGTGGAAACCCCCGCCCGCTCCCGCGCCGCCTCCCAGTCCTCCGCGGCCGGGAACAGCGCCATCCGCTCGCCGCGCGCCGTGGCCTCCTGCACGACGTTGCCCAGTACGTAGTTCCCGCCGTGCCCGTTGACCACCACCAGGGCGTCGACGCCGGAGCGGCGCAGGGATTCGGCGATGTCCCGGATCACCGCGTGCAGGGTCACCGAGGAGATGCTCACGGTCCCCGGCCAGTCGGCGTGTTCGTGCGAGCAGCCGATCGTCACCGGCGGGAGCACGTGCACCGGGTATCCGGCCGCGATCTCCCGGGCGACGGCACAGGCGACGAGCGTGTCGGTCGCGAGCGGCAGGTGCGGGCCGTGCTGCTCGTAACTCCCCACCGGGAGCACCGCGACCTGGTGCGCCATCTCGGCGCCCCGGCCGCGCACGTCCTCAGTCGTGTCCGCCGGCACAAGTGAAACGTCCATTCCCGCACGCCCCTTCGTCTCGGTCGAAAACTGTTGAGCAATCTGTTGAGGAACGCGAGAATCATGACAGAAAAAATTGGTGTACTCGGCAAGAAAGCAGCGCAGCGCACGGATGTGGAACGCGTCGTGGTGACGCCGCTGCCCACCGTGTACGGGGAATTCCGGGCGTTCGGCTATGTCGACCACGAGCGGGGCGACGAGCAGGTGGCCCTGGTCCACGGTGTCCTGGGCGCCGAAAGTGTCCTCACCCGGCTGCACTCGGAATGCCTGACGGGCGACGCGTTCGGCTCCCGGCACTGCGAGTGCGGCGACCAACTCGGCTCCGCGCTGCGGGCGGTGGCCGCGGCGGGCAGTGGCGTCGTCGTCTATCTGCGCGGCCACGAGGGACGCGGCATCGGGCTGCTCGCCAAGCTGCGCGCGATGGCGCTGCAGGCGGAGGGCCTGGACACGGTCGAGGCCAATCTCGCCCTCGGCCTGCCGGTGGACGCCCGTGACTACGGCGTCGCCGCCCGCATCCTGGACGACCTCGGGGTGCGGTCCGTACGCCTGATGTCCAACAACCCGCGCAAACGGGAGGCCTTGGTGCGGCACGGCATCGAGGTCGCCGAGCAGGTGCCGCTGCTGATACCGCCGTGCGAGAGCAACATCACCTATCTGCGCACCAAGCGGGAGCGGCTGGACCACCATCTGCCCCACCTGGACGCCGTGGCACACCTGTCCTGAACGAGCGCACCCGCAGCGGCCACCCCCGGACCCGCACCGCCGCCGCCGGATCGTGAACCGGCGGCGGCACGTCGGAAGGGGGCGGGCGGTCGGTCACCGGCCCGGTGGCGTCACACCGTCACCGTCTCCGGCTGCGCCGCCTCCCGGTGGGCCCGCTCGCCGAGCTGCTCCGTCGGGACCTTGTGGGTCTCGCGGGCCGAGAGCGCCGCGATCACCGGGGGGACGCACAGCGCCGCCGTGAACAGCGCCACCGCGACCCAGTCGTCGCCGTCCGGACCGGCGATCTGCGCGGCGAAGGTCACCGCGAACCCGGCCACCGCGAAGCCGATCTGCGTGCCGATCGCCACGCCCGACAGGCGGACCCGGGTGGAGAACATCTCGCCGTAGAAGGCCGGCCACACGCCGTTCGCGGCGCTGTAGACGACGCCGAAGGCGACGATGCCCAGCACGAACGTCAGCGCGTAGGAGCCGGTGGAGATCGCCCACAGGTACAGGAACATCGTCACCGCGCTGCCCACCGCGCCGATCAGGAACACCGGGCGCCGGCCGATCCGGTCGGACAGCGTCGCCCACAGCGGGATCGCGGCGAGCGCGACCACGTTGGCGAGGGCGCCCACCCACAGCATGGCCGTACGGGACATGCCGACCGCGTCACTCGTGGCGTACGCCAGCGCCCAGATCGTGAAGATCGTGCTCACCGAGGCGATGAGCGCGCCCGCGACGACCCGCAGTACGTCCGCCCAGTGGTCGCGCGCCAGCACGGCCAGCGGCATCTTGGCGACGCCCTCCGTGGCGGCCTGCTGCGCGAAGGCCGGCGTCTCGTCGAGCTTGCGGCGGATGACGTAGCCGACGATCGCGACCAGGACGCTCAGCCAGAACGGCACGCGCCAGCCCCAGGCCAGCAGGTGCTCCTCGGGGAGCGCGGCGACGGGGAGGAAGACCAGGGTGGCGAGCAGCTGCCCGCCCTGGGTGCCGCTGAGGGTGAAGCTGGTGAAGAAGCCGCGTTTGTGCGGGGGCGCGTGTTCCAGGGTCATGGAGTTGGCGCTGGCCTGCTCGCCCGCCGCCGATATGCCCTGGAGGACGCGGCACAGCACCAGCAGCACCGGGGCGAGCGTGCCGACCTGGTCGCGGGTGGGCAGACAGCCGATGAGGAACGTCGACACGCCCATGAGGATCAGGGTGAACACCATGATCTTCTTGCGGCCCATGCGGTCGCCGATGTGCCCCAGGAAGAACGCGCCGACCGGGCGGGCGGCGTACGCGACGCCGAAGGTCGCCAGCGACAGCAGGGTGGCCGTGGCCGGGTCCGACTCGTCGAAGAAGACCTCGGGGAAGATCAGCGCGGCGGCGCTGCCGTAGATGAAGAAGTCGTAGTACTCGAGCGCGCTGCCGATCCAGGCGGCGGTCGCGGCCTTCTTCGGCTGGCCGGGCGGGGCGGCGCCCTGGGGCGCGGGGGCGGGGACGGACACGGCGTGCTCCTTCGGGGGTCTCCACCGTAGGCGGAGTGAGCGGAGGGGAGAAGTGCCGATCGGCTAATTAACCCACTGGGTAGTTAGTCGCGGTTGGGAAGGGATGTTGCGCGCACGTTTCTCCGCTGTCAAGAGGTCCCGCCGTCCCGCCCGTCCCGCGGGCCCGCGCTCAGTCCGCCGTGCGCTCCGCCGTCAGGTAGGCGATCACCATGTCGCCGAGCATGGCCCGGTAGTGCTCGCGCTGGTCGGCGGCCACCAGGTCGCGGCCGAACAGGGCGCCGAAGGTGTGCCGGTTGGCGACCCGGAAGAAGCAGAAGGAGCTGATCAGGGCGTGCAGGTCGACGGCGTCCACGTCGGCCGTGAACAGGCCGGACTTCTGCCCCTCCGCCAGGATCCGGCGGATCACGTCGAGCGCCGGCGAGCCTATGCTGCCCAGCATCTCCGAGGACGCGATGTGCTCGGCGTCGTGGATGTTCTCGATGCTGACCAGGCGGATGAAGTCGGGGTGCTGCTCGTGGTGGTCGAAGGTCACCTCCGCGAGGCGCCGGATCGCGGCCACCGGGTCCAGGTGGTCCACGTCGAGCTGCTGCTCGGCCTCCCGGATCACGCCGTACGCCCGCTCCAGCACGGCCGTGAACAGCTGTTCCTTGCCGCCGAAGTAGTAGTAGATCATCCGCTTCGTGGTGCGGGTGCGGGCGGCGATCTCGTCGACGCGGGCGCCGTCGTAGCCGGCCCGGGCGAACTCCCGCGTCGCCACGTCGAGGATCTCGGCCCGGGTGCGGGCGGCGTCGCGGGTGCGCGCGGCGGATCGTGCCGGTTCGTCGACGCTGGTCATCGGGTTCCTTCGGGCTGCGGGCCGGGGATGTGCCGCCGATTCTAGAAGCCTCCGCCGGCAGCCCTCCCTGGAAGCCCTGGTCTTCCCATGGGCCCCGCCTTCCTGCTATGACTGACTACTAACGTACTGGTTCGTACATTGTCGCTCGGGCATGGACCCGAGCCGCTCAGGAGGTCCCCGGTGGCCAAGGACTCGTATCTCGTCGGACTGATCGGTTCCGGCATCGGCCCGTCGCTCAGCCCGGCACTGCACGAGCGGGAGGCCGACCGGCAGGGTCTGCGCTACCTGTACCGGCTGATCGACATCGACACCCTCGGTGTCCCGCCCGAGGCGGTGGGCGACCTGCTGCGCGCCGCCCGGGACCTGGGCTTCGACGGGCTGAACATCACCCACCCCTGCAAGCAGCTCGTGATCGAGCACCTGGACGCCCTCGCCCCGCAGGCCGAGGCGCTCGGCGCGGTCAACACCGTCGTCCTCGACGACGCCGGCCGGGCCACCGGCCACAACACCGACGTCACCGGCTTCGCCGCCTCCTTCGCCCGCGGCCTGCCCGACGCGCCCCTGGAGCGGATCGTGCAGCTCGGCGCGGGCGGGGCGGGCGCGGCCGTCGCCCACGCCACGCTCACCCTGGGCGCCGGCCGGGTCACCGTCGTCGACGCGGTGCCCGAGCGGGCCGCCGCCCTCGCCGCCTCGCTGAACCGGCACTTCGGGGACGGCCGCGCCGCCCACGCCACCCCCGACCGCCTGCCCGGGCTGCTGACCTGCGCCGACGGCATCGTGCACGCCACCCCCACCGGCATGGCCGCCCACCCCGGGCTGCCCCTGCCCGCCGAGCTGCTTCACCCCGGGCTGTGGATCGCCGAGGTCGTCTACCGTCCGCTGGAGACCGAGCTGCTGCGCACCGCCCGCGCGCTGGGCTGCGCGACCCTCGACGGCGGCGGCATGGCCGTCTTCCAGGCCGTGGACGCGTTCCGGCTGTTCACCGGGCGGGAACCCGACGCCGGGCGGATGCTCGCCGACATCGCCGACCTGGCGGGCGCCCTCGGCGCCCCGCAGTAGAAGAGAGGTAGCCACGTGCGGACGTCCATCGCCACCGTCTCCCTCAGCGGATCCCTCACCGAGAAGCTCACCGCCGCCTCCCTGGCCGGTTTCGACGGCGTGGAGATCTTCGAGAACGACCTGCTCGCCAGCCCCCTGACCCCCGAGGAGATCCGGGCCCGCTGCGCCGACCTCGGACTCACCGTCGACCTCTACCAGCCCATGCGGGACGTCGAGGCGCTGCCGCCGGAGGAGTTCGCCCGCGCGCTGCGCCGCGCCCGGCACAAGTTCGAGCTGATGGGCAGGCTCGGCACGGACACCGTCCTGGTCTGCTCCAGCGTCTCCCCGCACGCCGTGGACGACGACGCCCTCGCGGCCGAACAGCTGAGCCGGCTCGCCGACCTCGCCGAGGACCACGGCGTCCGCGTCGCCTACGAGGCGCTCGCCTGGGGCCGGCACATCAGCACCTACGACCACGCCTGGCGCGTCGTCGAGTCCGCCGGGCATCCCGCGCTCGGCACCTGCCTGGACAGCTTCCACATCCTCTCCCGGGGCAGCGACCCCAAGGGCATCGAGGACATCCCCGGCGAGAAGATCTTCTTCCTCCAGCTCGCCGACGCCCCGCTGCTCGCGATGGACGTCCTCCAGTGGAGCCGCCACTACCGCTGTTTCCCCGGCCAGGGCGGCTTCGACGTCGCCGGGCTGCTGCGGCACGTCCTGCGGGCCGGGTACGACGGTCCGCTCTCCCTGGAGGTCTTCAACGACGTCTTCCGGCAGTCCGAGGCCGGCCCCACGGCCGTCGACGCCCAACGCTCCCTGCTCACCCTCCAGGAGACGGTCGGCCTCGCCGCGCCGCCCGCGCCCGTGGTGCCCACCGGGGTCGCCTTCGCCGAACTGGTCACGCCGGACGCCGCACCCGTCTCCGCGGTGCTCGGCGCACTGGGCTTCGCCCGCACCGCACGGCACCGGGGCAAGCCCGTCGACCTGTGGCAGCGCGGCGACGCCCGCGTCCTGGTCAACACCAAACCGGCCGAACGCCGCGACGGCACCCGGCTGGCCGCCGTAGGCCTGGAGTCGCCCGACCCCGCCGGGGCCGCCCGCCGCGCCGAGGCCCTGCTCGCCCCGGTGCTGCCGCGCCGCCGCGCCCCCGGGGACGCCCCGCTGGAGGCGGTCGCCGCACCCGACGGCACGGAGCTGTTCTTCTGCGCGACAACGCGCCCTCCACTGCCCGACTGGCGGGCGGACTTCGAGGACACGGGGGCCGCCGCCGAGACCGAGTCGGGCTGGCGCGTCGACCACCTCTCCCTCACCCAGCCCTGGCACCAGTTCGACGAGGCCGCGCTCTTCCACCGCGGCGTGCTCGGTCTGCGCCCCCAGGAGAGCGTGGACGTCGCCGACCCCTACGGACTGCTGCGCAGCCGCGCCGTCACCACCGACGACGGCGGGGTCCGTATCGTCCTGACCGTCGGCGCGGCACCCATCGACCACACCGCGCACGCCCAGCACATCGCCCTGGCCACCGACGACGTGGTCGCCGCGGCCCGCGCCTTCCGCACCGCCGGCGGCCCGCTGCTGCCGATCCCCGCCAACTACTACGACGACCTCGCCGCCCGCTACGAGTTCGCCGACGGCGAGCTGGAGACGTACCGGGAGCTGGGCATCCTCTACGACCGCGACGACCGTGGCACCTTCCGGCACTGCTACACCCGCACCGTCGGCCGGGTCTTCTTCGAACTCGTCCAGCGCGACGGCGGCTACCGCGGCTACGGAGCCACCAACGCCCCGGTCCGGCTGGCCGCGCAGCACGCCGTGCGAGGGTTCACTGGCGGCTGACGGTGCGGGTGACGCCGGCGATCACGGTGGTGGCCAGGATCCAGCCCATGATGATCAGGACGTACGACAGGGTCTGGTAGCCGCCCTCGGGGGCGAAGGCGTTCTCCTGGCCGAAGGAGATCACCGGCAGCAGCAGGTCGAGCGTGTAGAACACCGGGCTGAAGTCCGGGGACTCGGCCGGCTTGAGCGGCGGCGGATGGTGCAGGCCGTACGCGACCGAGCCGACCGCGAGCAGCGAGAGGAGCCAGCCGCCGGCCCGCAGCGGACGGAAGCCGTAGCCGACGGCGGCGTCCTGGAGCAGGCCCCAGGCCCGGCCGTACCAGGGCAGGGTGCGGCGGTGCCGGCGCTGCTTGGCGAGCTGGACCAGCCGGGCCGCGTCGTCGTCGCCGATCCTGCGGTAGGCGGCGGACAACTGCTCGTAGGCGTAGGGCACATAGCCGTCGCCGTCCCGCTCCAGCGCCGGGAGCCGCTGCGCCGCGGGCACGTGCGGCAGCAGGGCGGTGTAGGTGAGGTCGCTGAGGTACACCTCGTCCGGGACCATGTCGGGGGCGAGGGTGAGCTTGTCTATCTGGGAGCGGCGCAGTTTCAGGGCGCCCTCGACGCGTTCGCCGCGGAACAGCCACAGCTCCCCGATGACGCAGCTGCTGGCCCGCAGCGCCGTGTCGCCGGGACAGGACAGCCGCGCGTGCGCCAGATCGAGGGTCCCCGGGATGCGCGCGCCCCGGAAGTCGAGCCGGCCACGGGCGCGCAGGCACGTGGCGGTGACGCCCGAGCCGGCGGACAGGCCCTGCGCGTCCAGGGCGGCGCCGCCGGGCGCGTCGAGGACGGCGTCCTTGAGGTTGAGCGTGCCGGCGACGGACGCGCCGGTGAGCCGGGTCTGCCCGCTGGTGTGCAGCCCCGGCGCCCACAGATCGGCACCGAGACTGGCCTGGTTCAGCTGGAGCACCGGCCCCTCGGCGTCCGGCGCGTCGATCCGGGCGCCTTCCAGATACAGGCTGCCGGTGACCTCCGCCCCGCCGAGCCGCACCATCCCGCCGAACCGGGTGCGGGTCAGCCGCAGTACGCCGTCCACCCGGACCGCGTGGGAGATCAGCCCGGGCAGCACGGACTCGCTCAGGTTCAGCTCGCGCAGCCGCGCCGCGTACAGCCTCGGCGCGTCGTCGAAGTGGCAGTGCCGCAGCCGCACGGGATGGTCGACCGTCGCGTACTGCAGCTCCAGCGGGCCGGTGACGCGTGCGCCCGCCAGATGGAGCGCGGCCGTCTCGCCCTCGCGCTGCGGGCCCGCCAGAAGCAGGGCCCGCAGCACCGAGGCGCGTACGGTCCGCTCCGCGCCCCAGGTCGCGCCGTCGGCGGCGTCCTCGTCCTCCGCGGACCGGAAGTCCACGGCCTCGCCCGTGGCGAACGCCCGCCATACACGCGCCTCGGCCGGTGTCAGGTCGTTGATCTCCATCGCGGGGACTCTGACCCGAACCGGCCGGTCGCGTCAACGCGCTTTTCGCGCCGCCTACTTCTTGGCCGACTCCACGGCGTGGCCACCGAACTGGTTGCGCAGCGCGGCGATCATCTTCATCTGCGGCGAGTCCTCCTGCCGGGACGAGAACCGAGCGAAGAGGGAGGCGGTGATCGCCGGCAGCGGGACGGCGTTGTCGATGGCCGCCTCGACCGTCCAGCGGCCCTCGCCGGAGTCCTCCGCGTAGCCGCGCAGCTTGTCCAGGTGGTGGTCGTCGTCGAGCGCCTGGACGGCCAGGTCCAGGAGCCAGGAGCGGATGACGGTGCCCTCCTGCCAGGACCGGAAGACCTCGCGGACGTTGTCCACGGAGTCGACCTTCTCCAGCAGCTCCCAGCCCTCGGCGTAGGCCTGCATCATGGCGTACTCGATGCCGTTGTGGACCATCTTGGCGAAGTGCCCGGCGCCGACCTTGCCGGCGTGGACGTAGCCGTACGGGCCCTCGGGCTTGAGCGCGTCGAAGATCGGCTTGAGGTCGTCGACCGTCTCCTTCTCGCCGCCGACCATCAGGGCGTAGCCGTTCTGCAGGCCCCACACCCCGCCCGAGACGCCGGCGTCGACGAAGTTGATGCCGTGATGGGCCAGTTCCTCGGCGTGCTTCTCGTCGTCCGTCCAGCGGGAGTTGCCGCCGTCGATGACGGTGTCGCCGTGCCGGAGCAGGGTCGCCAGCTGGTCGATGACGTTCTGGGTGGCGGCGCCGGCCGGGACCATCACCCAGACCGCGCGGGGCCGCTCCAGCTGCTCGACCATGTCGACCAGGCTGGCGACGTCGGCCCGCTCGGGGTCGGTGTCGTATCCGACGACGGTGTGGCCGGCGTTGCGCAGACGCTCGCGCATGTTGCCGCCCATCTTGCCGAGACCCACAAGACCGATCTGCATGTCAGTGCACTTCCTTCAGTTCACGGTAGGCGGCCACCAGCGCGGCCGTGGACGGGTCGAGACCGGGAACGTCAGCACCTTCGGTGAGGGCGGGCTCGACGCGCTTGGCGAGGACCTTGCCGAGCTCGACGCCCCACTGGTCGAAGGAGTCGATGTTCCAGACCGCGCCCTGCACGAACACCTTGTGCTCGTACAGCGCGATCAGCTGGCCGAGGACGGAGGGGGTCAGCTCGGTGGCCAGGACGGTCGTGGTGGGGTGGTTGCCCTGGAAGGTGCGGTGCGGCACCTGCTCCTCGGACACGCCCTCCGCCCGGACCTCGTCGGCGGTCTTGCCGAAGGCCAGCGCCTGACCCTGGGCGAACAGGTTGGCCATCAGCAGGTCGTGCTGCGCCTTGAGCTCGTCGCTCAGCTCGGCGACGGGCCGGGCGAAGCCGATCAGGTCGGCCGGGATCAGCTTGGTGCCCTGGTGGATCAACTGGTAGTACGCGTGCTGCCCGTTGGTGCCCGGCGTGCCCCAGACCACCGGCCCGGTCTGCCACTGGACGGGTTGCCCGTCGCGGTCGACCGACTTGCCGTTGGACTCCATGTCGAGCTGCTGGAGGTAGGCCGTGAACTTCGACAGGTAGTGGCTGTACGGCAGGACCGCGTGCGACTGGGCGCCGAAGAAGTTGCCGTACCAGACGCCCAGCAGGCCCAGGATCAGCGGGGCGTTGTCCGGGGCCTCGGTGTTGCGGAAGTGCTCGTCGACGATGCGGAAGCCGTCGAGCATCTCCCGGAAGCGGTCCGGGCCGATGGCGATCATCAGGGAGAGACCGATCGCCGAGTCGTAGGAGTAGCGGCCGCCGACCCAGTCCCAGAACTCGAACATGTTGGCCGTGTCGATGCCGAAGTCGGCGACCTTCTCGGCGTTCGTCGACAGCGCGACGAAGTGCTGGGCGACCGCCTTCTCGTCGCCCTTCTCGCCGTCGCCCAGCCCCGCCAGCAGCCACGAGCGCGCCGAGGTCGCGTTCGTGATCGTCTCGATGGTGGTGAACGTCTTGGACGCCACGATGAACAGCGTCTCGGCCGGGTCCAGGTCCCGGACCGCCTCGTGCAGGTCGGCGCCGTCCACGTTGGAGACGAACCGGAAGGTGAGCGAGCGGTCGGTGAAGGCCCGCAGCGCCTCGTACGCCATCGCCGGACCGAGGTCGGAGCCGCCGATGCCGATGTTGACGACGTTGCGGATGCGCTTGCCGGTGTACCCGGTCCACTCACCCGAACGGACCCGGTCCGCGAAGTCGGACATCTTGTCCAGCACGGCGTGCACCTTGGGCACGACGTTCTCGCCGTCGACCTCGATCACCGCGTCGCGCGGGGCGCGCAGTGCGGTGTGCAGCACGGCCCGGTCCTCGGTGATGTTGATCCGCTCGCCGCGGAACATGGCGTCGCGCAGCTCGGCCACACCGGTGGCGGCGGCCAGTTGCTGCAGCAGGGCCAGCGTGTCGTCGGTGACCAGGTTCTTGGAGTAGTCGATGCGCAGGTCACCGACGCGCGCGACGTACCGCTCCGCCCGTCCCGGGTCCGCGGCGAACAGCTCGCGCAGGTCCGGGTGGGCGAGCGCGCCCGCGCGGTGGTCCTCCAGGGCGGACCACTCGGGCCGCCGGGTCAGCTTCGGGGAGTCAGACATGGACGGCGTTCTCCTTGGGTGCCACGCCGCGCAGGGCGACGGCGTACATCTCGTCCGCGTCGAGGCGCCTGAGCTCCTCGGCGATGAGTTCGGAGGTGGGGCGAACCTTCAGCGCGAGGGAGCGCGGCGGCTGGTCGGGCAGGGTCATCGTGGCGAGCGGGCCCTCCGGACGGTCGATGACGATCTCGCCGTTCGCGGTACCGAGGCGGACCGCGGTGACGACCGGGCCGTCGGTGATCACGCGGTCGACCCCGACGCCGAGCCGGGCCTCCAGCCAGCGGGCCAGCAGCTCGGCGGCCGGGTTCTCGGCCTCGGCCTCCACGGTCGCCGAGGTCACCGGCACCCGGGCCTGGTCCAGCGCCGCGGCCAGCATGGAGCGCCACAGCGTCAGCCGGGTCCAGGCGAGGTCGGTGTCGCCGGGCGCGTAGGTGCGGACCCGGCGCTCCAGGACCTCCATCGGCCGCTCGACCGCGTACAGGTCGGTGATCCGGCGCTGGGCCAGCGCGCCCAGCGGGTCGCCCGCGGGGTCGTCCGGCGCCTCCACCGGCCACCACACGACGACCGGGGCGTCCGGCAGCAGCAGCGGCAGCACGACCGAGTCGGCGTGCTCGGACACCTCGCCGTACATGCGCAGCACGACCGTCTCGCCGGTGCCGGCCTCGGAGCCCACCCGGACCTCGGCGTCGAGGTGCGAGCGGGTGCGGTCGCGCAGGTTGCGCGGGTGCCGCTTGATGACGACCAGGGTGCGCGAGGGGTGCTCGTGCGAGGCCTCCTCGGCGGCCTTGATCGCGTCGTAGGCGTTCTCCTCGTCCGTGACGATCACCAGCGTGAGCACCATGCCCACGGCCGGGGTGCCGATGGCGCGGCGGCCCTGCACCAGCGCCTTGTTGATCTTGCTTGCCGTGGTGTCGGTCAGGTCGATCCTCATGGCCTGCGCCAGCTCCGTCCGTCTCGTGCGAGCATCTCGTCGGCTTCCCGGGGTCCCCAGCTGCCCGAGGCGTACTGTGCGGGCCGCTCGTGCGTGGCCCAGTACTCCTCGATCGGGTCGAGGATCCGCCAGGACTCTTCCACTTCCTGGTGACGGGGGAACAGGTTGGCGTCGCCCAGAAGGACGTCCAGGATCAGCCGTTCGTACGCCTCCGGGCTGGACTCGGTGAACGACTCGCCGTACGCGAAGTCCATCGACACGTCCCGGATCTCCATCGACGTGCCCGGCACCTTGGAGCCGAACCGCACCGTCATGCCCTCGTCGGGCTGGACGCGGATGACGATCGCGTTCTCGCCCAGCTCCTCCGTCGCGGTGGAGTCGAAGGGCGAGTGCGGGGCCCGCTGGAAGACGACCGCGATCTCCGTCACCCGGCGGCCCAGCCGCTTGCCGGTGCGCAGGTAGAACGGCACGCCCGCCCAGCGCCGGTTGTCGATGCCCAGCTTGATCGCCGCGTAGGTGTCGGTCGCGGAGGCCGGGTCGATGCCCTCCTCCTCCAGATAGCCGGGCACCTGTGCGCCGCCCTGCCAGCCGGCCGCGTACTGCGCGCGCACGGTGTGCTCGCCGAGGTCGTCCGGCAGCCGCACCGCCTTGAGCACCTTCAGCTTCTCGGTGAGCAGCGAGGGCGCGTCGAAGGAGGCGGGCTCCTCCATCGCGGTCAGGGCCATCAGCTGGAGCAGGTGGTTCTGGATGACGTCACGGGCGGCGCCGATGCCGTCGTAGTAGCCGGCCCGGCCGCCGATGCCGATGTCCTCGGCCATGGTGATCTGCACGTGGTCCACGTAGGACCGGTTCCAGATCGGCTCGTACATCTGGTTGGCGAAGCGCAGCGCCAGGATGTTCTGGACGGTCTCCTTGCCCAGGTAGTGGTCGATGCGGAAGACCTGCTCCGGGTCGAAGACCTCGTGCACCAGCGCGTTCAGCTCACGGGCGCTGCCCAGGTCGTGCCCGAACGGCTTCTCGATCACCGCGCGGCGCCAGGAGCCCTCCGGCGCGTCGGTCAGCCCGTGCTTCTTGAGCTGCTGGACGACCTTCGGGAAGAACTTCGGCGGCACCGAGAGGTAGAAGGCGTAGTTGCCACTGGTGCCGCGGGAGGCGTCCAGCTCCTCGACGGCCTTGCGCAGCTGGTCGAACGCGTCGTCGTCGTCGAAGTCGCCCGGGATGAACCGCATGCCCTCGGCGAGCTGCTGCCAGACCTCCTCACGGAACGGCGTGCGCGCGTGCTCCTTGACCGCCTCGTGCACGACCTCGGCGAAGTCCTGGTCCTCCCAGTCCCGGCGGGCGAAACCGACCAGGGAGAAGCCCGGCGGCAGCAGACCGCGGTTGGCCAGGTCGTACACGGCCGGCATCAGCTTCTTGCGCGACAGGTCGCCGGTGACACCGAAGATGACCAGTCCGGACGGGCCGGCGATGCGGGGCAGCCGGCGGTCCTGGGGATCGCGCAGGGGGTTGCTCCAGTCGAGGGGCGCCACGGGCTCGACGGGCCTCTCGGCCGCGTCCGCCGCCTCGGCACCCTTCGCGGCGCCGGCCGCCCCCGGCTTCTTCCCGGCCCGGGCGGACCTGGACGACCTGCCGGCCTTCGGCGCCCCGGCGGCCCGGGACTCCTCGGCCTCCTGGGCGTGCAGCGGGCCCGCCGCCTCCCGGGCCGCCGCGGCCTCCTTGGCTTCCTTCGTCGCCTTGGTCTCCTGGACCGTCGTATCGGTCCCGTGGACCGTCGTAGCGGGAAGCTCCTCGCTCATTCCCCGTCAACTCCCTTGCTGTTCAGGGACTTCGTCACGGCGTCGAGCAGGTCCTGCCAGGCCACCTCGAACTTGGCCACGCCCTCCTGCTCCAGCTGCTCCACCACCTCGTCGTACGAGATGCCGAGCCGCTCCACGGCCGCGAGGTCCGCCCGGGCCTGGGCGTAACCACCGGTGACCGTGTCGCCCTGGACGTCGCCGTGATCGGCGGCGGCGTTCAGGGTGGCCTCCGGCATCGTGTTCACGGTGCCGGGAGCGACCAGCTCCTCCACGTACAGGGTGTCCCGGAATGCCGGGTCCTTCACCCCGGTCGACGCCCACAGAGGACGCTGGGGGTTGGCGCGGGCCCCGGCCAGGGCGGTGAAGCGGTCGCCCGCGAAGACCTCCTCGTACGCCTCGTAGGCCAGTCGCGCGTTGGCCAGCGCCGCCTTCCCCTTCAGGGCGAGGGCCTCGTCCGTGCCCAGCAGCGTCAGGCGCTTGTCGATCTCGCTGTCGACGCGGGAGACGAAGAACGAGGCAACGGAGTGGATGGCCGACAGGTCGTGCCCGGCCGCCTGCGCCTGCTCCAGGCCGGCGAGGTAGGCGTCCATGACCGCGCGGTAGCGCTCCAGGGAGAAGATCAGCGTGACGTTGACGCTGATGCCGGCGCCGATGACCTCGGTGATCGCCGGGAGACCGGCCTGCGTCGCCGGAATCTTGATCATCACGTTGGGGCGGTCGACCAGCCAGGCCAGCTGACGGGCCTCGGCGACCGTGGCCCGCGTGTCGTGGGCGAGGCGCGGGTCGACCTCGATGGAGACCCGGCCGTCCCGGCCGCCGGTGGCGTCGTACACCGGGCGCAGCACGTCGGCGGCGGCACGGACGTCGGCGGTGGTCATCATGCGGACCGCCTCGTCGACGGTGACGCCCCGGGTCGCGAGGTCGGCGAGCTGCTCCTCGTAGCCCTCGCCGGAGCCGATGGCGGCCTGGAAGATCGACGGGTTGGTGGTGACGCCGACGACGTGCTTGGTCTCGATCAGCTCGGCCAGGTTGCCGGACTCGATCCGCCGCCGCGACAGGTCGTCCAGCCAGATGGAGACGCCCTGGCCGGACAGGCGTCGCAGGGCTCCCGCGGGTGCGGATGCTTCGGTCACAGTGATCATCTTCTCTTTCTGCAGATGTGTGCGGTCGGCTCAGCCGCGGGCGGCGGCCAGGGACTCCCTGGCGGCGGCGGCGACGTTCTCGGCGGTGAAGCCGTACTCGGCGAACAGGGCCTTGGCGTCGGCGGAGGCGCCGAAGTGCTCCAGGGAGACGATGCGGCCCGCATCGCCCACGAAGCGGTACCAGGTCAGGCCGATACCGGCCTCGACGGCCACCCGGGCCTTCACGGACGGCGGCAGCACGCTCTCGCGGTACTCGCGCGGCTGCTCCTCGAACCACTCCACGGACGGCATCGACACCACGCGCGTCGGCGTGCCCTCCGCCTCCAGCGCCTCCCGCGCGGCCACGGCCAGCTGCACCTCGGAGCCGGTGGCGATCAGGACGACCTCCGGGGCACCGGTGGAGGCCTCGGCGAGGACGTACCCGCCGCGCGCCGCGTCCGGGTTCGCCTCGTACGTCGGTACGCCCTGGCGGGTGAGGGCGAGGCCGTGCGGGGCCGGGTTGGTGGAGTGGCGCCGGAGGATCTCGGCCCAGGCGGTCGCGGTCTCGTTGGCGTCGGCCGGGCGGACCACGTTCAGGCCCGGGATGGCGCGCAGTGCGGCCAGGTGCTCGACCGGCTGGTGGGTCGGGCCGTCCTCGCCGAGGCCGACGGAGTCGTGCGTCCACACGTACGTCACCGGCAGCTGCATCAGGGCCGACATGCGGACGGCGTTGCGCATGTAGTCGGAGAACACCAGGAAGGTGCCGCCGTAGACGCGGGTGTTGCCGTGCAGCGCGATGCCGTTCATCTCCGCGGCCATCGAGAACTCGCGGATGCCGAAGTGCACGGTGCGGCCGTACGGGTCGGCCTCCGGCAGCGGGTTGCCCTCGGGGAGGAAGGAGCTGGTCTTGTCGATCGTGGTGTTGTTGGAGCCGGCCAGGTCCGCCGAGCCGCCCCACAGCTCGGGCAGCACCGGGCCGAGCGCCTGGAGCACCTTGCCGGAGGCGGCGCGGGTGGCGACGGCCTTGCCGGTCTCGAACACGGGCAGGGTGTCCTCCCAGCCCTCGGGCAGTCGGCCGGCGACCACGCGGTCGAACAGCGCGGCGTGCTCCGGCTGGGCGCCGCGCCACTTGTCGATCCGCTTGTCCCAGGCGGCGTGTGCCTCCGCACCCCGGTCCAGGGCCCGGCGGGTGTGGGCGAGGACCTCGTCGGCCACCTCGAAGGACTTCTCGGGGTCGAAGCCGAGGACGCGCTTGGTGGCGGCGACCTCGTCCTCGCCGAGGGCGGAGCCGTGGGAGGCCTCGGTGTTCTGGGCGTTCGGGGCGGGCCAGGCGATGATCGTGCGCATGGCGATGATGGACGGGCGGCCGGTCTCGGCCTTCGCCGCCGTCAGCGCCGCGTACAGCGCGTGCACGTCGACGTCACCGTTGTCGGCGGGCTCGATGCGCTGCACGTGCCATCCGTAGGCCTCGTACCGCTTCAGCACGTCCTCGGAGAACGCGGTCGCCGTGTCGCCCTCGATGGAGATGTGGTTGTCGTCGTAGAGGAAGACGAGGTTGCCGAGCTTCTGGTGGCCGGCCAGCGACGAGGCCTCGGCGGAGACGCCCTCCTGGAGGTCGCCGTCGGAGACGATCGCCCAGACGGTGTGGTCGAAGGGGGACTCGCCCGCGGGCGCCTCGGGGTCGAACAGGCCGCGCTCGTAGCGGGCGGCCATCGCCATGCCCACCGCGTTGGCGACGCCCTGGCCGAGCGGTCCCGTGGTGGTCTCCACGCCCGCGGTGTGGCCGTACTCGGGGTGGCCCGGCGTCTTCGAGCCGTGCGTGCGGAAGGCCTTGAGGTCGTCCAGCTCCAGCTCGTACCCGGCGAGGTAAAGCTGGGTGTAGAGGGTCAGCGACGTGTGGCCGGGGGAGAGGACGAAGCGGTCACGGCCGGTCCACTCGGGGTCGGCGGGGTCGTGACGCATCACCTTCTGAAAGATCGTGTACGCCGCCGGGGCGAGGGCCATCGCCGTGCCGGGGTGCCCGTTGCCGACCTTCTGCACGGCGTCGGCCGCCAGAACACGGGCGGTGTCGACGGCACGCCGGTCGAGTTCGGTCCATTCGAAGCGGTCCGCGCTGCCTGCTGTATGCGTGCTCATCTTCAAGAAATCCTCGATCGGAGCGGGGTTGCTGGGCTGACGTGTTCAAACTTAAAAGTCTGACTTTTGAGAGTGAAGGTCGTGGTGTGCCAGCCTGTGGTGAAACTGGGACACGCCCCGGCGCCTCGGCGCACGGGTGGGACGGCGCGAGAAGGACATGGCGGACGAAAACACGCAAGACGATGACAGTGGCGGCGGTGACGCCAAGGGTGCCGGTGACGTCAGGCGTGGCGACGGGATCAGAACGTTCCCCTTCCCGGTCGATCTCAGCCTCCTCGGCGTCGGTATGCAGGTCGGTCCCATGGGCGCCGGCCGCACCTGGCACGCACAGGCCCCCCTGCACCGCGTCCACCGCATCGACTTCCACGTCGTCATGCTCTTCACCGGCGGCCCCGTCCGACACATGATCGACTTCGCCGAGTACGAGGCCACGGCCGGCGATCTGCTGTGGATCCGCCCCGGACAGGTCCACCGCTTCTCGCAGACCAGCGAGTACCGCGGAACGGTGCTGACCATGCAGCCCGGCTTCCTGCCCCGCGCCACCGTCGAGGCCACCGGCCTCTACCGCTACGACCTGCCGCCCCTGCTCCACCCCGACGAGGCGCGGCTCGACGCTCTGACGGCCTCGCTCGACCAGCTCCGGCGCGAGTACGAGGACGCCACCACCCTGCCGCTCAGCCTGCACACCGCGGTACTGCGCCACACGCTGTCCGCGTTCCTGCTGCGCCTCGCCCACCTCGCGGCCAGCTCCGCGCAGGAAGCGCGCCAGGGCCGGGCGGACACGCCGGGCGACACGACCTTCACCCTGTTCCGGGACGCGGTCGAGCGCGGCTTCGCCACCAACCACAGCGTCAGCGCCTACGCCGACGCGCTCGGTTACTCCCGCCGCACCCTCGTCCGCGCGGTGCGCGCCGCCACCGGCGAGACGCCCAAGGGGTTCATCGACAAGCGCGTGGTCCTGGAGGCCAAGCGCCTCCTCGCCCACACCGACATGCCGATCGGCCGGGTCGGCGCGGCGGTCGGCTTCCCGGACGCGGCGAACTTCTCCAAGTTCTTCCACCAGCACACGGACCAGACGCCGGCGGCGTTCCGGGCGGAGCTGCGCTGACGGGCCCGCCCCACCGGAGCCCTGCGGTCCACTGCTGAGACGGGCATTCGGGGTGCCGCCGGGCGGAGCGGGGCGATCGGTCGCCGCCCGGGGGAAAGGCGCGTGCCATCAGGATGCGGGCCGTGATGCGTTCGGCCAGGGGGTCCGGCTCGATCGGCTCGGCGTGGTCCCGGTGCGCCCGAATGGTCCGGCCCGGGCCGCTGTTGCCGTGGACCTCGGTGAAGGCCCGCATGTCGGGGTCGAGTTCGCTGAGGGAGCGCAGTGCGGCCTCGGTCACGGCCGGTGCGCTGATGCGGCCGGTGCGGGCCAGGTGGGCGATGGCGCGGCCGGTCACGTCCGCCCGAAGGACGGTGAGGCGTCAGCCGCGAGGGGGCTCTTGCGGGGTGACCAAGCGGCGTACGGCGTCGGTGATCGTGGCGCGCTGCTGCCCGTCGGCGACCAGGTGGCTCACGTCCTCGGTGTGGCGCTGCCACATGTTCGCCAGGGCGAGCACCAGCGCGAGAATCTCGCCCGCCGGCTTCTCCCGTGTGACGGTGCCGCGCTGCTGTGCCGCCTCGATGGCCGCGATCTTGTCCGCCATCGAGGCGGCGACGATCTCGGGTACCGGCCGTTCGGCGCGCTCCAGCGCGTACCAGGTCAGGAACCGCATGACCTGTGGATGCTGTGCGGCGGCATCGTGCAGGCGGCCTGCGTAGCCGGGCAGGTCGTCGGCGTCCATGGATACCGCGCCCACCGTCTGCTCGACGATCGCCTCGTAGACGGCATCGAACAGGCCCTCCTTGCCGGCGAAGAACGAGTACACGAGGCCGGGGCTGATGCCGGCCCGTTTGGCGAGCCGGTCCACCCGGGCCCCGGCCTCGCCGAACTCGGCGAACTCGGCGAGGGCAGCTTCCATCAGCTGCTGCCGCTTGCGGTCGGGATCACGCGTTGCCATGTCCCCACCCTCACTTGATGAACGTTCATTTGACAAGTCGGGGAGGCGCGTCCATCCTGGCCGGAAGTAAATGAACATTCATTTAGGAAGGTGTGCGATGGCTCGCGAACACTGGACGCCCGCCGACATCCCCCCGCTCAGCGGCCGGACCGCCCTGATCACGGGGGCCAACAGCGGCATCGGCTACCGCACCGCGCTGGCCCTGGCTCGGCACGGTGCCCGCATCCTGCTTGCGGGACGCCACCCGGCCTCGCTGGCCGAAGCCGCCCGCCGCCTGCACGACGACGTGCCCGGCACCCGCCTGGAGACCGTGGAACTCGACCTCGGGGACCTGACGGCGATCCGCGACGCGGCCGCCCCCGTCGCCGCGACGGAGACCATCGACCTCCTCGTCAACAACGCCGGCGTCATGGGCGTCCCTGAGCGCCGTACCACCCGCGACGGCCTCGAACTCACGGTCGGCACCAACCACCTGGGCCACTTCGCCCTGACCGCCCACCTGATGCCCGCCCTGATGCGCTCCCCCGGTGCCCGCGTCGTCACCGTCAGCGCCATCGCCGCCACCTGGCGCTCCGGCGACCTCACGGATCTGATGAGCGAGCGCCGCTACCGCCCCATGAGCGCGTACGCCAAGTCCAAGCGCGCCAACATCGTCTTCACCCAGGAACTCGCCCGCCGCCTTTCCGGCAGCGCGCACCGCGCCCTGTCCGTCCACCCGGGCTCGGCCGTCACCAACCTGCAGCGTCACACCTCCGCGAGCCGGCTGGGGCGACTGTTCGTCGCCCTGGCTTCCCGCACCCTGATGGGCTCCGCCGACGGCGCCGCCTGGCCCTCCCTGTATGCCGCAACCCACCCCGCCGCCGTCAGCGGAACCTTCATCGGCCCAGCCGGACGCGACCAGACCTCCGGCACCCCCGGGCCGGCACCCCTGCCCGGGGGTGCCGACAGCCCCGACCTCGGAGCCTGGCTGTGGCGCGAGAGCGAACGGCTGACCGGCGTCCGCTTCCCGGCCCTGCAGACCTGACCGCCCGGATGTGCGGCGAGGCGACACGTCGCGCCCGGTCGAGCCGCCGCGGCTGCCCCGTGCCGGATGGGTGCCGGTGGCGGTGACGTGCCGGGTGCTCGATGACCCCACCCGCGGCTCTGGCTGCACGCCCCAACCGTCACCTGATCACGCAGCAGTCCCACAGGCCCGACGTGGCGAAGGGGGCTCCACTCGTGCGTGGAGCCCCCTTGGCCACCCGCGGGCCGGTGAGCGGTCAGTGGCCGAAGCCGAACCAGTTCACGTTCACGAAGTCCGCCGGCTGGCCACTGGTGAAGGTCAGGTACACGTCGTGCGTCCCCGTCACCGCGCCGATGTTCGCCGGGATCGTGCGCCACGACTGCCAGCCGCCCGTGTTGCCCACGGCGAAACTGCCGACCGGCGTGGCGGTACGGCTGTCCAGGCGCACCTCGACCAGACCGCTGACGCCCAAGGCCGCGCCGCTCGCCACCCGGGCCTTGAACTGCGTCGCCGGGCTCGAGCCGAACTTCACGCCCTTGTACTGGACCCAGTCGCCGTTCGCGAGCGCGCCGAGGTTGCTCCCGCCGCCCGAGTCCGCGGTGCCCTCGGTCATGGTGCCGGACTGGGCGTCGTACGACTCGGCCTCGATGGCGCCGTACGCGTCACGGTCGCCGCCGGTCGGCGGTGGCGTGGTACCGCTCCCACCGGCCGACAGCACCTGGACGTAGTCCACGAGCATGGAGTGGCCGGGCTGGGTGCCGGCGTCCGGGCCGCCGCCGAAGGCGTTCGGGAAGCCGCCGCCCATCGCCACGTTGAGGATGATGAAGTAGCCGTGGTGGGTGGCGTTCGCCCACGTCGTGGCGTCGACCTGGTTGGCGCGCACCGTGTGGAAGTTGGTGCCGTCGACGTAGAAGCGGATCTCCTCCACGCTGGTCGAGCGGTCCCACTCCACCCGGTAGGTGTGGAAGCCCGCCTGGCAGGTGGCGCCGGGACACGCGGTGCTGCCGCCGATGCCGCTGGTCTCGTTGCAGGGCCCGCCGGGTGAGGTGCCGCAGTGCATCGTGGCCCAGACGGTGTTGAGGCCCTGGGTGTTCTCCATGATGTCGATCTCGCCGACGGCCGGCCAGTTCCAGTAGTTGCCGCGGTAGGGGCCGCCCAGCATCCAGAACGCCGGCCAGTAGCCCTTGGCCGCGGCCCCGGTGACGTTCGGGACCTGGATGCGAGCCTCCACGCGCAGCTTGCCGCCGGCCGGGGGCTCGAAGTCGGCGCGCCTGGTCTCGATGCGACCCGAGGTCCAGTTTCCGGCGCCGTCGCGCTGCGGGGTGATGCGCAGGTTGCCGCTGCCGTCGAGCGAGACGTTGCTGGGGGACGACGTCATCGTCTCGATCTCGCCGGTGCCCCAGTTGGCGGGGCCGCCGGGGTATCCGGTGCCGGTCGCGTACTGCCAGTGGGAGGTGTTCACGCCGGAGCCGGCGGCGCCGTCGAAGTCGTCGGCGAATAGCTGCGTCCAGCCGGTGGGGGGTGGGGGAGCGGTGGCGGTCGCGGACGGGACGACGACGCCGGTCGCGGCGGCCGCGAGGCCGAGGGTGCCGAAGGCGGCGACCAGGGCCCGGCGCCACGGCCGCGGTCTCGCCTGCGTGCCGGAAGGTTCTCTCATGTGGGGGTACCTCTCGGTGTGCGGGAGCGGTGAGCACGAACGCCCCCGAGACGCGCACGGGGGCGTGAGAGCGCTCTCAGAGTGCGCCCAATGTGCTCTCCGGGCCTCCGGTCGTCAAGAGGTGAACCCGAGAAAGTCCCTTCGTGCGCAAGGGAGTTCATTGCGCGAAGGGGGCAGGGTCAGGCGAGTGCGCTGCCGGCCTTCCACTTCTTCCACGAGAGGTTCCAGCCGTTCAGGCCGTTGGCCGGGTCGACGGTCTCCTCACCCGAGTTCTTCACGATCACCACGTCGCCGAGCCGGGAGCCGGTGTAGAACGCGTGGCCCGCCGTGGCCTCGTCGCCGCCGCCCTTGGCGTCGTGCAGGCCGATGCAGCCGTGCGTGGTGTTGCTGTTCCCGAAGACCGAGGCGGCGGTCCAGTAGTTGCCGTGGATGAAGGTGCCCGAGGTGGTCAGACGCTGGGCGTGCGGCACGTCCGCGATGTCGTACTCGTGGCCGAGTCCGACCGTCGAGGACTCCATCCGGGTCTCCGCCAGCTGCTCGCTGATCACCATGATCCCGGCCCACGTGGTGTGGTCGGCGTCGCCGCCCGTGACCGGGTAGGTGGCGACCGTCTTGCCGTCCTGCTTGACGGTCATCCGCTTCTTGGCCAGGTCGACGGTGCTGATCCGCGCGGGGCCGACCGTGAAGACGACGTCCTTCGACTGCGCGCCGTAGACGCCGTCGGCGGCCCGCACGTCCGCGAGGCGCAGACGGACCGTGATCTTCGTACCCGGAGCCCAGTACTTCTTGGGGCGGAAGTCGAGCCGGGTGTCGCCGAACCAGTGGCCGACCACCTCGACGCCGGGATCGGCGGTCACCGTGATCGCCCGCTCGACCGCGGCCTTGCGCGTCACGGCGTGCGAGAAGGTGATCGACACCGGCATGCCCACGCCGTACGTGCCGCCCGTACTGGGGGTGACGGAGGCGGTCAGCGTCTTCCTGGCGGCGGTGGGGGTCCCGGTGGCCGCCCGTGCCGGGCCGCTTCCCAGGCCGGTCAGTGCCGCCGCGACCGGCACGGCGCCGAGCGCGGCGAGCACCCCGCGCCGGGACCACCCGGTCTGCTGGGCGGTTCCGTCGGGTATGTGGGGGGTGCTCACGGCATACGGCCTTTCTGCGGTGGGGCGGGGGATGTATGCACTCTGCACCGTATATCTGGGTCGGGCCTGTGTGTGCCTGTCGGGGGGCTATGACGGCTGTGAGAAATGTGGCAGACAGGTCCCGGATGCCGGTTTGGTGGCTCTCGGTGGCCGACCGGTTGCGGCGCGGTCGCTACCGGAGCACGCGGCTCACTCGGTGACCCGGGGCCGCCACCCCAGCGCCCGTGAGATCCCCCGCGCCGCCAGCCGCACCGCCGGGACGAGCGTCGGGACGGCCGCGCCGGCGTGCGGTACGACGACCGAGACGGCGGCGGACACCGTACCGTCCGGACCGCGTACCGGGGCGGCCACCGACAGTGCGTCGTCGGTGACCTGTCGGTCGCTGACCGCGGCGCCGACGCGCCGCACCTCGGCCAGTACGCGGCGCAGCCGCGCCGGGTCGGTGATCGTGTGCGGGGTGAAGGAGGCCAGCGGGCCCGCGCAGTACGCCCGCTGGAACTCGGGGTCGCCGTGCGCCAGCAGCGCGAGCCCGACCCCGGTGGCGTGCAGCGGCCAGCGTGCCCCGACGCGGATGTGCACGCCGACCGCGGAACGGCCCGACAGCCACTCGACGTAGACGACCTCTCCGCCGTCCCGCACGGCGAGCTGCACGTTCTCGTGCGTCGCCTCGTACAGGTCCTCCAGGTACGGCAGGGCGGTCTGCCGCAGGGCCAGGCCGCGCGGGGCGAGTGCGGCGACCTCCCACAGCCGCAGCCCGATGTGGTAGACGCCGGACTCGTCCCGCTCCAGCGCGCCCCACTCGGTGAGCGCGGCCACCAGCCGGTGCGCCGTGGTCAGGCTCAGCCCGGCCCGCCGGCTGATGTCCGTCAGGCACAGCGCCGGGTGCTCGTGGTCGAACGCGGCGAGCACGGACAGCAGCCGGTCGGGCGCGGTGGGGGTGCCCCCGCTCGAGCGAAGCCGAGAGTGGGGGAGGGGGCTCATGGCCGGGTGTCTCCCGGGTGGGCGAGGTCGTAGGGGCGAGGATACGGCGCCGGGTGGTGGGGGAGATAGCGGGGCTCGGACGCCGGATCCGCCGTGCGGGCGCGAGTGTTGAGGGCGGAGGCCGAGGTGTCCCAGCGGCCGGTGTCCAGCCGGTGCTCCAGCGTGTGCAGGGCGCCGATCGTCTCGCCGGGGGTGAAGGTGCAGTGGCCGGGGCCGTCGACGTACGCCTGGCGCAGCAGGGGCCGGGAGCCCGCGGCGGTGGCGGCCCGCCGGTAGGCGCTCTCGGCCTGGACGGGGATCAGCGCGTCGCCGGTGGTGTGGATCATCAGCTGGGGATCGCTCAGCCGGCCGGTGAGGGCGCTGGTGTCGCGCATCCACCGCACGGCGTCGGGGTCGGCGGAGATCCGGGGGGCGCGGTTCAGTGCCGCCAGGTCGGAGCGCAGGGACGCTCCCGCCGCCTTGTACAGCTCGGTCACCTCCTTGTACAGCGGCGAGCTGCGCAGCATGGCGGTGTAGTCGACGCCCGTGTTCCAGGAGGGGTTGCCGCCGGCGCGGCTCTCGGCCTCCTGCCGCCAGCTGAAGGCGGGCTGCTGGAGGAGGCCGCGGACGGCCGTGTACTGGCCCGCCTGCTGGGCCGCCCAGTCCGTCGGGCCGGGCTCGGTCTGCGTGGGGGTGTTGTAGCCGGGGATGTTGTGCAGGGCGGCGGCCAGGGCGATGCGGGCGCGGCCCGCGGGGGTGCGCTGGGCGGCGTCGGTCGCCGCGGTGAGCGCCTCGGCGGCGCCGCGCGCGGACTCCTGGCCGGCGAACCCCGTCAGCCGGATGCCGGAGTCGGGGGCGAGCAGGGTGCGCAGGGCGAACACCGGGTCCAGGGTGCTGTTCCAGTTGGCGACGCCGCCCTGCACCAGGCCGCACATCGCCAGCGAGCCGTCGAAACGGTCGCCGTGCCGCTCGGCGAGGGCCGTGGTGACGAGGCCGCCGTAGGACCGGCCCCAGGCGAGCGTCCGCCGGGCCGTGCCGTACCGCTCGGTGAACAGATCCAGCGTGGCGAGCTGGTCGGGCACCGCCTCCGTCAGGGCCCAGCCGGTCGTGGCGTAGGAGGAGCCGATGAGCGCGTACCCGGCCTCCAGCAGCTTGCCCCGCGTCGTGGCGTCGGGGGCGTTCTGCGCCGGGTTGGGGGTGCCGGCCGGGTTGTAGCCGTGGCTGAAGAGCAGGACGGTGCCGTTCCAGGCGGCCGGTACGTCCATCACGTAGGCGGCGCCCGAGGGGAGCACTCCCTCGGCGTGGGTGTCCGTGGCGGTGGCGGCCTGCGCGGGCAGTGCGGTCGCCGCGCACAGGGCGGCGGTCAGCAGGGCGAGGCGGGTCCTCAACGGGGGGTTCCTTCCGGGGTGGGGGAGGGGGTGGCGGCCTGGGGTGCGCCGGAGTCGAGGGCGTTGGTGTGCGTCTCGCGCATCCGCCACACGGTGAGCGCGGTGACCGCGGCGCCCGCGCACAGCAGCAGGGCGACGGGGGTGCTGTCACCGCCGTACGAGGCGACGAGGCTGCTCGCGATCAGCGGCGAGAAACCGGCGCCGATCAGGGTCGCCGCCTGGTAGCCGAGCGAGGCGCCGGTGTAGCGGACCTTGGTGCCGAACAGCTCGGTGAGCAGGGCGCCGAGCGGCCCGTACATCGTGGACTGGGCGACGCCGTGGCCGAGGACGAGGGCGAGGATCAGCAGGCCGGGCGAGCCGGAGTCGACGAGGGCTAGCACCGGGAACGCGAGGGCGGCGCAGGCGACCGCGCCGGCGAGGACGACGGGGCGGCGGCCCACCCGGTCGGAGAGTGCGGAGGCGGCGGGCAGGACGGCCAGCGCCACACAGGAGGCGACGGTCACCGCGGTCAGGACCTGCGGTCGGCTGTAGCCCTGGTCGACGGCGTACGAGATCATGAAGCCGGTCAGCAGGGACTGGGCCGTGAACGCGCCGATGCCGACGCAGGCGGCCAGCAGTACGGGCTTCGGCCGGCGCAGCACCTCCACGACCGGCGGCCGGGCCGTCGGCTCCCGCCTGCCCTGCGCGAACAGCGGGCTCTCCGCGACCTTCAGCCGCACGAACAGACCGACGGCCAGCAGGACGACGCTGAGCAGGAACGGCACCCGCCAGCCCCAGGAGCGGAAGTCGTCGTCGGGCAGCGCGGAGACGAGGGCGACGACGCCGGCCGAGAGCACGGAGCCGAGCGGGGCGCCGAGCTGGGTGAAGCTGGACCACAGGCCGCGCCGGGTGCCCTGGGTGCGTTCGGCGTGCTCGACGACCATCAGGGTCGCGCCGCCCCACTCGCCGCCGATCGCGAGGCCCTGCACCACGCGCAGGGCGACCAGCAGCACCGGCGCCCACACGCCGATGGCGTCGTAGGTCGGCAGCAGGCCGATGAGGAAGCTGCCGCCGCCCATCAGGGCCATGGTCAGCAGCATCATCGACTTGCGGCCGATCCGGTCGCCGAAGTGGCCGAAGACGATGCCGCCGAGCGGCCGGGCCACATAGCCCGCGGCGAAGGTGCCGAAGGCGGCGATGGTGCCGACCGCGGGGTCGGCGCCGGGGAAGAACAGATCGCCGAAGACCAGCGCG
Source organism: Streptomyces sp. NPDC053750 (assembly GCF_044544295.1). NCBI lineage: Bacteria > Bacillati > Actinomycetota > Actinomycetes > Kitasatosporales > Streptomycetaceae > Streptomyces > Streptomyces sp. NPDC053750. The sequence goes on along the minus strand of NZ_JBITXB010000010.1, from coordinate 77,632 downwards.
GCGACGGTGCCGTAGACGAGGAAGTCGTAGAACTCGACGGTGGTGCCGAGCAGACCGGACAGTGCGACTCGGCGCAACTGGCGCTGATCGGTGGGTGGTTGAGGGACGGCGGGCGAGGGGGACGGCTGCACGGTGAGCTCCCTGGGGACGGTGCCGATGCCCCGGTGAAGTTAGGCAGCAATCGTGCGGCCGTCAATCATCTGCACAACATCAGTTGAGTCCGTCCTCCGCGACGCGCAGCAGCAGGGCGTGCAGGGTCTGCCGTTCGGCCGGGTCGAGCGGGCCCAGGAGGTCGTTGGTCACGCGCACCCCCGCCGCGTCGGTGTCCCGCAGGAAGGCGCGCCCGTCGTCGGTGAGGGCGACGATCCGGCTCCGGCGGTCGTCGGGGGAGGGGCGGCGCTCCGCGAAGCCGAGCTTCTCCAGGTCGTCGACCAGGCCGACGATCGCACTCGGGTCGTAGCCGAGCCGGGTGCTCAACTCCCGTTGCAGCGCGCCCTTGGTGGTGGCGAGCAGGCGCAGCACCGCGTAGTGGCGCAGCCTGAGGCCCGACTCCTGGAGCGAGGCGTTGAACAGTTGTCCCGAGCGCAGGCCCAGGCGGTAGAGCAGATAGCCGGTGTCCGCGTGCAGTCCGCGCATCCACGGCTCGTCCGCGTCGATCGGCTGGGGGTTCGTGACGTGCTGGCGTGCGATGGCGGGCTCCCTGGTCGAGGCCCCCGGGAGGGGCGGCTGCTGCTGACTGTGTCCAGTCTGTCCCACCGGGGAGGTGGGCAACAACTATTGACGTCAACAATTATTGCTCTTAGCTTCGATCGCAACGCAGCCCCCAGCGAAGGGACCCGCACGTGCCCAGCATCGATCTCACCGGCAAGGCCGCCGTCGTCACCGGCAGCGGCCGTGGCCTCGGCCTCGCCTACGCCCGTGCCCTGGCCGCCCACGGCGCCTCGGTGGTCGTCAACGACGTCGACGAGGCCGTGGCCGAGGCGGCCGTGAAGTCCCTCCGCGAGGCCGGCGGGACCGCCGTCGCCGAGGTCGTCCCGGTCGGTACGGCCGAGGCCGCCGACCGGCTGGTGGCCCGCACCGTGGAGGAGTTCGGCCGGCTCGACGTCCTGGTCACCAACGCCGGCATCCTGCGCGACAAGGTGCTGTGGAAGATGTCCGACGACGACTTCGACGCGGTGCTCACCACCCACCTCAAGGGCACCTTCACCTGCGCCCGCGCCGCCGCCGTCCGGATGCGCGAGCAGGGCGAGGGCGGCAGCCTCGTCCTGGTCGGCTCCCCGGCCGGGCAGCGCGGCAACTTCGGGCAGACCAACTACGCCGCCGCCAAGGCAGGCATCGCGGCCATGGCCCGCACCTGGTCCATGGAGCTGGCCCGCGCGAACATCACCGTCAACGCGATCGTGCCCGTCGCCGCCACCGCGATGACCGAGACGATCCCCGCCTTCGCCCCGTACATCGAGGCGATGAGGAACGGCGAGCCGCTGCCGGACTTCCTGCGCAAGGGCGAGGGCTTCGGCACCCCCGAGGACTGCGCCGCCCTCGTCCCCTTCCTCGCCTCCGAGGCCGCCCGCGGCGTCACCGGCCAGGCGATCGGCATCGGCGGCGACAAGGTGGCCCTCTGGTCCCACCCGCAGGAGATCAGGACGGCGTACGCCGACGGCGGCTGGACCCCCGAGGCACTCGCCGACGCCTGGCCCACGTCCGTCGGCGCCGAGCCGGAGACGGTCGGCATCCCCGCGCCCAAGGTCCCGGAGGCGTGATGTCCCGCTCCATGAACATCGACGAGCTCGTCGCGATCGACGTCCACACCCACGCCGAGGTGTCCGCCAAGGGGCACGCCTCCCTGGACGACGACCTGCACGCGGCGTCCTCCGCCTACTTCAAGGTCGAGGGCAAGCGGAAGCCCACCCTGGAGGAGACGGCCGCGTACTACCGCGAGCGGCGAATGGCCGCCGTCATCTTCACCGTGGACGCCGAGTCCGCCACCGGAACCGCCCCGGTCCCCAACGAGGAGGTCGCCGAGGCCGCCGCCGCCAACGCGGACGTGCTGATCCCCTTCGCGTCCATCGACCCCTTCCGCGGAAGGGCGGGTGTGCGCCAGGCCCGTCGCCTGGTCGAGGAGTACGGGGTGAAGGGCTTCAAGTTCCACCCCAGCATCCAGGGCTTCTTCCCCAACGACCGTGCGGTGGCCTACGCGTTGTACGAGGTCATCGAGGAGACCGGTGCCATCGCCCTGTTCCACACCGGCCAGACCGGCATCGGCGCCGGCGTCCCCGGCGGGGGCGGCATCCGCCTGAAGTACTCCAACCCCCTCCATGTGGACGACGTGGCCGCCGACTTCCCGCACCTGAAGATCATCCTGGCGCACCCCTCCTTCCCCTGGCAGGACGAGGCCCTCGCCGTCGCCACGCACAAGCCGGGTGTGCACATCGACCTGTCCGGCTGGTCGCCCAAGTACTTCCCGCCGCAACTCGTGCAGTACGCCAACACCCTGCTGAAGGACAAGGTCCTCTTCGGCTCCGACTTCCCCGTCCTCACCCCCGACCGCTGGCTCGCCGACTTCGACAAGCTGACGATCAAGGACGAGGTCCGGCCGAAGATCCTCAAGGAGAACGCCGCCCGGCTGCTCGGGCTGACGACACCGTGAAGGGGCCCCACGATGCGCAACGAGGGACTGGGGTCGTGGCCCGCACGCCGGGCCCGCAAGACCCCGCACCGCACCGCCCTGATCCACCACGACACGACGGTCACCTACGCGCAGCTGTACGAGCGCACCACCCGCCTCGCCCACGCCCTGCGTGACCGGGGCGTGCGACGCGGCGACCGGATCGCCTACCTCGGCCCCAACCACCCCTCCTACCTGGAGACCCTGTTCGCCGCCGGCACGCTGGGGGCCGTCTTCGTCCCGCTCAACACCCGCCTCGCCGGCCCGGAGATCGCCTACCAGCTCACCGACTCCGGCGCCAAGGTGCTCGTCCACGCCCCGTCGCACGCCGGGCCGGTCTCCGGACTGCCGGGGGCCACGGACCTGCGCACCTGCATCCAGACCGGGGCCGCGTACGAGGACGCCCTGAGCGCCGCCGCCGACGAACCGATCGACGAGACGGTCACCCCCGACGACACCTGCATCATCATGTACACCTCGGGCACGACCGGCCGCCCCAAGGGCGCGATGCTCACCCACGCCAACCTCACCTGGAACGCCGTCAACGTCCTCGTCGACCACGACCTGATCGCCGACGAACGCGCCCTGGTCTCCGCCCCGTTGTTCCACACGGCCGGCCTGAACATGCTCACCCTGCCGGTGCTGCTCAAGGGCGGCGCCTGCGTGCTGGTGGAGTCCTTCGACCCGGGCGGCACCCTCGACCTGGTCGAACGGCACCGGATCACCTTCATGTTCGGGGTGCCGACCATGTACGACCAGGTGGCGCGCCACCCCCGCTTCGAGGACGCCGACCTGTCCTCCCTGCGCATCCTGACCTGCGGCGGCTCCCCGGTCCCCACCCCGCTCATCGCCGCCTACCAGCGGCGCGGCCTCACCTTCCTCCAGGGCTACGGCATGACCGAGGCCGCACCCGGCACGCTCTTCCTGGACGCCGAGCACGCCGTGGCCAAGGCGGGCTCGGCGGGCGTACCGCACTTCTTCAGCGACGTACGGGTCGTGCGGCCGGACCTCACCCCGGTCGACGTCGGCGAGGCGGGCGAGGTCGTGGTGCGCGGCCCGCACGTCATGACCGGCTACTGGGGGCTGCCGACGGAGACGGCCGGCGCGTTCGCCGACGGCTGGTTCCGCAGCGGGGACGCCGCCCGCGTCGACGAGGACGGCTACGTCTACATCGCGGACCGCCTCAAGGACATGATCATCTCGGGCGGGGAGAACGTCTACCCCGCCGAGATAGAGGACCTGCTCCTCGCCCACCCCGGCATCACCGAGTGCGCGGTCATCGGCGTACCCGACGCCACGTGGGGCGAGGTGCCACGCGCGGTCGTCGTCCCCCGCGAGGGCGCCGCCCTCGACCCCGACGAGGTGCTCGCGTCGCTGGCCGGCCGCCTCGCCAGGTACAAGATCCCCAAGTCCGTGGTGATCGCGGACGCCCTGCCCCGCACCGCCTCCGGGAAGCTCCTGAAACCCCAGGTGCGCGCTCGTTTCGGTACCAACTACTCAGTCAAGGACAACACATGAGCCTCACCGTCAACGGCCTCGACGAGCTGAAGAAGCTGGCCGACTGCGACCTGGGCACCAGCGAGTGGATCGAGGTCACCCAGGAGCGCGTCGACACGTTCGCCGACGCCACCGGCGACCACCAGTGGATCCACGTCGACCCGGAGCGGGCCGCCGCCGGCCCCTTCGGCGCCCCCATCGCCCACGGCTACCTCACCCTCTCCCTCTTCATCCCGCTCTTCACCGAGCTGCTGGACGTCCGGGGCGTGACGACGAAGGTCAACTACGGGCTGGACAAGGTCCGTTTCCCCGCACCGGTGAAGGTGGGCTCGCGCATCCGGCTCACCGGCCGGCTCGCCGAGGTCACGGACGTGCCCGGCGGTGTGCAGATCGCCGTCGACGGCACCCTCGAGATCGAGGGCGGCACCAAACCGGCGGCGGTACTGCGGAGCCTGTCGCGGTTCTACGCCTGAGCGTCCCGCTCCGTCCCGTCCCGTACGGGCACGAGGTCGAGCAGGCGCTCCGAGGCCTCCCGGGCGCGCGGAGCGAGCCGGTCGTACACCGTCCGGAACGTCTTCTCCGCCTGCTCGGCCGGCCAGTCGTCGGGGAGGTGCTTGACCGGCAGCCGCGGGTCGCGGCGCACCAGCCACAGCCACTCCGTCTGCATCCGCAGCCGCGCCACCAGGGCGTCCTCGGCGTCCGGCATCCGCTCCCCGTACGGCTGCCAGTCCCGGACGAACGCCTCGTAGGACGCCGCCAGGTCGGACAGCTCCCAGGTCTCCTCGATCATCGCGCCGATGTCCAGGCCGGCGTCGGCCTGGGCGCGGAACACCTTCACATGGGCGGCCAGATCCAGCTCGGCGACCAGGGACGTCACGTCGACGTCGCCGGGCGCGATCCACAACCCGTTGAACAGCGGCCCGAACCCGGCCCACGCCAGCCGGGAGCGCAGGTCGTGCCGGCGGCGCTGCCAGGACTCCGGCAGGGAGAAGCCGAGGAGGGTCCAGGTGCCGTCCCAGTGCCGGTTGACCGCACCGGTGTGCCAGATGCGCCGCTCGCCGTCGCGCAGCACCGCCGCCGAGCGGTCCGTCAGCCCGAAGTACATCCGGCGTCCCTCGCGCTGGCGGCGCAGCAGCCCCCGGCCCACCATGCGGGTCAGGGTGGACCGGGTCGCCTGCTCACCGATCCCGGCGCGGGCGAAGACGTCGATGACGCTGCCGGAGTACACGCAGACGTCCCGCCCGAGCACCTGGTCGCCCAGGAAGGTCAGCATGAGCGACTGGGGCCGCGGCGTCTGTTCACCCATCACGCGGCCACGGTACCTCCGGGCGACCGGCCCACGGCCCGGTGGTCGGCGGGGCGCCGGACCGCCGGGCCGGGCGTGCCATGATCGGCGCCAGGCGGCTGTGCGGCCGGGTGACCGGTACCAGGCGGAAGTGCGGCCGGGTGACGGGTGACGGGTGACGGAAGGATGCGGACGTGAGGCTGACGATTCTGGGCGGCGGCGGGTTCCGGGTGCCGCTCGTGTACGGGGCGCTCCTCGGGGACCGAGCCGAGGGACGCGTGACGCACGTCGTGCTGCACGACCTGGACGCGGCCCGGCTGTCGGCGGTGACCCGGGTCCTGGCCGAGCAGGCCGCCGGGGTGCCCGACGCGCCCGCGGTGACCGCCACGACCGACCTCGACGAGGCGCTGCGCGGCGCCGACTTCGTGTTCTCCGCGATCCGCGTCGGCGGCCTGCAAGGGCGGGCCGACGACGAACGGGTGGCGCTCGCCGAAGGTGTCCTCGGACAGGAGACGGTCGGCGCGGGCGGCATCGCGTACGGGCTGCGGACCGTCCCGGTCGCCGTCGACATCGCGCGCCGCGTGGCCCGGCTGGCGCCGGACGCCTGGGTCATCAACTTCACCAACCCGGCCGGTCTGGTCACCGAGGCCATGTCCCGGCACCTCGGCGACCGCGTCATCGGCATCTGCGACTCGCCGGTCGGCCTCGGCCGCCGCATCGCCCGCGTGCTGGGCGCCGACCCGGACCGGGCCTTCATCGACTACGTCGGCCTCAACCACCTCGGCTGGGTGCGCGGCCTGCGCGTCGACGGGCGCGACGAACTCCCGCGGCTGCTGGCCGACCCGGCGCTGCTCGGCTCCTTCGAGGAGGGCCGGCTCTTCGGCCCCGAGTGGCTGAGCTCGCTCGGCGCGATCCCCAACGAGTACCTGCACTACTACTACTTCAACCGGGAGACCGTCCGCGCCTACCAGGAGGCCGACCGCACCCGCGGCGCCTTCCTGCGCGACCAGCAGGCCCGCTTCTACGAGGAGATGCGCCACCCCGAAGCACCGGCGCTGGCGACCTGGGACCGCACCCGCGCCGAGCGCGAGGCCACCTACATGGCCGAGAACCGGGAGGCGGCGGGCGCGGGCGAGCGCGAGGCCGACGACCTGTCCGGCGGCTACGAGAAGGTGGCGCTGGCCCTGATGCGGGCCGTCGCCCGCGACGAGCGCGCCACGCTCGTCCTCAACGTCCGCAACCGCGGCACACTGTCCGCACTCGACGCCGACGCCGTGATCGAGGTCCCCTGCCTGGTCGACGCGAACGGCGCCCACCCGGTGGCCGTGGACCCGCTGCCCGGCCACGCCACCGGCCTGGTCTGCGCGGTCAAGGCCGTCGAGCGCGAGGTACTCACGGCGGCCCGGGCAGCCTCCCGGACGGCCGCGGTACGCGCCTTCGCCCTGCACCCCCTCGTCGACTCGGTCAATGTCGCCCACCGCCTCGTCGACGGCTACACGGCCGTCCACCCGGGCCTGGCCTATCTGAAGTAGGGAGGCAGGGCGTGGGGGAGCGCAGAGGGGTGGCCTGCTGCCCGCGCGTCACTCTTGTGACCGAGCCCCGTGATGTGATCTCGTGGCGTCGAACGCGCGTCCGGGAGGGGTGGGGATGAGGTCGACGGCCGGCCGTTCGGGGCAGCTGTGGGCCATCAGTGACCTGCACATCGGCTACGCGGAGAACCGCGCCCTGGTGGAGGAGATGCGACCCGCCTCCGACGACGACTGGCTCCTGGTGGCCGGCGACGTGGCGGAGACCGTCTCCGACATCCGCTGGGCCCTCGGCACCCTCGCGGACCGCTTCCGCCGCGTCGTGTGGGCGCCCGGCAACCACGAGCTGTGGACCCATCCGAAGGACCCCGTCACCCTCCGCGGCGTCGCCCGCTACGAGCACCTCGTCGAGATGTGCCGCGAGCTGGGCGTGACGACACCCGAGGACCCCTACCCCGTGTGGGAGGGAGCCGGCGGTCCCGCGGTCGTCGCGCCGCTGTTCCTGCTCTACGACTACTCGTTCCTGCCCGCCGGATGCGCGACCAAGGACGACGGACTGACGTACGCCCGCGGCACCGGCATCGTGTGCAACGACGAGTACCTGCTCCACCCCGACCCGCACCCGAGCCGTGAGGCCTGGTGCCGGGCGCGGGTCGCCGAGACCGAGCGCCGGCTCTCCGCGCTCCCCGCCGAGGTGCCGACCGTCCTCGTCAACCACTACCCGCTCGACCGGCACCCCACCGACGTCCTGTGGCACCCCGAATTCGCCATGTGGTGCGGCACCCGGCTGACCGCCGACTGGCACCGTCGGTTCCGGGTCGCCACCATGGTCTACGGACACCTGCACATACCCCGGACCACCTGGCACGAGGGGGTCCGCTTCGAGGAGGTGTCGGTGGGCTACCCCCGCGAGTGGCGCAAGCGGACGGAGCCGCCGGGGCGACTGCGCCGCATCCTGCCGTCGCCGTCGCCGTCGCCGTCGCCGTCGTCGCCGTGAGAGGAGGTGGGCCGGTGATCGAGGAACTGCTGCCCGACCCGGTCGTCACCGTGGAGGCCCACGGCCACGACGACGCCGGACACCTGCCCCTGTACCCGGAGGAGGAGGCGCTCGTGGCGCGGGCGGTCGCCAAACGCCGCCGCGAGTTCACCGTCGTACGGTCCTGCGCCCGCCGGGCCATGGAGAAGCTCGGCATACCCGCCCAGCCCGTGCTGACCGGTGAGCGCGGCGCACCGCGCTGGCCGGCCGGCCTGGTCGGCAGCATGACCCACTGCGACGGCTACTGCGCCGCCGCCCTGGTCCACGCCACCGACCTGGCCTCCCTCGGCATCGACGCCGAACCCGACGGTCCGCTCCCGGACGGCGTCCTGGCCGCCGTGTCCCTGCCGGGCGAGGCGCAGCGGCTGCGCCGACTCGCCGAGGAGCGGCCCGGCATCCACTGGGACCGGCTGCTGTTCAGCGCCAAGGAGTCCGTCTACAAGGCGTGGTACCCCCTCACCGGGCAGTGGCTGGACTTCACGGAGGCCGACATAGAGATCGCCGTGGACCCGAGCGACCCGCACCGCGGCTCCCTGCACGCCGCCCTCCTGGTCCCGGGCCCGTGGGTGGGCGGCCGGCGCCGCACCCACTTCGACGGCCGCTGGACCGCCCGCCACGGCCTGGTCGCCACGGCGGTGACGGTCCCACCCACCTGAGCCGCCACCCGACGCGCGTGGCGCGGGCGGAGAACGCCCCCTCGTTTCCGTGACGCGGCGCAGGTCATGGTCGCCGGCACCAGTCGGTCAGCAGCCGGAAGAACTCCGCCTCGTTCCCGGCCAGTCCGGCGGCCTCCAGCGCCTGCTCCGCCTCGGCCAGCACGGAGGGCGGAACGACGGGCGGTCGAGGGGCGTCGGCCGGTCCGGAAGCGGTGTCGAAGCCGGCCCGCACGGTGTGCAGGAGCCGCAGATAGGCCTGAACGGCGGTGCGCTCGCGGTCGGTCAGTACGGCGGTGGTCATCGGTCGGCTCTCCCCACAACGACGTCAGCGGTCACGCGCCCCCGGCACGGCGGCGGCACACTCCCAGCTTGCCGCCCACCACTGACAATCCCGCCCAAGCCGCGCCCGCCCGGGGCCCGTCGAGCCGTCGGCCGGGGGAACCGGCCTCAACGAAGCTCACCTGTCCCCGGGCTCACGACTCGGGGCGCTTGACGCTCTCCAGGAGCATGTCCAGCCACTCGGCGACCTTGTCGCGGTGCTGGTCGGTGGGCAGTTGGGCGGCCCGCCAGGCGATGCCGCGCACGCCGTGGTCCTGCAACAGCCGCTCCAGCGGGTCGTCGGCGGCGGTCGCCGCCTCCCGCTCACGGTCGGCGAGCTGCTGCAACAGCTCCTGCTCCGTGCGCTGCAGGGCGCCCGCGAGCGCCTCCGGGTCCTCGGCGGTCAGGAACCCGGCGTGCACCCGGAAGAAGCGCTGGATGGCGTCGCAGTGCTCCATGGTGGGCCGCCGGTCGCCGTTGATCAGGGCGCCCGCCTGCTGCCGGGACATGCCGGCGCCGTCGGCGATCTCCTGCTGGGTGTACTTGCGGCCGTTCGGCTTCAGCCGGGTGCGGCGCAGCAGGTCCAGCCGCTGCACGAACCGGGCCTGCACATCGGGCTCGCCCGCCGGGCGCCCGCACAGCAGGGCACCCACCACGGGCTCGGGGACGCCGGAGGCGGCGGACAGCCGGCCGACGTCGAGGACCTCGGCGTGCGGCACGCCGAGCCGGTCCGCGAGTGCGGTGACGCGGGCGACGACGCAGGGGAGCGCGGCCGTCGGTTGGCCACCGGGACCCTCGAAGCCACCCGTCACCGACAGATCTCCTACGTCTCTCACAGGCCTCACAGGCTTCTCACAAGCGATTGCCGTGAACTTCCCGGAGATTAGCCTGCCGCTCGAACTCACATCCAGGTCTCGCCACAACTGTGGCCTATTTCAGCCGTCAACAGGCACGAAATGCCACGATAGTTGACACGCCTCGCGTCGGGGCACCAGGATCGGGGCGCCGCGAGAAGGCCGCATAGGCAAGAGGGGTGACCTCCCGATGGCATTTCAGGCAGGAGGGCAGCGGCCGGCGCCGCGGCCCGCTCCCGCGACCCCCGAGGCCCAGGCGTACCTCCAGGACTACACGGCTCTCCTGGAGGCCGTTCCCTTCCCCTCCCTCGTCGTCGACCACCGCTGGGACGTGGTGCTGACCAACGGCGCCTTCCGGACACTCTTCCGGGGGGCCGGGCCGCATCCGACGGCCATGCCGGGCGACAACTTCCTCAGGTTCGTCCTCTTCCACCCGGACGCGTCCGCCGTCCTCGGGGAGCACGAGTCGAGCTGGTGCCTGCCGATGCTGGCGCACTTCGCCGCGACCCTGGAGCGGTACGGACACGACCACGGCCTGCAGGCCGTGCGCCGCGACATCGCCCAGGACCCGATCATGGAGGCCGCCTACCGGCAGGGCCTGCCGCACTGGATGCGCGCCGTCGGCCCGGAGGCCGTCGAGCACGACGGCGCCGTACGGCCGCTGCACCACCCCGATCCCCGCTGGGGCACCACCGAGTGCCGGGTCGTGGTCGAAACGCCCAGGGCGCTGGAGGAGCTGGGCTACACGCGGTTGACGCTGGTCCTGCGCGAGCCGCGCCGCACCCCGCACCGCCCGCCGCACACCCGTCGCGGCGCCTCCCACCTGAGGGTGGTCCAGGCCGCCGAGTGAACCCCCGCGCCCAGCGGTCGCGGCCCCGTTCCCGCACTGTTCCCGCACTGTTCCCAGTCGGGGTGATGTGTGACATAGTACTGACGTGATCGAGTCGCTGACCTGCGATGTCGTCGTTGTCGGGGCCGGAATGGTGGGCGCGGCCTGCGCGCTGTACGCCGCCCGTGCGGGGCTCGACGTGAGAGTGGTGGACCGCGGCCCGGTGGCCGGCGGCACCACCGGCGCGGGGGAGGGCAACCTCCTCGTCTCCGACAAGGAACCCGGACCCGAGCTGGAACTCGCCCTGCTGTCCGGCCGTCTGTGGGCCGCGCTGGCCGGGGAACTGGGCCGCGCCGTCGAGTACGAACCCAAGGGCGGGGTCGTCGTCGCCGAGACCCCCGAGGCGCTGGCCGGCCTGGAGACCTTCGCCGCGGGCCAGCGGGCGGCCGGGGTGGAGGCGGTGAGCGTCCCGGCCGACCGGCTCCACGACCTCGAGCCCCGCCTCGCCCCCGGCCTGGCGGGCGCCGTGCACTACCCGCAGGACGCCCAGGTCATGCCCGCCCTGGCCGCCGCCCACCTGCTGCGCGCGTCGGGGGCCCGGCTGCACACCGGCCGGACGGTGACCGGCGTCCTGCGCGGTCCCGACGGTGCCGTGCGCGGCGTCCGCACGGACCGCGGCGACCTGCACGCCCCCGCCGTCGTCAACGCGGCCGGACCCTGGGGCGGCGAACTGGCCGCCCTGGCCGGCGTACGGCTGCCGGTGCTGCCCCGGCGCGGCTACGTCCTCGTCACCGAACCGCTGCCGCCCCGGGTGCGGCACAAGGTGTACGCCGCCGACTACGTCGCCGACGTCGCCAGCGACTCGGCGGCCCTGCAGACCTCCCCCGTCGTGGAGGGCACCGCCGCGGGACCGGTCCTCATCGGCGCCAGCCGCGAACGGGTCGGCTTCGACCGGTCGGTGTCCCTTCCGGCCCTGCGGGCGCTGGCGGCGGGCGCGACCCGGCTGTTCCCCTTCCTCGCGCAGGTGCGGGCCCTGCGGACGTACGCCGGGTTCCGGCCGTATCTGCCCGACCACCTGCCGGCGATCGGCCCCGACCCCAGGGTGCCCGGCCTCTTCCACGCCTGCGGGCACGAGGGCGCGGGCATCGGGCTGTCCACCGGCACCGGACATCTGATCGCCCAGCTGCTGAGCGGCGAGCGGCCCGCCCTCGACCTCGCCCCGTTCCGCCCCGACCGCTTTCCCGAGGAGGCCCGGTGAATCCGCTCCGGCTGGTCCGCGCACGGCCCGCGTCCGCCCGTACGGCCACCGTCGACGGCCGCACCGTCGAGGTGCTGCCCGGCCGGACGGTCGCCGCCGCGCTGTGGGGGGCCGGGATCACCTCCTGGCGCTCCACGCGGGGCGCGGGCCGCCCGCGCGGGGTGTTCTGCGGGATCGGCGTGTGCTTCGACTGCCTCGTCACCGTCAACGACCGCCCCAACCAGCGCGCCTGCCTGGTGCCCGTACGCCCGGGCGACGTGATCCGCACCCAGGAGGGAACCGGCCATGAGGACTGACCTCGCGGTGATCGGGGCGGGCCCGGCCGGGCTCGCGGCGGCGCTGGCGGCCGCCGCGCGAGGGGTGCGGGTCACGGTCGTGGACGCGGCGGACCGGCCCGGCGGACAGTTCTTCCGGCAGCCCGCCGCCGAGCTCGGCGCCCGGCGGCCACAGGCGCTGCACCACCAGTGGCGCACCTGGGAGCGGCTGCGGGACGGCCTCGCCGCCAGTGACGTACGGGTTCTCACGGACCATCACGTCTGGTTCGTCGAGGAGCGGAACGGTGCCTTCACCGTGCACGCGCTGGTCGGACCCGGGCAGGAGGAGCCGGCCACCGTGCACGCCCGTGCCGTGCTGCTCGCCACCGGCGGCTACGAGCACGTCCTGCCCTTCCCCGGCTGGACCCTGCCCGGCGTCGTCACCGCCGGGGGAGCCCAGGCCATGCTCAAGGGCGGGCTGGTGGTGCCGGGCCGGACCGCCGTCGTCGCCGGCACCGGACCGCTCCTGCTCCCGGTGGCGACCGGGCTCGCGGCGGCCGGGGTGCGGGTGGCGGCGCTCGTGGAGTCGGCCGATCCGAAGCGGGTCGCCCGGCACGCCCGCGCCCTGGCCGGCAAGCTCCCCGAGGGCGCCGGCCACGCGGCCCGGCTCCTGCGCCACCGAGTCCGCCCCCTCACCCGGCACACCGTCGTCCGCGCCCACGGCGACGACCGGCTGACCGGCGTCACCGTCGCAGCCCTGGACGCCGACGGACACGTCCGGCGCGGCACCGGGCGGCACATCCCCTGCGACACCCTGGCCGTCGGCCACGGCATGCTCCCGCACACCGACCTCGCCGACGGCCTCGGCTGCCGCCCGGACGGTCCGACGGTGGCCGTCGACGCCGAGCAGCGTACGAGCGTCCCCGGCGTCTGGGCGGCCGGGGAGGCCACCGGCATCGGCGGCGCCGCCCTCGCGCTCGCCGAGGGCCACATCGCCGGACGCTCGATCGCCGCCCGGCTGCGGGGCACCGAGCCCGACCCCGCGCTCTGGGCGCCGGCCGCCCGGAGCCGCGAGCGGCTGCGGGCCTGCGCGACGGCTCTGGACGCCGCGTTCACGCCGCCCGCCCACTGGACCGACCGGGTCACCGACGACACCGTCGTCTGCCGCTGCGAGGAGGTCACCGCCGGTGCCGTCCGCGAGGCCGTCGACGGACTCGGCGCGGGTGACGTCCGCACCGTGAAGCTGCTGACCCGGGCCGGGATGGGCTGGTGCCAGGGCCGGATGTGCGCCACCGCCGTCGCCGGCCTCGCGGGCTGCGAACCCACCCCGCCCCGGCGCCCGTTCGCCCGCCCCGTACCCCTCGGCGTACTGGCCCGGCCGCAGCCGGAAGACCCGGAGCACCGGGAGCACCGGGACCACCAGTGACAGCCGCAACACCCGGAACAACCCGAGAGAGGACCCTCATGACCGACCACCGCCCCTGGCGCGGCGTCCTCGTCGCCACCGCACTCCCGCTGAACGACGACCTCTCCGTGGACCACGACGCCTACGCCGAGCACTGCGCCTGGCTGGTGGCCAACGGCTGCGACGGCGTCGTCCCCAACGGCTCCCTCGGCGAGTACCAGGTACTCACCCCCGAGGAGCGCACCCGCGTCGTCGAGACCGCCGTCGCCGCGATCGGCGGGGAGCGGGTCATGCCCGGCGTCGCGGCCTACGGGTCCGCCGAGGCCCGGCGCTGGGCCGAGCAGGCACGCGAGGCGGGCTGCGGCGCGGTGATGCTGCTGCCGCCCAACGCCTACCGCGCCGACGAGCGTTCCGTCCTCGCCCACTACGCGGAGGTCGCGCGGGCCGGCCTGCCGGTCGTCGCGTACAACAACCCCGTCGACACCAAGGTCGACCTGGTGCCGGAGCTGCTCGCCCGGCTGCACGGCGAGGGGTACGTCCAGGGTGTGAAGGAGTTCTCCGGCGACGTCCGCCGCGCGTACCGCATCGCCGAACTCGCCCCCGAACTCGACCTGTTGATCGGCGCCGACGACGTCCTGCTGGAGCTGGCGATCGCGGGTGCGAAGGGCTGGGTCGCCGGCTACCCCAACGCGCTGCCCGCCGCGTGCGTCGAGCTGTACCGCGCGGCCGTCGCCGGTGACCTGGCCACGGCCGACCGGCTGTACCGGCAGCTGCACCCGCTGCTGCGCTGGGACTCGAAGGTCGAGTTCGTGCAGGCCATCAAGGTGTCCATGGACATCGCCGGACGGCACGGCGGGCCCTGCCGTCCGCCCCGTGTGCCGCTGCTGCCCGCGCAGGAGGCCGCCGTCCGCGCCGCCACCGAGAAGGCCCTCGCGGCCGGACTGGCCTAGAGGGGGGCCACACATCATGCGCAGCAGACTCGTCCTGCACGCCGTCGACTCGCACACCGAGGGCATGCCCACCCGGGTGATCACCGGCGGCATCGGCACCATCCCCGGCGCGACCATGAACGAGCGGCGGCTGTACTTCCGCGAACACCGCGACGACGTCAAGCAGTTGCTGATGAACGAGCCGCGCGGCCACTCCGCCATGAGCGGCGCGATCCTCCAGCCGCCCACCCGCCCCGACTGCGACTGGGGCGTCGTCTACATCGAGGTCTCCGGCTACCTCCCCATGTGCGGCCACGGCACCATCGGCGTGGCGACCGTCCTCGTCGAGACCGGCATGATCGAGGTCGTCGAACCCGTCACCACCATCCGCCTCGACACCCCCGCCGGAGTCGTCGTCGCCGAGGTGGCGGTGGAGGGCGGCGCGGCCGGCGCGGTCACCCTGCGCAACGTGCCCTCCTTCGCCGTCGGCCTCGACCGCAAGGCCACCCTGCCCGACGGCCGGACGGTGACGTACGACCTCGCCTACGGCGGCAACTTCTACGCCGTCCTGCCGCTGGAGCGGCTCGGGCTGCCCTTCGACCGCTCCCGCAAGGACGACATCCTCGCGGCCGGACTGGCCCTGATGGACGCCGTCAACGCCGAGGAGGAGCCGGTCCACCCCGAGGACCCGTCCATCCACGGCTGCCACCATGTGCAGGTGACCGCACCCGACTCCACCGCCCGCCACTCCCGGCACGCCATGGTGATCCACCCCGGCTGGTTCGACCGCTCGCCCTGCGGCACCGGCACCAGCGCCCGCATGGCCCAACTGCACGCCCGGGGCGAACTCCCGCTGCACACCGAGTTCGTGAACGAGTCCTTCATCGGCACCCGGTTCACGGGCCGGCTGCTCGGCACCACGGAGGTGGGGGGCCGGCCCGCCGTGCTGCCCAGCTTCACCGGACGGGCCTGGATCACCGGCACCGCCCAGTACCTGCTGGACCCGGAGGACCCCTTCCCCGCCGGATTCGTGCTGTGAACGCCACCGGTCCCGCCCTGCCCGTCCTCGGCAGCAGGAAGCCCAGCCACCGCGAGCGGGTCGCCGAGGCGCTGCGTGCCGCCCTGATCGCGGGCGAACTGCGCCCCGGCGAGGTGTACTCGGCGCCCGGCCTCGCCGCCCGCTTCGGCGTCTCCGCCACCCCCGTCCGCGAGGCGATGCTCGACCTCGCCAAGGAAGGGCTGGTCGACACCGTGCCCAACAAGGGCTTCCGGGTCACCGCCGTATCCGACCGCCAACTGGACGAGTACACCCACATCCGCTCGCTCGTCGAGATCCCGACCACCGCCGCCCTGGCCGGCACCGCCGACGCCGTCTCCCTGGAGGCGCTGCGGCCGGTCGCCGAGGAGATCGTCACCTCCGCCGCGGCCGGGGACCTCATCGCGTACGTGGACGCCGACCTGCGCTTCCACCTGGGGCTGCTGGCACTCGCGGGCAACGCCCATCTGGTGGAGGTCGTACGGGATCTGCGCCGGCGTTCCCGGCTGTACGGCCTGACGGCGCTGGTGGAGCAGGGGCGGCTGCAGGCGTCGGCCGAGGAGCACCTGGAGATCCTCGACGCGCTGCTCGCCCGGGACGAGGAGGCCGTACGCGCGGTGATGACGCGGCACCTGGGACACGTGCGCGGCCTCTGGGCGGCGGCGCGCCCCGGTCAGTGAGGTGGCGGCGCGTCCGTCTTGACCGGCTGTCCCGCCCCGCGCTTGGCCGCCTGGATCTGCTCGTACACATGGGTGCGCAGCTCGGCGAAGCGCGGGGCCACCCGGGTGTGCACCTGGTCCCGCGCGCCCGGCAGGTCGACCTCGAGCTGCTCGCGCACGACGGTGGGGGAGGCGGACAGCACGACCACCCGTTCGCCCAGGTAGACGGCCTCGTCGATGTCATGGGTGACGAACAGGATCGTGATCCCGCGCTCCCGCCACAGCCGCCGCACCAGGTCCTCCAGGTCGGCGCGGGTCTGGGCGTCCACCGCCGCGAACGGCTCGTCCATCAGCAGTACTTCGGGCTCGTAGGCCAGCGCCCGTGCGATCGCGACCCGCTGCTGCATGCCCCCGGACAGCTGCCAGGGATACGCCCCGGCGGCGTCCGCGAGCCCGACCGAGGCGAGGGAGTCGGCGACCAGTTCCCGGCGCCGCGCCTTGCCCAGGTCCTTCTGCTTCAGGGGCAGTTCGACGTTCTCGCCGACGCGCATCCACGGGAACAGGCTGCGCCCGTACTCCTGGAAGACGAACGCCATCCCGGGCGGCGGCCCGGACACCTTCCGCCCGGCCAGGAACACCTCGCCGGCCGTCGGTTCGAGCAGCCCGCCCACGCACTTGAGCAGGGTCGTCTTGCCGCAGCCCGACGGGCCGACCAGACAGACCAGTTCACCGGCCGCCACGGTGAACGTCAGGTCGCGCACCGCCTCGACGCGCCGTCCCGATCCCTCGTACACCTTCTTCAGCCCGCGTACGTCGAGCATGGAACGCCCTTTCAGGAGCTTCAACGGGACCGGCGGGCGGCGGCGCGCAGGCCGTGGTACCAGCCGAGGGCCCGCCGTTCGACCAGCTGGAAGAGGACCGAGAGCACGAAGCCGAGCAGGCCGAGCAGCAGGATGCCGGTCCACATGTCGGGGATCGCGAAGGAACGCTGGAACTGCACGATGGTGAAGCCGAGCCCGTTGCTGGCGGCGAACATCTCGCTGATGACCATCAGGATGATGCCGATCGACAGCGCCTGGCGCAGACCCGCGAAGATCTGCGGGCTCGCCGAGCGCAGCACCACGTGCCGCAGCCGTGCGGTGCCCGTGATGCCGTAGGAGCGGGCCGTCTCGGTCATCACCGCGTCGACCGCCCGGACGCCCTCGACCGTGTTGAGCAGCACCGGCCACACACAGCCGCTCGCGATGACGACGACCTTCATCGTGTCCCCGATGCCCGCGAACAGCATGATCACCGGCACCAGCACCGGCGGCGGCACGGCCCGCAGGAACTCCAGTACCGGCTCGCACACCGCCCGCACCCGCCGGTGGGAGCCGATGAGCGTGCCGAGCGCGACACCGGCGACGGCCGCGAGCGCGTAGCCCGCCGCGAGCCGGAGCACGCTGGGCAGCACGTCGCCGCGCCACCGCTCGCCGGTCCACACGTCCGGGAAGGTCTCCAGGATCGTGCGCAGCGGTGGCCAGTACACGTCCTCGCTGCCGGCCGAGGCGGCCCACCAGAGCGCCACCAGCACCGCGGGCAGCGCGAGCACGAACACCAGCCGCAGCAGCGCCCGCCTCACACCGCCACCTCCCCGCGCACCGACTGGTGCCAGGCCAGCGCCCGCCGCTCCACCGACCGGGCCCCGACGTTGATCAGCAGCCCCAGCAGGCCGGCGACCACGATCAGCGCGTACATCTCGGGCACGGCCTGCGAGGTCTGCGCCACGGCGATCCGCGCGCCCAACCCGGGGGCGCCGATGACCAGTTCGGCGGTGATGGCGAGGATCAGCGCGACGGCCGCCGCGAGGCGCACGCCGGTCATGACGTACGGCAGCGCGGTCGGCCACAGCACGTGCCGGACGCGTGCCCAGGCGCCGAGGCCGTACGACCGCGCCGTCTCCTCGGCCACGGGGTCCACGTCCTGGACGCCGTACAGGACCTGGATCAGCACCTGCCAGAAGGCGGCGTACACGACCAGGAGCAGCACCGACCTCAGCTCGGTGCCGTACAGCAGCACCGCCAGCGGGATCAGCGCCACGGACGGGATGGGGCGCAGGAACTCGATCGTGGACGCCGTCGCCTCGCGCAGGTACGGCACCACCGAGAGGACCACCCCGACGACGATCCCGGCGCCGACCGCGATCGCCAGGCCCAGCGCCCAGCCGGTGAGGGTGTCCCCGAGCGCGGTCCAGAACGCGCCGTCCGCGATCTCCGTGCCGAGCGCGTCGGCGATCCGGCTGGTCGGCGGGAAGTACTCCTCCTTCACCAGGCCGAGCCGCGGCGCCGCCTCGCCCAGGGCGAGGAAGGCCGCGAGCCCGGCCGCGCCGAGTGCGGCGTTCATCCCCTTCACGGCAACAGCGCGTCCAGGTCGGGGGACCGCTTGAACAGGCCGTCCTCGTAACCGAGTTTTCCCAGATCCTGGAGGGAGGAGCGGTTCGGTTCGACCGGCCACTTCGGCAGCGTCACCTTCGCCAGCACGTCCGCCGGGATCTTCGTGTACGTGGTGACGATCTCGCGGACCTCGTCGGGGTGGGCGTCGGCGTACGCCAGGGACTCGGCCATGGCCTCCTGGAACTTCTTCACCACCTCCGGGTTCTCCTCGGCGTACTTGGTGGAGGTGAAGTACATGGCGACCGTGAGCTTCGGCGCGATGTCGATCATGGGGGAGGCGATCTCCCGTCCGCCCTGGCTCTTGATGGTGGCGAGCGCCGGTTCCACCACCATCGCCGCGTCGATCCGTCCGCCGTCGAGAGCGGCGGGCATTTGGTCGAAGGCCAGCTCGACGAAGTCCACCTTGTCGGGGTCGCCGCCCGCCTTGCTCACCGAGGCGCGCACCGCGGTCTCATTGATGTTCTTCAAGGTGTTGATGGCGACCTTCTTGCCCTCCAGTTCCTTCGGCGAATTCACCGGGCTGTCGCCCTTGACGGTGAGCGCCTCGAAGTCCTTGCCGACCACGCCGGTCGACGCGATGCCGTTCGCCACCGCCTTCACCGGCACGTTGTTGGACTGGGCGATCATCAGGGACGTCATGTTGGAGAAGCCGAACTCGAACTGGCCGCTGACCACGCCGGGCACGATCGCCGCGCCGCCCTGCGCACTGGAGAAGTCCAGCTTCAGTCCGCGCTCCTCGAAGAAGCCCTTCTTCTGCCCCAGGTACAGCGGCGCGACGTCGACGATCGGGATGAGGCCCACCGTGACCGCGGTGGTGCCGCCGGACGAGCCGGCGTCGTCCGACCCCCCGGAACCGGACGAGCCGCACGCCGTCGCGGCGGTGAGGACGGACACGGCCGTGAGGCCGACGAACAGACGACGCATGACTCCCCCTGTGGGACCGGACCAGGTACTCCGACAGGCTGTGCGCAGACAGCACGGGCGTGCTCAGCGGGAACGTGTTCAGCGGGAACGTAGGGCCCGTCCCGAGTCCGGGTCAATGCCCTTGACCGGATGGGTCGTTGGGGATTCAAGGAGGGGTCGTTGACAGTGCGGGTCACGCACTCATAGCGTGCGCACTTCGTACGGTCGTCCGTACCGCACGCTCTGCCGTGAGGCTTTTCGCCGGAGGCCAGATGCCCGCAGACGCAGCCCGCGCACCGCACTTCGTGAGGTCCTTCGAACGCGGCCTCGCCGTCATCCGGGCCTTCGACGCCGACCGTCCCGCGCTCACCCTGAGCGAGGTCGCCCGCGCCACGGAACTGACCCGCGCGGCCGCCCGCCGCTTCCTGCTCACCCTGGCCGACCTCGGCTACGTCCACACCGACGGCCGGTACTTCCGGCTCACCCCGCGCGTGCTGGAGCTCGGCTACGCCTACCTCGCCGGTTTCACGCTGCCGCAGATCGCCGCACCGCACCTCGAGCAACTCGTCGCGCAGGTACGGGAGTCGTCCTCGCTGTGCGTCCTGGACGGCGACGACGTCGTGTACGTCGCCCGCGTCCCGACCAGCCGCATCATGACCGCGTCGATCACGGTCGGCACCCGCTTCCCGGCGCACCTGACCTCCGTGGGCCGGGTGATCCTCGCCGACCTGCCCGACGCCGCGATCGAGGCCCGCCTCGCCCGCGCCGACCTGCGCCCGCACACCGCCCGCACCCTCGCCTCCCCGGACGCCCTGCGCGCGGAACTGCGCCGGGTGCGCCGCCAGGGCTACGCGCTCGTCGACCAGGAACTGGAGGACGGCCTCAGGTCGGTCGCCGCGCCGGTGCGGGACCGCGACGGCGAGGTGGTGGCCGGCGTGAACATCGCGGTGCACGCCGGCCGCCACTCCGTGGACTCGGTACGCCGGGACCTGCTGCCGCACCTGCTGGCGACCGTCGCCCGGATCGACGCCGACCTGAGGATCACAGGTCCAGCACGAGCCGCCGCCCACGACACCGGGACACACAGATGAGCATGGTCTCACCGGCGGCCCGTTCCTGGTCGGAGAGGACCGAGTCCCGGTGGTCCGGGACGCCCTCCAGCACGTCGGTCTCGCAGGTGCCGCAGGTCCCCTCCGTACAGGAGTACAGCACCTCCACACCGGCGCCGCGGACCGCGTCCAGGACGGAGACGTCCGGTGGCACGGTGAGCGTCCGGCCGCTGCGGGCCAGCACGACCTCGAACGCGTCGCCGCCGGCCTCCGTCCGGGCCCTGGGCCGGAACCGTTCCACGCGCAGGGCCCCGGCCGGGCAGCGCGCCTCGACGGCGTCCAGCAGCGGCTCCGGCCCGCAGCAGTAGACGAGGGTTCCCTCCGGCACGTCGTCGAGCACGGAGGCGAGGTCCAGCGGTCCGGACTCGTCCTCGGGGACGAGGGCGACCCGGTCGCCGTACCGCTCGACCTCGGCCGCGAACGCCATGGTGTTCCGCGTCCGCCCGCCGTAGAGCAGGCTCCACTCGGCGCCCGCCCGCTCGGCGGCGGCCAGCATCGGCAGGACCGGGGTGATGCCGATGCCACCGGCGACGAAGCGGTAGCGGGCGGACGGCTCCAGCCGGAAGTGGTTGCGCGGCCCCCGCACCCGGACCGTGTCGCCGAGCCCCAACTCCCCGTGCACGTACGCCGATCCGCCGCGTCCGTCGGCCTCGTGCAGCACGGCGATCCGCCACACCCCCCGGTCGGCCGGGTCGCCGCACAGCGAGTACTGCCGTTCCAGGCCCGGGCCCAGGACGACGTCGATGTGGGCGCCGGGCTCCCACGCGGGCAGCGGCTCGCCCCCTGGGTGGCGCAGGGCGAGGGCGAGCACACCGTCCGCCGCGGTCTCCCGTCGGGCGACGACGAGTTCGGCTTCGTACAGGGTCATGAACCGTCCCCGGGCAGGTCGTGTCCTTGTGGGTGGGCGAGCATCCAGTCCCACATCGCGACGGGGTCCTCGGCCGTGTGCTCGGCGCCGCAGTGACAGGTGCCGTGCAGGACGTCGGTGCCCGGCAGCCAGTCGATGCGGTAGACCTCGCCGGTACGCCCGCTCACCGGGTCCTCGCCGCGGGCCGGTCGCCCTCCTCGACCAGCCGCGCCAGGATGCGGCGCGCGGCCAGGCCGCCGGTGTCGATGTTGATGCTCAGCTCCTGGTAGCCGGTGCGCTCGGTGCCCAGCGTGCGCTGGAGGAGGTTGAGCGCGTCGACGTCCTGCATGACGACCGTGTGGTTGTTCTTCCGCAGGAACTCGGTGACCTCGGCGTCGTCCGTCGCCCAGTCCCGCGAGACCGCCCAGAAGTCGTACACCTTTCCGTCGCCGGACGGCGTGATGGCGTAGGTGATCTCGGTGTGGAAGCCGTCCGGATCACTGCCGTCCGCCCCCGGCACCACCCCGACCGGGGCGACGCGGCTGTGCAGCAGGTACAGACACGGCGCGTGGTACTCGATGTCCTGCCACCGCGAGATGCGCCCGCTGATGCCGGTGGACCGGGCGTAGAACGGCGGGCACTCGGCGTCGTCCATGTGCCGGCTCACCCGCACGATCCCGGCGCCCTCGTCGACCTCCGTGGTGATCGGCGTCTCGGCGACCTCGGGCGTGCCGATGTAACCGCCGTGGAGATACGTCTCGTGGGACAGGTCGAGGAGGTTGTCGACCAGTAGTCCGTAGTCGGCGTCGATGGGCTCCATGCCGCGCACCGTGACCCAGCCGGGGGAGTCCAGGTGGCGCGCCCGCGGCACGGCCCCCGGGTCGGCCAGGGCCGGGTCGCCGATCCACACCCACACCAGGGAGTCCTGCTCGAGAGCCGGGTAGGAGGCGACGCGGGCGGTGCGCGGGACACGTTTCTGGCCCGGCACGTACACGCAGGTACCGGTCGTGTCGTATGTGAAGCCGTGGTACCCGCACACGATCCGGTCGCCGTCGAGCCGCGTCGGGGCCTCGGAGAGCGGATAGCGGCGGTGCACACAGCGGTCGTGCAGGACGACCGGGGTGCCGTCCTCCTCGGTGCGGTAGAGGACGAGCGGCTCGCCGAGAATCGTCCGTCCCAGCAACTCCCGCCCGACCTCGTGACTGTAGGCGGCGACGTACCACTGGTTCCTGGCGAAGGCGGTCATGTGCGGCATCGTTGCGGCTCCCGTCCGTCGTGGGTGAGGGCATCGTCGGGGAGGGCGTCGGTGGGCGGCAACGCCTCTTCCGCCTCGCGGAAGGGGCGGGGCGGCGGGGACTGTCGGTGGGTGCGCCTAGTCTGTCGCCAACGTCACAGCGGGGCGCGCCGATTGGGGCCGCCCGACGCGCCGTGCCGTTTTCCGAGTGGTGGGAGAGGCGAGGAAAGCATGGGTTGGCTGGCAGCGGGCGACACCTACGAAGTCGCCCTGGTGGACGGCCGGGTGGTGGCCCGGCGGGCGTCGGCGACGTCCCCCGACGCGCAGGAGGGGAGGCAGGAGAGAACCCTGCCGACGGAGATCCGGGACCGTCCCGAAGTACTCGAACTCCAGCGCTTCGGCGAGTGGCTGGACCGGCACGCGGCCGACTGCGCCGCACAGGTCGGCAACTGGATGGTGTCCTCGCTACCGGTGCCCACCGGGCTGCTGGGGCGGGTCTGGCCCGACGAGGCGTGGCAGGCCGCGCTGCGGGACATCGTTGTCGTCGGTGACGGCCCCGACGAGGTCGGCCTGCTGCGGGACGCGGACGCATCGGGTGCGCTGCGGGTGGTGAACCTCGACGGCGAGACCGTCCGCCTGACGCCCCGCACGGTGACCATGCCGCACCCGGTCCTCCTCCCCGACCTGGAGGAACTGCGGGCGTTCGCCGCCGAGTTGGGCGTGGTCCAGGGTGTCGAGCAGCTCCACCGCGCCACCTGGCGCAAGCCCGACGAGACCAATCCCGCCGCCGACAGGGTCACCGAGTTCGCCGGCTCCGAGTACCGCTCGTGGTTCCACCTCTCCTCCCGTGCCACCTCCCTCGGCTACCGGATCCTCGGCAGCAGCGTGGTCGACCGGATCCGGGACGCCGGGCGCATCTTCACCGCCACGGTCGGCATGAGCGATCCCTACACCGAGGACAAGGCCTGGACCGGCGACCTGAGCTGGAGCGACGAGGACGGCGGCCGGCGCCTCCCGCTGAGCGAGGTCGGCCCCGTGGCCTGGTCCGAGGGCATGCGCATGGCCGCGGCCCTGCACGCCGGCCGCACCGTGAGCACGGACGGCGCCGAGTGAACGACGGAACAGGCACCCAGGAGAGGCACGCGATGACGAGCGACGGCACGGCACGGAACGGGGCGACGGCAGAGGTGGAGGAGCTGCTGCGCGCCGGGGCGGTACTGCCGCCGGGCACCACCGGGGGAGGCGACCGGGCCGTGCCCGTGTTCACCCGGGCCTACCGGCATCCCGGGCTGGAGGGCCGGACCGTGGTGCGCCTGATCGCCGAGGACCGGACCGGGGACCCGGACGCGGGCTTCCTCGGACTCGAACCCGAGGGCGAGCCGGTGGAGGTCGGCATCGGGCAGCACCGGGCCATGGGCTTCCCCGAATGGGTGCTGGTCCGCCATCCCTCGGACGGCCACCTGGCGATGTCCCTGGTCGAGGAGATGGAGAAGGTCGCCCGGATGGTGAGAGCCCGGGCGAAGAAGGCCCGTGCCACCTACGAATCGATCGGCGAGCGGCTCGCGGGCTCCGTACCGCACTTCCTGCCGACCTTCTACGAGCAGGCCGGCCGGGTGTTCCTCGCCGCCGGCCAGCAGGCGTACGCCTCCCAGATGTTCGTCAACGCGCGCAAGGCCGAGACGGCACACGGGCTGCCGTTCGACGAGGCGCGGATGGACGCGGTCTTCCTGGAGTTCGCCCTGGCCGACGCCATGCCGACCAAGGTCCTCTCCAGCTATGCCAAGGGGCTGACCTCCAGGGTCCCGGCCGCGACGGCGTTCCGGCACCTGCGCGGGCTCTTCGTCCGGCTCGCCGCGCACGGCGTGGCACCGTCGAGTCCCGGTGCGACCGATCTGCGCCGGCT
Organism: Streptomyces sp. NPDC053750; assembly: GCF_044544295.1. Classification (NCBI taxonomy): domain Bacteria; kingdom Bacillati; phylum Actinomycetota; class Actinomycetes; order Kitasatosporales; family Streptomycetaceae; genus Streptomyces; species Streptomyces sp. NPDC053750. Next base: position 52,997 of record NZ_JBITXB010000010.1, on the reverse strand, counting down.
GGCGAAGGCGGTCGCGGGCAAGAACGCGCTCGCCGAGGAGATGGCCTACCTGCGTGAGGTGCTGCCGCTGCCCGGCACCGTCAAGGCACCGCCCGGCTGGTGGAAGGCCCACCGGCCCGCCCTCGTGGAACTCACCCGGCGGGAACCCGCCGTCCGCGGCACGCTGCTGGGGCTGCTGCCCACGGGGTGGGAGCGGGACGAACTGAACCAGTGGCTGGAGCTGCTGGAGAACACCGGAGCCGACGCCGGGCTGTGCGACGTCACCCTGCCCGCCGAGGTGCGTTCCCCCGACGGCACGGCCGGCTGGACGCGCAGGTTCCTCGGGCTGTGGGACGCCCGCTCGACGCTCGCCCCGGCGGCGCTGTACCCGTTGCTCGACCGCACGGCCGACGCGCTGCGCACCGAACTGACCTCGTCCGGTGACACGTTGACGCCACCGGTCGGTGACATCAACCTCCTCGACCAGCTGCTGGCCCTGCGCATACCGGTCGCCGAACCGGAGGAGCGCTGGATGCTCAACCTGCACCAGTGGGCGACCTGCGACCAGCGGCGCGACCTCGTCGCCCTGGCGGCCGACACCCGCTTCCGCCCGGCGTTCCGGCGCGGCTGCCCCACCTTCGAGCGCGAGGGCATCGACAGGCGCACCGTCACCACCCTGGCGGACACGCCCGGCGGACGCCCGATGCTCGGCGAGTGGGTCGCCGACGTCAGCCGGAGGTACCTCACCGCCGAGCTGGGCGGGTTCTCCCGCTGGCGCGGTCCTCTGGAGACACTGAGCTGGCTGCCGGGCGAGGTCCTGGCCATCGCCGAGAAGGAGGTACGGGAAGCACTGGTCACCGGCATGGCCCCGGCACTGACCCGTGTGCTGCGGACCGGCATCCTCGACGAACTGGGCTGGCCCGCCTGGGACGAGGCGATCGGCTCGCCGGCGTCCCGGGAGGAGGCAGCCGGGACATGCGTGAGTGAGGCCTGGCCGCACCTCATCGTCCTGGGTGACACCAAGGCCCGGGTGATCGGCCCGGAGGGCACGGTGCTCGAGCACGACCTGCGCCTCCCGGAGGGCCACTGGCGTCCCGACGCCCGGTACGTGGACGGCGGACTGCTCGTCTCCTGGTACTCGTTCTCCACGTCCGGCACCCACGGCTACTGGTACGACGGCGACACCGACACCGACGCCTCGGCACCGGTACTGCTCGACGGCGACGTCAGCTCCTCCGCGTGCCGCTTGGACGAGCGCGGCGGGACGACCATGCCTTCCGCCTCCCTCCCCCTCCCCGGTGGTGGCCGGACCACCGGCCACGGCGTCCTGCGGAAGGGGGACACCCACGTTCCGTGGCGGCGGGAGGTGATCAGCGACGGCACGTCGTACTGGGTGTGGGTCAAGGACTGGGCCAACGAGGGGAACAGCGCCTGGCACGCGTACGACCCGGAGAGCAACACCCAGGGTGAACCCGCGATGCCGGAGTGGTTCAGCGAGGTGGTGCAGGCCGCGCCGGAGGGCGGCGCCCTCCACCGCGGCTGGTTGCTGCCCGCCCCCTCCGTCGCGCCGGGTCCGGTGTGCGCCCCGGTGGACGGGCTGCTCGGCTGGCGTGTGATCGGGCTGCCCGACGGTTCGCGGCGGGGCGAGGACCTGGCCGGACGCTCGGTCGTCGTGCCGCCCGAAACGAGTGCGGACCCGGAGCACGCCCTGGTCTTCCCCGGCGCCGACCGGCCCCTGGCCGTGACGCGGTGGTCGGGCGACATCCTGCTCCTCGACACCAAGGGCGCGGTCGTCGCCGAGGTCCGGCGCGACCACACGGCCGGCCCCTTCACCGCGGGCACGCCCCTGATGCCGCACCTGCGCTACTGGCACCTGCTCCAGCCCCGCGACCCGCAGGGCTCCGCGGCACTCCGCCGGGTCGGCGAGGACACCGCGGCGGCCCTGCTGGCGGCGGCCGTGGCGGAGCCGGCCGGCGACGAGACGGACGGCCGGGACGAGCTGCCCGCCCTGGTCCGGACGTTGCTGCCCCAGGTCGGCCACGAGGCGCTGCTCAAAGGCATCACCGGCGTGGTGCGCCACGCCGCCGACCAGCAGCGCACCCTGGACGCGGCGCGGGCCCGGCTCGACGCGGCGGTCGAGGGCGAGGCACCGGAGGAACCACGGCCCGCGCTCCAGGACCGCCTGCTCGCCTCGGCGCTGAACGGCGTCGGCCTGACCGAACGCGACAAACGCTGGTACTTCGCCTCCCAGCACGCTCTCTTCGACCTGCCGCAGCTGCTCTCCCGGTCGATGAAGGGCCTGACCGAGCCGGCCGCCGCGGGCAGCGTGCACCTGTCCCTGGCCCAACAGGCACCGTTGCAGCACCTGAACGGGCTGGCCCTGCCCGAACTGCCCGCCGTAGTGGCCCTGAGGGCGGCTTCTCAGGCCACCGTGGAGGAGCACCGGCAGGCCCTGGAGGCATTCCTCGAGGAACTGGACGCCCGGGAGCTCACGGAGCTCGACCCCGGCCACTGGCGCCGTGTCCGACTGGTGCTGGACCACAGTCTGTTCAGCGGGCCCGACGCCGTGAACGGCTGGACGAAGGGGACCGTACTCGACCTGGGCGAGGGCGCGTTCCTGATCTTTCCCGACGACTGGTACCGGGTCGTCCACGAGTACGGCCACCCCGGGGGCAAGGGCAGGCAGTACGCCGCGGCCCATCACGACCCGTCCGGCCGGTTCGAGACGCCCGCCCCCTACACCCTGGAGTCCGAGGAGCCGTTTGTCCCGGAGGCGACCAGGGCGCCCGGCTGGGCCGCGGCCTTCCGGGCCGAGCTCGCCGAGCGGGGACCCGCGCCCTGGCGCCCCGAGGCCGCCGAGGAGTTCGCCCGGCTCACGGGCCTCACCCCGACCACGGCACGACTGGTCGTCGCCGGGATGCCCCAGATCGACGACAAGCGCGAGGCCGTACCCTCCGGGACACTGAAGGTCATCGGTGTGAAGACGGCCGACGCCCTTGTGGCCAAGGACGAGTTGAGGAGCCTCGACATCGGGGCCCTGCGGGCCGTCGTGGCGGCGCTGCTGCCCACCGAGCCGTCCCGGCTGTGGACGGACGGCCCCGACGTGGCCGCCGCGGCCGAGGTCTGGAACCAGCGGCTGGGCCGGCGCGCTCCCGTCCCCGAGGACGTGCTCCACGAGGCCGTCCGCTCCGTGGAGCCCCAGGGATGGGCACCGGCCCAGGCACTGCGCGGGTTCCTCGACGTGAGCGCCGAACCCCGGTTGAGCGTGGACCTGACCTGGACGACGGGCAGCTACTACCTCGAATCCACCGAGGACACCCCCGGCTTCGACGGGCCCGCCCTGAGGGGAGCGGTGCCCCTGGCCGCGTGGCTCGCCCACCGCCTCCCGTCCGGCGACCCGATCCGCGCCGTCCTGCCCGGGGTGCTGACCGCGATCCGCGACCGACTGGCCCATCCGGGACTGCTGGTCGAACTCCACAGGAGAATCGACCTGGAGGCGTACCGCCTGGCCGCCGGCGACCCCACGGAGACCGGCGACGGCTTCGAGCGCTACGGCGCGGTCGTGCTCGGCACCGGGAGCGGCATGCCCTACGCCGCCGTGCGGACCGCGCTGCTCGACCCGTCCGGACACGACCCCCACATGGCGGCGCTGTCCCCCGGTCGACGGCCGACCGTCGTGGAGAGCGCCCTGCGCCTGGTCCACGACGGGCGGTTCGCCGAGCTGCTCGCCGACCCCGGGAACCCGGTGGCGGGCGAGCGCGACGAGGACGGCCTGTGGTGGCCGCAGGACCCCGCCCGGTCCGTGCCCGACCTGGTCGGCGAGGTGGCCAAGCGGCACGGCCTCGGCGAGGACGCCGCCGCCCTCTACCTGATGCTGCTCGCCATGCCGGACCCCACCGACCGCAACACCGCGCGCTGGACCGGCTGGGGCAAGCAGCGAGGCGGAACGGCACGGCTCCGAGCCGCCCGCGCCGAACTCGCCGCCACCGACCTCGTGGTCGAGGGCAACCGCTCCAAGGCCGGACGCTCGCTGTTCCTGCCCGGCGGGTGGACCCAGCCCGGCAACCCGCACCTCCCGCTGGAGCGGTGGAAGCTGCCGATGTACGACCTGGTCGACGGCGAGGCACCCGTGCTGGGCGTCCTCGTGCCCACCCGGCCCGTGGCCGGTCTGTACCGCGAGGCCTGGCAGCGCGTCCAGGAGGGTGACGAGCCGCAACTGGAGGAAATGGAGGTGCCGCGACCGCGCAAGCGCCGCCGCTGAGCTGCGCCGGACAGGCCCTGGAGGGGACGGCCGCCGCGTGCGGTCGTCCCCCGCCCCACCACCCCCCTTGGATCCATGACCGCAAGAGAAGAGGCGGCCGCCCGGGTGGCCGCCCTGGCAGCCTGCACGCGGCCGTATCTGATCGGCGTACGGCATCACAGTCCCGCACTGGCCGTCGCCGTGCCCCGGCTGCTGGACGCCGCGGACGCCGAGGTCGTCTGCGTCGAACTGCCGGCCGACTTCCGGCCCTGGCTGCCGTACCTCGCCGATCCGCGCACCGCCGCGCCGGTGGCCCTCACCGGTGCCCACGAGGACGGACGGCTGCACCTCTACCCCCTCGCCGACTTCTCCCCGGAACTGGCGGCGATCCGCTGGGCACGGGACCGAGGCGCGGAGGTGATCTGCTGCGATCTGCCCCTCGCGGCCCCGGCCTGGCCGGCCGGACCGGAGAGCGGCGCGGAGTCGGCCGGTGCGGACGCAACCGAGCTGTGGGACCGCACCGTTGAGGCACTGGCGCCCGGCAGCACTCCCGAAGCCGTCCGCCGCGCCGCCCTCGGCTTCGGCCGGGCGCTGCGCCAGGACAGGGCGGCCCACGGCGGGATCGCGGCCGTCGACCTCGCCCGCGAGGCACACATGCGTCAGGCCGTCTCCGCGGCCGGGGAACGCAGGATCGCGGCGGTGATCGGTGCCTTCCACGCGCCGGGCCTGGTCGGTGCGGGCGCATCCGGGGCCGTCGGGAAGGCCGTGGCCGGCGGCCTTCCGGACCCGGGCTCCCCGGTCGTCACGTCCCTCGTGCCGTACGCCTTCGCCCAGCTGGACCCCCGCTCCGGCCGCCCGGCCGGCATCCGTGCCCCGCGCTGGCAGCAGGCGGTGCTCGACAGCGGCGGCGACCCCGGCCGGATACGCGACGCCGCCGCCCGCGTCATCACCGAACTGTGCCGGGAGATCCGCGCGTCCGGGCACACCGCGGGAACCGGCGAGGCGATCGAGACCCTGCGGCTGGCCTGCGACCTCGCCACCCTGCGCGGGCTGCCCGCACCCGGCCTGGGCGAACTGCTGGAAGCGGTGACCTCCGTACTGGGCCGGGGCGAACCACCCGGCCCGGCCCTGGAGACGGTGCTGGTCGGCACGGGCCGCGGCCGGCTCGCACCCGGCACGCCCCGCTCCGGACTCGGTCCCTGGGTGGAGGCCGAGCTCGCGTCGCTGCGGATGCCCGATCCGAGCACCCCCGACCGCCGGGAGCTGCGCCTCTCGCCGCTCCGCTCCGCCCTCGACGCCCGCCGCGAGATCCTGCTCCAGCGCCTCAAGGAGTGCGGGGCGGGCTACGCCGAGCAGGTCGAGGTGTCCGTCGCGGGGGAGGGGAGCGCCCTCACCACACGCTGGCGGGCCGCCTGGACCCCGTCGGTCGCCGCCCGGCTGGAACTGGTGGGCGTCAGAGGCGTCACCGCCGCCCAGGCGGCCGACGGCACCCTCCGCGAGAACCACCGCCGGGCGTCGGCGGACGGCGGGGCCACCCCCGCCCGGGTCATCGACCTCCTGGGGGCCGCGGCCCGGTGCGCCCTGCCGGACCTGGTCGGCGACTGCCTCACGGAAGCCACGAGGCTCCTGCCCGCCGCGGCCACGCTGCCCGAACTGCTGGCCGCGCTGGATGTGCTGGAGTCCATACGCCGCGAACACCTGCCCGGCACCACCGGGCGGATCCGCCTGCGCGCGGCCCGACTCGCCGAGACCCTGCTGGAAGCCGCCGTCCGCGCCCTGCCGGGACTGGCGGGCAGCGACGAGAAGGAGGACGCCGTCGCCGTGGTGACCCTGGCCGTGCGCAGCGCGGAGGACCGGCTCGGCCTGCGGCTGGACAGCGAGTTGTACCGGCTCTCCCGCAGCGGCTCCCCGCTCGTCCAGGGCGCGGCCCTCGCCGCCCGGGTGCTGCTCGACCTCGACGGCTCGGACCTGCTGGGCCGCAGGCTCACCGACTGGGTCGACACGGCGACGGGACGGGACACCCGGCACCGGCTCGAGCGCCGGCTCACCGGGCTGCTCGTCGCCGCCGGGCCCCTCATAGCGTCCGCGCCCACTGCCCTCGACCCGCTGTTCGAGCGCGTCGAGACCATGGGCGACCGCGACTTCCTCGACCGGCTGCCCGCACTGCGCGGCGGCTTCCGGGCGCTCACCCGGGCCGGACGGGGACGGCTGCTCGCGGCCGTGACCGACCGGCTGGGCGACCGCCCGGGCCTCCGGCTCCCCGCCTCCGCCGAGCTGGTCGGCCGGTGGGCCGAGGCCGACCACGAAGGGCTCGCCGTACTGCGGGAACTGGGCCTGGCGCACCTGGTGAGCCCCTCCCCGCCCGCAGAAGTCGCCCTGGGCTCCGCGCCGTTCACGGACGGTCCCGCCCCGGCCGAGCCCACGCACGGGACTCCACGGCTCCGCCCCGCCGACCGCTGGCGGCTCCTGCTGGGGCGCGACACGGCGAAGCTCCCGGCGGACGTGCTGCCGTACGCCCGGGCCCTGGACGAACTGTTCGGGCGGAGCGAGGAGGAAGAGCAGGGCGGAGAGGAGACGGAGGACGTCGGGGAGGGCGACGGGAGCGCGGAGCGTGAGGCGGGCGAAGGGAAGCAGGAGCGGGATGCCGGCGGGCAGGACCGGAGCTATCCGAGCGTCCGGCACTGGGCCGAGGACCTCGAAGCGCTCTTCGGCGCGGACGTCCGCGAGGAGGTCCTGGGACGTGCCGTCGCGCAGGGCCGTACCGACGTGATCGACCACCTCGACCCCGCCACCGTACGCCCTTCCGTGGAGCTGCTGTCCGCCGTGCTGTCGCTCGCCCGGGGCATGCCCGAGCAGCGGGTGGCGAGCCTGCGGCCGCTCGTGAAGCGGCTGGTCGAGGAGCTCACCCGGGAACTCGCCACGCGCCTGCGCCCCACGCTGACCGGCCTCACCACACCCCGCCCCACCCGGCGCCCCGGCGGCGGGCTCGACCTGCCCCGCACCCTGCGCGCCAACCTCACGCACATCCGCCGTCTGGAGGACGGCAGGGTCGAGGTCGTCCCCGAACGGCCGGTCTTCAGGACCCGCACCGCACGGCAGAACGACTGGCGGCTGATCCTCGTCGTCGACGTGTCCGCCTCCATGGAGGCCTCGGTCGTCTGGGCGGCCCTCACCGCCGCCGTGCTGGGCGGGGCGCCGATGCTCTCCACCCACTTCCTCACCTTCAGCACACAGGTCGCCGACCTCACCGGCCTGGTCGCCGATCCGCTCTCCCTGCTGCTGGAGGTGGAGGTCGGCGGCGGCACACACATCGCTGCCGGGCTGGCCCACGCCCGCACGTTGGTGACGGTGCCCGAGCGCACGCTGGTGGTGGTCGTCAGCGACTTCGGGGAGGGCGGCGCCGTCGGTGGCCTGCTGGCCGAGACCCGGGCCCTGGTCTCCTCCGGTGTCCAACTGCTGGGCTGCGCACCGCTGGACGGGGAGGGAGCCCCCCGCTACTCGGTGCCGGTCACCGCGCAACTCGTCGAGGCCGGTATGCCGGTCGCCGCCCTCAGTCCCCTCGCGCTCGCCCGCTGGGTGGGCGAGCGCGTCCGTGGAGCCAACCGATGAACCCTTCCCACCCGGACACGCCGCTGCCACCGGTCGCGCCGGAGGTGTTCGCCTCCGCGGTGGAGAGCCTGACGACCCGGCTGCGCGGCAGACTGGACGCGGCCGTCGAGGCCCTGACCGCCACGCCCGTCGTCACCGCCGAGGACGGGACGTTCGGCATCCGCTGCGGCGAGGACGCGCGGGTGACCCTGACGCCGGGCCCGTCCGGCACGGTCACCGACCCCGACCAGGCCCATTGCACCTGCCTGCTGGCCCCGCGCTGCCTGCACCGGGCGGCAGTACTGGGCGCCTGCCCGGCCGCCGACACGCCACCCGCGCACGGCACGCGTCCCACCGCCCCGAACGACCCCGCCGTCCCGAACGACCCCGCCGTCCCGAACGACCCCACCGCCCCGAACGACTCCACCGCCCCGAACGACCCCGCGGGACCGTCCCGCCCCGCGGGACCGGACGGCCCAGCCGCGCCGGCCGGTCCGGCAGGTCCAGCCGACCTGGCCGACCTGGCCGATCCGTCCGACCCGGACAACCGCGCGCCCCTGGACCAGCCGGCTGCTCCGAACCGTGCGGCCGCCTCGGATTGTTCGGCCGGTCCGGCCGGCCGCGACGGTCCGGCCGGCCCCGGCCGTGCGGCCCCGGCCGCGGGTGCGCCCGCAGGCGTGCTCGGAGACGACGAGCAGGGCGTCGGGGCCCACGACCCCGAGCTTCCGGCCGACCCGAACCGGTCGGTGGCCTCGGGCCGTTCGGCCCGTACGGGCCCTCCCCCCACCCCCTCCACCGATCAGGTCCGCGCCGCCTCCGGACTCTGGACGGCGGCGGCCGCCGTGCTGTCGGCCGGAACTGCCGGTGCCGGTTCGGTGCTTCAGGCCGAGCTGCTCCGTGCCGCCCACACGGCCCGCCTGGCGGGGCTGCACCGCGCGGAGGGCGCCGCACTGAGCGTCGTACGCCGACTGCGCGACGCACGCGATCCGCACAGCGCCCGCCACCTCGCGGAACTGGTCGCCGCCCTGCGTGAACTCCTCCTCGTCACCCACCGGCTGAAGGCGGCCGACCCCGACCCGGCCCTCATCGGCGCCGTCCGCCACCACCGCCCCGACGGACCGCTGCGGCTCTACGGCGTCTGCCGCGAACCGGTGATCGGCCCCGGCCACCTCGGCGGGGTGGTCACCCACCTCCGGGACGACGACGGCCGCTGGTACACGCTCCGCGACGTTCGACCCGGCGGCGCCGCCCGCGCCCGCCGCGCCGGTACCGCACACGTCGCCATCCGCTCCTTCCTGAGCGACCACTTGCGGCTGTCCCGGGGCGGTCTGATCGTCTCCGGAGCGGTCGTCTCGCCGGACGGGCGCCTTCTGCCCGAGCGCGGTGTCCGCGCCACCTTCGCCGCCGGTCGCCCCTGGACCGAGGGATTCCCGGCGCCGGCGGCGGGGCTTCCCGACGGATCCGGACACCCCCGGCCACTGACCGGCTGCGACGTGGAGATCGTCGCGGCCGACGGCGAAGACCTGCTGGTCCGGGTACTGACGGGCGGAGGCGACTCGTCCATCCCCGTACGGCCGGTCCTCGGGCCCCCGGCCCGGCTGGCCCCCGCCCACCGTGATCCCGGCCTCGCCCACACCGCCAACCTCCGGCGGCTGGGCGCGTACCCCGGGCTGCGGATCCGGGTCCTCGGCCGCGTGGACCCCGACCGGTTCACGACCCTGCGTCCGCTCGCCGTCGCCCCGGTACCCGGCACCGGGGCGACCCTGCGCCTGCCGGACGACTGGCGGGGCCGCGCCGACCTCGGCTACGACCACCTCACGAGCGACCACTTCCCACCGGACCGCCCCTGCCCACCGCCGCCCTCCCCCTCCGACGCCGCCGGCCCCGCTGCCGAATCGCCGCTGTGGCGCGTTCGCAGCCTGCTCGAACTGGCGGTCGCGGGAGGACGCCGGGCCGCCGCCGAACCCGCACGCGAGAACGACCGCCACGACCACGTGGCCGCACTGCGCCGCAGCGGATTCGCCACCGGCGCGGAACTGGTCGCCGCGCTCGGCGCGGTGGCCGCGCACCGCACCCGCGACGCCTTCGGCCGCCTCGCCGAGGACGATCAGGACCACTACACGGCCCAGTGGCTCGCCACCGCCGTCCATCTCGCCGCCACGCAAGCGGCACTCGCCCGCGGGACCTGGCACGGGTGAGCCCGCCGCGGGCGGGGCGTCAGCGCTCCAACTCCTTGTGCGCCGTCTCCGGCAGCCGCAGGTACACCACCGAGGACAGCAGGCACAGTACGGCGACGTACCAGGGGAAGAGCCCGGCATGGCCCAGGTCCTTGAACAGCGTGCCCATGTACGGTGCCGTCCCGCCGAACAGGGCGACCGTGAGCGAGTAGGGGAAGCCGATGCCGGCCGCCCGCACCCGCGGCGGGAAGATCTCGGCGTTGACGGCGGCGCTGATCGAGGTGAAGCCGGTCAGCAGGATCATGCCGGCGCACTGCACGAGCAGCAGCACGGCGAAGGAGTCGCGCAGCGAGTGCAGCAGCGGCACGCTCAGCAGGGCGAACCCCACGCCGAAGAACAGCAGCAGCGGACGGCGGCCGAACCGGTCGGACAGCATTCCGCCGAGCGGCTGGAGCAGCCCGAAGAAGGCCAGCGAGAGGGTGCCCGCGAGCAGCGCGTCGGACTTGTCCAGCCCGGTGTTGAGTTCCGCGTACGTCGGCAGGTACGACGTCCAGGTGTAGTAGGCGATGGTGCCGCCCGCCGTGATGCCGCCGATCAGCAGGGACTCGCGCGGATGGCGGCGCAGTGCCTCGAACAGGCCGGGACGCGGGGCGCTTCGCTGCTCGGCGCTGCGGGTCTCCTGGGCGCCCTGCCGGATCCAGAAGCCGACCAGACTGAGCACGGCGCCGAGGACGAACGGCACCCGCCATCCCCAGCCGTTCATCCGCTCCTCGCTCAGCGTGGCCACGAGCACCGTCGCGACGCCGGACGCGGCGAGTTGCCCGGCGGTCGTCGAGACGTACTGGAAGCTGGAGAACAGACCGCGCCGGCCGGGCCCCGCCGACTCCACCAGGAAGGTCGTCGAGGCCGCGAACTCGCCGCCCACCGACAGCCCCTGGAGCAGCCGGGCGACGACCAGGACCACCGGCGCCAGCACGCCGGCCGCCGCGTACGTCGGGGTCAGCCCGACCAGCAGACTGCTGCCGCCCATCAGCAGGATGGTGACCGTCAGCGCGGCGCGCCGCCCGCGCCGGTCGGCGATCGCGCCCATCAGCAGTCCGCCGACGGGCCGCATGAAGAAGCCCACCGCGAACACGGCGAACGTCGACAGCAGCGGCACCAGCGAGTTGTCCGCGCTCTCGGGGAAGACCTGGTCGGCGATGTACGTGGCCAGGAAGGTGTAGGCGTACCAGTCGTACCACTCCACGGCGTTGCCCACCGAGGCGGCGAGGAGCTGACGTACGGGCCGTCGGGTCGGGGGTGCTTCCGTGTGCATGCCTGTCATGATCGCGACCATCCCCGGGTGACGGGCCCGGCACACCTCACGTACCGACGACTTTCACATGAGCGACACCGGACCCTTCCCTGATGTTTGGTGCTCCTGGAACACTCCTTTCGCGCACATTCCGTCATCACCCGGCACCGTCCGGCCGGTTGGTTCCCCCCCCCAAGGCGAGAGGCCCTTCACCCCATGCCCGAAGTCAACCGGCGTCGATTCCTCCAAGTGGCGGGCGCGACAGCGGCGTTCAGCGCGCTCTCCGCGAGCATCGAGCGAGCCGCCGCGCTCCCTGCGAACCACCGCTCGGAGTCGATCGAGGACGTCGAGCACATCGTCGTCCTGATGCAGGAGAACCGTTCGTTCGACCACTACTTCGGCAGCCTCAGAGGGGTCCGCGGCTTCGGCGACCCGCACCCGGTGACCCTGGACAGCGGCAAGTCGGTCTGGCACCAGACCAAGAGCGATGGAACGGAGGTCCTGCCCTTCCACCCCGAGGCCGACGATCTCGGCATGCAGTTCCTGGAGGGGCTGCCGCACGGCTGGTCCGACGGGCAGGACGCCTACCACAACGCCAAGTACGACCGGTGGCTGCCCGCCAAGGGCACCACCACCATGGCGTACCTGACCCGCGAGGACATCCCCTTCCACTACGCGCTCGCCGACTCCTTCACCGTCTGCGACGCCTACCACTGCTCCTTCATCGGCTCCACCGACCCCAACCGCTACTACCTGTGGTCGGGACACACGGGCAACGACGGCAAGGGCGGCGGCCCGGTCCTCGGCAACGACGAGCTGGGCTACGACTGGACGACGTACCCCGAGCGGCTGGAGGAGGCCGGGATCTCCTGGAAGATCTACCAGGACATCGGCGACGGCCTGGACGCGGCCGGCCACTGGGGCTGGATCGACGACGCCTACCGCGGCAACTACGGCGACAACTCCCTGCTCTACTTCAACAAGTACCGCAACGCCCAGCCCGGCGACCCCCTGTACGACAAGGCCCGCACCGGCACGGACGCGAAGAGCGGCGAGGGCTACTTCGACGGGCTCCGCGCCGACGTCAAGGCCGGCCGGCTGCCGCAGATCTCCTGGATAGCCGCCCCGGAGGCCTTCTCCGAGCACTCCAACTGGCCCTCGAACTACGGCGCCTGGTACATCTCCCAGGTCCTGGACGCGCTCACCTCCAACCCGGCCGTGTGGGCGAAGACCGCCCTGTTCATCACGTACGACGAGAACGACGGCTTCTTCGACCACCTGGTGCCGCCGCTGCCGCCGAAGTCGGCCGCGCAGGGCCGGTCCACCGTGGACGTCTCCCTGGACGTCTTCAAGGGCAGCGCGAAGCACCGGGAGGGCTTCTACGGACTCGGCCCGCGCGTGCCCATGCTGGTCGTCTCGCCCTGGAGCAAGGGCGGCTTCGTCTGCTCCGAGACCTTCGACCACACCTCGGTCATCCGGTTCATGGAGCGCCGCTTCGGCGTCCGCGAGCCGAACATCTCGCCGTGGCGGCGTGCCATCTGCGGCGACCTGACCAGCGCCTTCGACTTCGCCCGCAAGGACAGCCGGCCGGCCCGTCTGCCGGACACCGACGCCTACGAGCCGGCGGACCGCGAGCGTCACCCCGACTACCGCCCCACGCCGCCCGCCGACCCGGACATGCCCCGGCAGGAACGCGGTCTGCGCCCCGCCCGCCCGCTGCGGTACGCCCCGCACGCGGACGGCGCCGTGGACGCGGCGGCCGGGAGGTTCACGCTCACCCTCGCCTCCGGCCCCCGGGCCGGCGCCGCCTTCCTCGTCACCTCCGGCAACCGCACCGACGGTCCCTGGACGTACACCACCGAGGCCGGCAAGAGCATCGCGGACACCTGGAACTCGGCGTACTCGGACGGCACGTACGACCTGACCGTGCACGGCCCCAACGGCTTCCTGCGTGTCTTCCGGGGGCCCAACCGCGTCGCCGGGCCCGAGGTCACCGCCCGGCACACCGGGGACGACGTCCGGCTGACGTTCACCAACGCCGGTTCCGGCACGGTCCGGCTCCGGATCGAGAACGCCTACGGCGGCCGGAGCAGGACCGTCACCGTCCGCCCGGGCGCCACCGCGCACCACACCGTCGACCTCGCGGAAAGCCGCCGCTGGTACGACCTGACCGTCACCTCCGAGGCCGACCCCACATACCTGCGGCGCTTCAGCGGGCACGTGGAGAACGGCCGCCCGGGCGTGAGCGACCCGGCAATCGTCACGGAGTAGCGGCGGCTGCAGCGGCGTGAGGCCCCCGGGTTCCGGCTGCGTGGCCCCCGCACCGGTCCCGGGGCCCCGGCACCCGCTCCGGGGACACCGGAACCGACTCCGGATGTGACGTTCCCGGCTGCGCGTGCCACCCCGGGCCTCGGCGCGTCGTCACCGGAGGGGCCGGCAAGCGTCACGGAGTGACAGGCGGCTACAGCGGCGTGAGATGCCCCGGCTCCGGCTGCCGGGGTATCAGCACCGACTCCGGGGGCGCCGGTACGGCTCCCCGGGGAACCGGCACCGGCTTCGGGAGCACTCGCATCGACTCCGCGGGCGCCCGCACCGACTCCGCGGGCGCCGGCACTGATTCCTGGGGCACCGACTCCGGGTCCGGTGCCGGCCCCGGTGTCGCCCGGCTCAGTTGGACCACGCCCCAGGCGGCCAGCGCCGCGCCGGTCAGGGCGAGCAGCATGCCGCCCGCGCCGCCCCGCAGCCGCTCCCCGAGCAGGGACAGGCCGATCACCGCGGCGGCCACCGGATTGGCCAGGGTGACCACCGCCAGCGGGGCGCCCAGACCGCCCCGGTACGCCGTCTGGGACAGCAGCAGCCCGCCCGCCGCGAACGCCGCCACCAGCACCGCCACCCCGATCACCTGCACGCTGAGCAGCGGCCCCGAGCGGTCGGTGACGGCGACCGTGACCGTCTGGGTGAGCGCCGAGGCGACCCCGGAGGCGATGCCGGACGCCGTCGCGTGCCGCAGGCCGGGCCGCGTGCCGGGCCACGACAGCATGCCGATCAGCGCCGCCGTCGCACCGGAGACCGCCAGCGCCTCGGACACGCTCAGGACGTCGTCGGGCGCGGGTCCGGACGCGGTGATCAGCAGCGCGCCCAGCCCCAGCAGCGTCAGTCCGGTGCCCCGCCATTCGACCGCGGTCACCCGCCGGCCCGCCAGCCGCGCCCCCAGCGGCACCGCCGCGACCAGGGTGAGCGCACCGAGCGGCTGGACCACGGTGAGGGGGCCGTACTTGAGGGCCACGACGTGCAGCAGCGCGGCCGAGGCGTTGAGCGCGACCGACCACCACCAGACGCCGTCGGCGAGCATCCGCAGCGCACCCGCGCCCACACTGCGGGCCGCCAGCCGTTCCTGGGCCACGGCCGCGGCGGCGTAGGCGCACGCGGAGACCAAAGACAGCAGGACAGCGACCAGAGCGGCGCTCATCGGGCCGCCCCCACCAGCTCGCGCTCCTCCTCCGCCGGCGCCCGGCGCCGTACCTGCGGCCGGCCGCGCGGCACGTCGCGCCGGCTCCGGTGCGGCAGGTGGATCGCGGCGAGCGCGAGGCCGAGCAGGGCCGCCGCCGCGATGACGTCGAGCCAGTAGTGGTTCGCGGTGCCCACGATCACCAGCAGCGTCAGCAGCGGGTGCAGCAGCCACAGCCACCGCCACCGCGACCGCGTCGCGGCGATCAGGCCGATCGCCAGCATCAGCGCCCAGCCGAAGTGCAGCGAGGGCATCGCCGCGAACTGGTTCGACAGCTCGTCGGCGTGGGGCGGTCCGTACACCGACGGACCGTACACCCGGGCGGTGTCGATCAGTCCGGTCGCGCCCAGCATGCGCGGCGGGGCGAGCGGAAAGAGGAGGTGCAGCACCAGCGCGGCACCCGTGACCGCGGCCATGACCCGGCGCGCCCATGTGTAGTGGCCGGGCCGGCGCAGATAGAGCCAGATCAGGAAGGCCGCGGTGGCCGGGAAGTGGACGGCGGCGTAGTAGGTGTTCGCCACGTGCACGAGGGCGTCGCCGTGCAGCAGCAGGGACTGCACCCCGCCCTCGTCGGGCAGCCGGAGCGCGCGTTCCCAGTCCCACACGTGGTGGGCGTTGCGGAAGGCCTCGGCGGTGTGGCCCGTGGCCAGCTGCCGGCCGAGTTTGTAGAGGAGGAACAGCCCTGCCACGAGCAGGAGTTCACGGACGAGCGGTGGGCGCGCAGGCGCGTCCGGCTCCGCTTCTGTTGCTGCAGGCTCGGTGCGGGCATTCATCCCCCGGCCCCTTCGCTGACGGTGGTGCGTGTGGCTCACAGGTACGGGGGCGTGTGACGGTTCTCATCGATACGGCCTCGTTCCGATACGCAAGTGTACCGATACGCTGGTGTACCGGTACACTGCCGTATCGATAGACTTACGACACACTGGACCACGGATCACTGAAACCAGGGATCACTGACGTAGGGACCACTGAAGTACGGGCCGCTCGAGCGCCGCCGTACCGCCACTGGACCGCCACTGGAACCCGACGAGGAGCAGAGCCGATGACGTCGCAGGCCGCGGACCGACCGGAACCGGTCGGCACCTCGCGCCGCTCCAAGCTCACGCCCGAGCGCGAGCAGGAGTTCTTCGACGCCGTGCTCGCCCAGCTGAGGTCCTGCGGCTACGACGCCGTCACCATGGAGGGCATCGCCGCCAGCACCCGGTGCAGCAAGTCCACGCTCTACCGGCAGTGGAAGACCAAGCCCCAGTTCGTGGCCGCGGCGCTGCGCTCCCAGCGCCGGGTACGCTTCACCGGCATCGACACCGGCTCGCTCGCCGAGGACCTGCGCCAGGCGGCCCGGGCCGCCGGTGAGGGAGCGGGCAAGGACACGGGGCTGCTCCAGGCGCTCGGCCACGCGGTCATGGAGGACCCGGAGCTCAAGTGCGCGCTGCGCGAGGCACTCGTCGAGCCGGAGATCGCCGCGCTGCGGGAGATCCTGGACCGCGGCGTCGCACGGGGCGAGGTCGCCGCCGGCCACCCGGCGCTGGAGTACGTGCCGGCACAGATCTTCGGCATGCTGCGGATGCGGCCCGTCGTCGAGGGCGAGCAGGCCGACGCGGAGTACCTCGTCCGGTTCGTGGAGGCCGTCGTGCTGCCGGCGCTCGGCCTCCCCTGAGACTCAGGTCGCCGTCCACGGGATGACTGGACGGTGGCCTGCCCGCGCCGCACCGTGGGGACGGGGGCGGCGCGCACCCCCGGCCGGGTGGGACGCCCTTTGAGCGGAAGGGCGCCCCACCCGGCCGACTGCCGTACGGGCCCGGTCAGACGTCCTGACCGTTGCCGCCGCCGCCGCCGACGGCGGACACCTCGATGCCCTTCGTCACCTCGTCGATCACCGACTGCTGCTGGTCGGTGTCGATGCCGAAGCGGACGACGACGATGCGCTCCGGGTCGGCGGGCGAGGGGAGGGCGAGCGACTGGACGTAGCCGTCGGCGCCCTTGCTGGTGACCGCCTTCCAGCGGACCAGATAGCCCTTCTGCCCGGCCACCGTGACCGCCTTGGAGGCCAGTTCCTCGTGCGAGGTGATCCCGCCGTAGGACGCGCCGCCGTAGGACTCCTCGGCGTTCGCCTCGATGTCGGCCTTCGCGACCTCCTCCGCGGTGTCGCCCTCGGTGCCCAGCACCACGGCGGGCGCCGAGTAGGCGCCGCCCTTCGTGCAGGTGCTGGAGGTGTCACCGGGGCACTGGTAACTGTCGTCCGACGTCACCGACGCACCGACCGACAACTGCTGCCCGGACCAGCCGTCCGGGATGGGCAGGCTGATCCCGCTGACCGGGTCCGGCACCGACCCGCTGTCGATCGTGGGCGGCTCCGACCCGTCGGGCGAGCCGGGCGACTCGCCCCCGCCGCCCGGGCCGCCGAAGGGATCGTTCTCGCCGCCGGGGTCGCGCCGGTCCTGCTGCGAAGAGCCGGCACTGTCGGAGGCCGAACCGCCGTCGTCCGCCAGCACGTACACGCCGACGCCGATACCGGCCAGCACGGCCACGGCCGCTGCCACGGCTATGCCGGTACGCAGCCGGCGCCGCCGCGCGGACGGCTGCTGAACGGGATACCCGGGATAACCCGGGTGCACGGGATACGGGCCGGGCGCCAGGCCGGGCACGGTGTTCGGCACCGCTCCGGGCGGCGCGTCCGGCACCGCTCCGGGCACGGTGTCCGGCGCCGCGGCGGTCGTCGCGTCCGGCGCCGCGTCGGGCGTCACGTCCGGCACCGGCGCCTGCGTAGGAGGACCCCACGCGGCGGCCGGCCCCGAGGGACGGACCTGGTCCGTCCACGCCTTGCCGTCCCACCAGCGTTCGGTGGCGGGACCGTCCTTCTTCTGTCCGGGGTCCGGGTACCACCCGGGCGGAGTCACCTGCGTCATGTGCCCACCGTATGAGGCGTCGGTGAAAGCGGGATGAGAGGCCCGGGTCGGAACCGGCCCCTCCCGGCGCGCGGCGCCCGCTGCGGCGAGTTGACGGACGCCTGCCGACGCCGTCGCTGCTGACACGCCCGGCGCGTCGTCCGGGCTTTACCGCATGTCACCCGTCACGGCAACTACTGCCGCGAGGGCCCACCACTTGCGCGATCGGACGGCTAGGCTCAAGGTCTGTACGTCGTTCGGGCGACTTGGGGAGGTAGCGGGATGACGGAGGTACGGCGGACGGCCGCCGCCTCGGCCTCCCTCTGGGAGCGCGAAGAGGAAATCGCCACCATCACGCGGGCGGTGGACACCCTGTGCGCGGACCGCTCGTCCCCCGGCACCCTGCTGGTGGCCCGGGGCGAGGCCGGACTCGGCAAGACCGCACTGCTCGCCGAGACCCGCCGCATCGCCGAGGCCCGGGGCTGCGCCGTCTGGTCGGCGCGAGGCGGCGAGACCCTGCGCTCCGTCCCCTTCAACGTCGTACGCCAACTGCTCCAGCCCGCGCTCGTGTCCATGCTCCCGGAGGAGGCACGCGAGTACCTCGGCGACTGGTACGAGATCGCGGGCCCCGCCCTCGGCATAGCGGACCCCGGCGAGCGGCAGGCCGACCCGCAGGGCGTGTGCGACGGCCTGGTCGCCGCCGTACGCCGGCTCGCCCGCCGGGAGTGGCCGCTGGTCCTGCTGATCGACGACGCCCACTGGGCCGACCAGGAGACCCTGCGCTGGCTGGCCGCGTTCGCCGAACGGCTCGACGAGACCTCCGTCCTGGTCGTCGTCGCCCGCCGCCCCGGCGACGTCACCGGCGACAGCGCCCGCCACCTGGACGCGGCAGCGGCGAAGGGCCGGCCCCTCGCCCCGCTGAACGCCCTGACCCCCGACGCGACCGCGGGCCTCACCCGCGCCACCGTGGGCGATCACGCCGACGCCGCGTTCTGCCGCGAGGTGTGGGCCGTCACCGGCGGCAACCCCTATGAGACGGTCGAACTCCTCGCCAAGGTCCAGGACAGCGAGCTGGAACCGGTCGAGTCCCAGGCCGCCGAACTGCGCGCCCTGAACCAGTCCGCCCGGGGCGGCGGCCTCGTCGCCCGCCTGGAGCAACTCGGCGTCGACGCCACCCGGTTCGCCTGGGCCGCGGCCATCCTCGGTGGCGGCATCACCGTCGACATGGTGGCCCGGCTCGCCACCCTCGACCGCCACACCGCCGCCCGCTGCGCCGAACTGCTCTACGCCGCCCGCATCCTCACCACACCCGACCCGGCGGCCGGGCAACCCGCCGCGGGCGACCTGGAGTTCGTCCACCCGCTGATCGCCACCGCCGTCTACAACTCCATCCCCGACGCGCTGTGCACGGCGATGCACGGCATAGCGGCCCAACTGGTCGCCGACTCCGGACTGGGCGCCGCGGCCGCCTCCCGCCATCTGCTGCGGGTGCATCCCGACGACGATCCGGAGGTCGTCGAGCAGCTGCGCGACGCCGCCCGCGAGCACCTCGCCGTCGGCGCCCCCGACGCGGCCCGCCGCTGCCTCGAACGCGCCCTTCAGGAACCGCCGTTGCCGAGCACCCATGCGCGGGTGCTCTACGAACTGGGCTGCGCCACCCTGCTCACCGCGCCCGCCACCACCATCGGCCACCTGCGCACCGCGCTCGGCATGCCCGGCCTCGACAGCGACCAGCGCGTCAACGCCGTCTTCCGGCTCTCCGAGGCCCTGCTCCACAACGACCAGCTGGAGGAGGCCGTCCGCACCGTCGAGGCGGAGGCCGCGCGGACGTCGGACCCGTCCGCCCGGCTGCGGCTGCAGGCCGTCCAGTACATGTGGGAGGGCATCCACCCCGGCGAGACCTCCACACCCGGCCGTTCCGCGCGCCTCGCCGAGATCGCCGGGACCTGCACCGGCCGGGACAACACCGAGCGGGCCCTGCTCATCCTGCGCGGCTTCGACGCCATGAGCCACGGCGAGAACGCGGAGGAGGTCGTCGAGCTGTGCGACCGGACCCTCGTCAACGGCCGCCTCGCCCCCGGACTCGGCTGGACCGACTCCGAGTGGGGTCTGGAACTGCCGATGATGCTGGCCAACTGCTATGCCTACGCCGACCGGCTCGACCGCGCCGAGGCACTCTTCAACGAGGCCCTGCGCGCCTACGAGAGCGCCGGCTGGAGCGGCGGCCACCTCGCCCTCGCGCACACCTACGTCGGGCTCGGCCACCGCAGACGGGGCCGCCTCAGAGAGGCCGAGAAGTCCCTGCGCGCGTCCCTGCGCATCGCGGAGCGCGTCGGCCGCGGCCTCCCGCTGTACTGGTCCGCGGTCTGCAACCTGATCGACACGCTGCTCGCCCGCGGCCACGTCGCAGAGGCCCGGTCCGTCGCCGACGGATACGGCTTCGACCCGCCGTACCCGTCCACGATCGTGCTGCCCGAACCCCGTTCCGTACGGGGGCGGCTGCTGCTCGCCACGGGCCGCACCAAGGAAGGCATCAACGAACTGGAGGCCGCGGAGAAGGCGGCAACCACCCGCGGCCGGCACAACCCCGTGGTGGCCCCCTGGGCGACCCAGCTCGCCCGCGCCCTCGCCACCGAGGATCCCGGCCGGGCGGCCCGACTGGCCTCCGACGCCCGCCGCCAGGCCGAGCGCTTCGGCACGGACACCGCCATAGGGGAGGCCCTGCGCTGCGCCGCCGCCCTGGAGACCGGCCAGCGCGCGGTCCGGCTCGCCGCCCAGGCCGTCACCTACCTGGAGGCCTCGCCCTGCCAGTACGAGCACGCCGCCGCCCGTGTGGAGTACGGCATCGCGGCCCGCTCGGCGACCGAGCTGGAACGCGGCATGGCCCTGGCGGACTCCTGCGGCGCCGACGGCCTGGTGGCCCGCGCCCGCGAGGCCCTGGAGGCGGGACACGCGGGCTGAGGCGGCCTCGGCCCGCGACGGCTGTCTGCCTCGGCCGGCGAATGCCCTCCTCGTCGACTGCGAGGGTCGTCCGCCTCGGCCTCGCCGGGGGCGTCTGCTCACGCCCGCGGGGGTCGTCCGCCTCACCCCCGCGGCTGTGCCTCTCTTCTCAGCCCGCGGTGCCTTCTTCCTCGGCCCGCGGGGGTTGCCTGCCTCGGCCCGTACGGGTCGTCCGTGTCGGCCCCGCGGGGGTGTCCCGCCTCAGCCCGCGGCCGTGCCGTCCTCCTCGGCCAGTACCCGCTGGGCCGCCGCGAACGCCGAGTTCGCCGCCGGTACCCCGCAGTACACCGCCGTCTGCAGCAGCACGGCGCCGATCTCGTCGGGCGTCAGACCGTTGCGCCGCGCCGCCCGGACATGCATGGCCAGCTCCTCGTAGTGGCCGTGCGCGACCAGCGCGGTCATCGTCACCATGCTGCGTTCGCGGCGCGAGAGCGTCTCGTCGGTCCAGATCTCGCCCCAGGCGTAGCGCGAGATGAAGTCCTGGAAGCGCGCGGTGAACGGGGTCTGCCGCGCCTGCGCCCGGTCCACGTGCGCGTCGCCCAGCACCTCGCGCCGCACCGCCATGCCGCGCCGGGCACCGCCGTCGAAGTGGCCGCGCAGGGCGGTCAGCACCGCCTCGGGGCGCTCCGCCGGCGCCAGATGCGAGGCCCCCGGGATCTCGGTCAGTGCCGCGCCCGGCACCGCGTCCGCGATCTCCCGCAGATGCGCCGGCGGCGTGGCCGGGTCCTCGCGCCCCGCGATCAGCAGCGTCGGCGCGGAGATCTCGCCGAGCCGGTCCCGCAGGTCGAACGCGGCCAGCGCGTCACAACACGCGGCGTACGCCCCCGGATCGGCGTCCCGGTGGTCCCGGACCAGCTCCGGCACGGTGAACCCCGGCGTGAACCACCGGGCGTCCGCGCTCTCGGCGAGCTTCGCCAGGCCCTCCGCGCGCACCGTCGCGGCCCGTTCCTCCCACGCCTTCGCGCCGTTGAAGTGCGCCGACGAGCAGATGACGGCGAGGGACGACACCCGCTCCGGGTGGTGCACGGCCAGATGCAGACCCACCGCACCGCCCAGCGACACGCCCGCGTAGGCGAACCGCTCCACCCCCAGCGAGTCGGCGAGGGCCAGCACCAGAGCGGCGAGGTCACCGACGGTGGCGCCGGGCCCGATGAGCTCCGCCGCCGAACCGCCGTGCCCCGGCAGGTCCCAGCGGATCACCCGGTGCCCGATGGACAGCTCGGGCGCCACCTCGTCCCACAGGGCGTACGAGGTGCCGAGCGAGGGCCCGAGCAGCAGCGGGGGAGCGGAAGCGGGGCCTTCGGTCAGATGGTTGAGCATGGTCAACGTCGCTCCAGGGCGCGGTCGGTCAGGGCTCCGGCGGAGCCGGTGTAGCGGGCGGGGTCGGTCAGGGCGTCGAGGTCGAGGTTCTTCGACTCCGGTAGCTCGGCGAGCTGTTCACGGAGCAGTTCGCCCAGGCCGCGGTCCTCGGCGTAGGTCCGCCGGGCCAGCTCGGTGAGCAGGGCCTTGGCGCGGGCCCGCCCGAGCACCGGCGCCAGTTCGGCGGAGAGCCGCTCCGAGACGATCAGCCCGTGGGTGAGGTCGAGGTGCGCGCGCATCGCATCCGGGTGCACCCTGAGGCCCTCGGTCAGCTCGGCCGCGTCGCGCGTGGCGCCGCCGACCAGCCGCAGCAGCTCCCGCAGCGGCTCCCACTCGGCGTGCCAGGCCCCGGCGGGCCGCTCGTCCCCGGCGGTCAGTGCGCCGTACAGCGTGGCCGCGAGCTGCGGCGCGCGCCGGGCGGCCGTCGCGATCAGCGTGGACCGTACGGGATTGGCCTTGTGCGGCATCGCCGACGAGCCGCCGCCGCTGCCCTCCGCGAGCTCGGCGATCTCGGTGCGGGAGAGCGTCAGCACGTCCTCGGCGACCTTGCCGAGCGCCCCGGCGGCGAACGCGAGACATCCGGCCAGGTCGGCGACCGGGGTGCGCAGGGTGTGCCAGGGCAACAGCGGTGCCCGCAGTCCCAGTTCACGGGCGTACGCGGCCGGCAGCGCGGTCGGGTCCGTCGCACCATAGGCCTGGAAGGCCGCCAAGGTGCCCGCGGCACCCCCGAGTTGAGCCGGTAGCGTGTCGCGTACGGCGGTGATCCGGTCCCTGGCGTCGAGCACCAGCGCACGCCAGCCGGCCGCCTTCAGCCCGAAGGTCGTCGGTACGGCGTGCTGGGTGAGCGTCCGGCCCGGCATCGCCGTGTCCCGGTGCTCGGAGGCCAGCCGGACCAGCGCGCGTTCGGTGCGGGCGAGGTCGGGGAGCAGCAGGTCGAGGGTGCGGGCGGCGACCAGCATCGTCGCCGTGTCCATGATGTCCTGGCTGGTCGCGCCCCGGTGTACGTACGGGCCGTACTCCGTGCCGACCGCCGCCGTCAGGTCGGCGACCAGCGGGATCACCGGGTTCCCGCCGCCGCGGGCGCGCTCGGCGAGGGACCGCACGTCGAAGCGGGCCGGGTCGGCGGCGTCGGTCACCGCCCCCGCCGCCCCGGCGGGGGCGAGCCCCAGCCCGGCCTGGGCCCGGGTCAGCGCCGCCTCCGCGTCGAGCAGGGCCCGCAGATACGCGCGGTCACCGGTCGCGGACGCGGCCGGCGAGCCCGCCCACCCGGGGGCGAGCAGGCTCGTGTCGGCGCCCGCGTCGTTGTCGGCAGGTGATGTCACTGGAACTCCAGGAAGACCGTTTCGCCCTCGCCCTGAAGGCGGATGTCGAAACGGTACGTCCCGTTGCCCTCTTCGGCGGCGATCAGCGTGCCGCGACGCTCGGCGTCCACCCGGGACAGCAGCGGGTCCGCGGCTAGCCCCGCCTCGTCGCCCGGCAGATAGATCCGGGTGAACAGGTGCACGAGCAGCCCGCGCGCGAACACGCACACGCTGACGTACGGCGCGTTGCGGCCTACGGCCCCCGGCCGCAGGGTCCGCGCGTACCAGTGGCCGTCCGCGTCGGTCTGGATGCGGCCGAAGCCGGTGAACTCCACGCCGTTGCGCCCGAGGAAGCCGCCGGAGGCCGGATCGCGCCGCATCGAACCGTCCACCGACGGCAGGTTGCCCTCGCTGTCCGGCCCCCACAGCTCGACGAGCGCGTCCGGCAGCGGGTTGCCCTCGCCGTCGTACACGTACCCGTGCACGGTGATCGTGTCCGGGTGCCCGAGGGGTGCGATGTCCTCGCCGCCGCGGAAGGGCAGCGCGTACCCGTAGAACGGGCCGACCGTGTGGGACGGCGTGGGCAGCACGTTCTCCGGGCTGCTGGTGTCGATCTTCGTCATGGCGGGTCAGCGTCCTTCTTCGATCCAGGTGGCGTTCGGGCCGTCGAGCACGATGTCCCAGTGGTAGCCGAGCGAGAACTCCGGGACGGACAGGCTGTGGTCGTACGTCGCGATCAGCCGCTGCCGGGCCGCGTCGTCCGTCACGGACTGCAGGATCGGGTCGTAGGGGAACAGCGGGTCGTTCGGGAAGTACATCTGCGTCACGAGCCGCTGGGTGAACGCCGAACCGAAGACCGAGAAGTGGATGTGGGCCGGACGCCAGGCGTTGACGTGGTTGCGCCACGGGTAGGGGCCGGGCTGGATGGTGGTGAAGCGGTAGAAGCCGTCGTCGTCGGAGAGGGTGCGGCCCACGCCCGTGAAGTTGGGGTCCAGCGGCGCGTCGTGCTGCTCGCGCTGGTGGGCGTAGCGGCCGGCCGAGTTGGCCTGCCAGATCTCCACGAGCTGCCCGCGCACGGGCTTGCCGTCGCGGTCGAGGAGGCGGCCGGAGACGGTGATGCGCTCGCCGACCGGCTCACCGGTGTGCTGCCGGGTGAGGTCGTTGTCGATCCCGGTGAGGTCCCGTTCGCCGAAGGCGGGGGAGGACAGCTCCACCAGCTCCGGGTCCTTGGTGACGTCGATGTTGATCGGCGGCTGCTTGGGGTGCCGCAGCACCGAGGAGCGGTACGGGGCGTAGTCGCGGCGCGGGTGGTGCTCGACGGGCGCGCCGTCGGCGACCCGCTTCTCGTACGCGGCGTGCTCGGCCGCGATCTCCGCGTCGATGTCGTGCTGGGTGAGAGTCATGGGAGTTCCCGTGGTCCGAGCAAATTAATCAGGGCACTGAGTATTTCGGCAAGGTGCCTCACACGCTGCCACCGGACGGCCGGGGCGTCAAGACCTGCCAAAGTGCGAGGTAGATCGCCTGGAGCGGTACCTGGCTCAGAAGAATGATCGCGGCGCGGGCCATGTATCGTCAGTGCACCAACGAAGTGACCACAGGAGCGCACATGGCCGCGGTCGATCTGAGCACCCATCCCGGGCACCTGGCCCGGCGGCTGCAGCAGGCGCACTACCTGCTGTGGAACACGATGGTCTCCGAGGAGACCACCTCGCCGCAGTTCGCGGTCCTCAACGCGCTCGTCGCGGAACCGGGTCTGGACCAGCGCACCGTGGGGGAGCGGGTGGGGCTCGACCGGTCCACCATCGCCGAGGTGATCAGCCGGCTCGGCCGCCGCGGGCTGCTGGACAAGGTCCGCGACCCGCAGGACGGCCGCCGCTTCCTGCTGCGCCTGACCGATGACGGCCTGCGCGTCCACCGCAAGCTGACCGTGCGGACGGCCAGGATGAACCAGGTCTTCCTCGCGCCGCTCTCCGCCGACGAGCAGGCCGTGTTCTTCGACCTCATCCAGCGGGTCGCGGACGCCGCCGAAGGGCTCCGCAACCCCGCCGAACCCGCCGCGGCCACGAGCTGATCAGGTCATTTCTGATCGGGGTGTGCTGATCAGGGCGTTCTGACGAACACCACCCACACCTGGCCGTCGGCGAAGTTCACCGGCGCGCCGTTTCGCCCGGTGAAGGAGGTGCCGTCCGCGGCCGTCGGGCGCTTCCACGTCGCCTCATGGGCGCGTCCGTCGCGCAGCACTTCCGCCCGCCCCGAGCCCACCGTCTCCACGTAGGGCGAGTTGCTGCCCAGGGAGTCACGGAACGCGGAGTCGCGGACCTTCACGTGCTGGACGACGACCGTCGCCGGTGCCGGCCGCCGGCCGTCGGCCGTGACGGCCGGGGTGCCGTCCATGGCGACCAGCCAGCGGTCCCGGCTCCCCGACCAGGTGAAGGTGAAGCTCGCCGACGGATAGCGCACCGTGCGCGAGGTCTCCGCCCGGCCGCCCGCGGGCGCGTCGCCGCGGGGGAACCCCGTGGTCAGCGCGGCGGGGCCCGCGGGAGACGGCAGGAGCCGGCCGGGCCGCAGGTAGAGGTTGTGCGGTGCGGGCCGGTCCTCGTCCCGGACGTAGGCGTCGGACGCCTCGCCCGGAGGCTCCGCCCGCAGCGGCGCCCGGTCGATCAGCGGGAGCAGCCTGCTCTGGGCGCCGGAGAACGCGAGCGTGGGCCGGTCGAACTGGCGCAGCAGCTCCAGGTCGGACTCCCGGGCGCTGCGCACCGGTCCGACCGCTTTCGGGAGCTCGGTCGCGTAGATCGCCATCAGGCGGCTCAGTCCGCCCTCCACAGGTTCCACGTAGACGACGTCCGCGGCGTCCAGGCCGGCCTGTGGCCGGGCCGCGGGCACGTTGTCGACTTTGACGGCGAGGATCGAGGAGGTGACGCGCGCGGTGGGCGGGCGCTGCGTGCCGGGTGACCGCGGTGTGCCGGGCGACCGATGCGTGTGGGGTGCCCGCGCGTCCTCGTCCCCTCCCGATGCCGGTCCCGGCCCTCCCGTGCAGCCCGCGGCCAGCGAGACGGCCACCGCCGAGGCCAGCAGTGCCGGAACGGCGCCGACCCGTGTGCCGACCCGTGTGCCGCGTCGTGGGCCGCGGTCCCGTCTGCGCGTACCTCGTCGCATTCCGACCACCCGCCACCCATTCCGTGTCATTGATTGTGCGCTTCTGGCTGCATTCAGTGCCATACCCGACTGAATCTGAGGGCGCACCCGGAATGGGCTGTTCGGCCCAGTGGACGAAGGTTCGCCGGTGGACCGTCGGGTACCCGGCCGCCACACGCACACGAGCGAGGCACACGGGCCACGGAGGGAGTGCGAGGCGATGAAGGCGGTTGTCTGGCAGGGCAAGCGGGACGTGCGGGTCGAGGACGTGCCCGACCCGCGGATCGAGGAACCGACGGACGCGGTCATCCGTGTCACGTCCTCCGGACTGTGCGGCTCCGACCTGCACTTGTACGAGGTGCTCACCCCGTTCATGACACCGGGTGACATCCTCGGTCACGAACCGATGGGGATCGTGGAGGAGGTCGGGTCCGAGGTGACCGGTCTCCGGCCCGGCGACCGGGTGGTGGTGCCCTTCCAGATCGCGTGCGGGCACTGCTACATGTGCGACACGGGACTGCCGACCCAGTGCGAGACCACGCAGGTCACCGGCGAGGGCATGGGCGCCCCGCTGTTCGGCTACACCCGTCTGTACGGGGCCGTGCCCGGCGGCCAGGCCGAGTACCTGCGCGTGCCGCAGGCGCAGTACGGCCCGATCAAGGTGCCCGAGGGCCCGGCCGACGACCGCTTCGTCTACCTCTCCGACGTCCTGCCCACCGCCTGGCAGGCGGTCGCCTACGCCGGCGTCCCGCAGGGCGGCAGCGTCGCCGTGCTGGGCCTCGGCCCGATCGGCGACATGGCCTGCCGGGTGGCCCAGGCCAAGGGGGCCGGCCGGGTGTTCGGCGTGGACCTGGTGCCGGAGCGGCTGCGACGGGCGCGGGAGCGGGGCGTGGAGACGTACGACCTGCGGTCCTTCGACAGCGAGAAGGAACTCGTCGCCGCGATCCAGGACGAGACAGGTGGCCGCGGCCCCGACGCCGTGATCGACGCGGTCGGCACCGAGGCGCACGGCGGCGCCGCCGCCAAGCTGATCCAGCAGGCCGCGGCCGTGATGCCCCGGTCCATCGGTCTCCCGCTGGCGGAGCGCTTCAGCGTCGACCGGCTCGCGGCCCTGCACACCGCCATCGAGCTGGTGCGGCGCGGCGGCACGATCTCGCTGAGCGGCGTCTACGGCGGCATGGCGGACCCGATGCCGATGCTCACCCTGTTCGACAAGCAGGTCCAGCTGCGGATGGGCCAGGCCAACGTACGCCGCTGGAGCGACGAGATCGTCCCGTACCTGACGGACGAGGACCCCCTCGGCGTCGACGACTTCGCCACGCACCGGCTGCCGCTGGCGGACGCGCCGCACGCGTACGAGATGTTCCAGAAGAAGCAGGACGGCGCGGTCAAGATCCTGATGAAGCCGTAGTTCTCACGGCTCGCACGAGGCCTCCCGGCGTTCACGGCCCGCCGAGGATCTCCGCCAGGTCGTAGCGCACCGGCTCCTCCAGCTGGGCGTAGGTGCAGCTCTCCGGCGTCCGGTCCGGGCGCCAGCGGCGGAAGCGGGCCGTGTGCCGGAAGCGTGCCCCGTTCTCCATGTGGTCGTACGCCACCTCCACCACCCGCTCCGGCCGCAGCGGCACCCACGACAGGTCCTTCTTGCCCGACCAGCGGCTGGGGGCGCCGGGCAGCCGGGCCGACTCGTGGGCCGCCTCCTCGGCCCAGGCGGCCCACGGATGGCCCCGGACGTCGTCCATGCGCAGCGGTTCCAGCTCCTCCACCAGTTCGGCCCGCCGCTTCATGGAGAAGGCGGCGCTCACCCCCACGTGCTGGAGGACACCCCGGTCGTCGTAGAGACCGAGCAGCAGCGAGCCGACCACGGGGCCGCTCTTGTGGAGGCGGTAACCGGCGACGACGACGTCCGCCGTCCGCTCGTGCTTGACCTTGTACATGGCCCGCTCGTCCTGGCGGTAGCGCAGGTCGAGCGGCTTGGCGACGACCCCGTCGAGCCCTGCCCCCTCGTACTGCTCGAACCACTGCCGGGCCACCTCGATGTCGTCCGTCGCCGGCGCCACGTGCACGGGCGGCGTGACCCCGGACAGCGCCCGCACCAGCAGCGCCCTCCGGTCGGCGAGGCCCACGTCGAGCAGGGACTCGGCGTCCAGCGCCAGCAGGTCGAACACCACGAGGGAGGCCGGCGTCCTCTCGGCCAGCATCCGCACCCGGGAGTCCGCCGGATGGATCCGCTCGGTGAGCGCGTCGAAGTCCAGATGCCCCTCCCGCGCGATCACGATCTCCCCGTCCACCACGCACCGCTCGGGCAACCGCTCCCGCACCGCCTCCACCAGCTCCGGGAAGTACCTGGTCAGCGGCTTGCCCGTCCGGCTGCCCAGCTCCACCTCGGCGCCGTCGCGGAACACGATCGCCCGGAACCCGTCCCACTTCGCCTCGTAGTGCATGCCCGGCGGGATCTTCGCGACGGACTTGGCGAGCATCGGCTTCACGGGCGGCATGACGGGCAGATCCATGGTCCGATTCTGCGCGTCCTCCATCCCGTATGCCTGATATGCGAAGCGAAGGCGGTACGCCTACCGTGGCTCGCATGGCGGAAGCGGTGGAACTGGAAGCGGGCGGACGCACCGTGCGGCTGTCCAGCCCGGGCAAGGTCTTCTTCCCGGAGCACGGCTACACCAAGCTCGACGTGGCCCGGTACTACCAGGCGGTCGCCCCCGGCATCCTGCGTGCCCTGCGCAACCGGCCCACCACCCTGGAGCGCTACCCGGACGGCGTCACCGGCGAGTGGTTCTACCAGAAGCGCGCGCCCAAGGGCATGCCCGACTGGATCCCGACCGCGCACATCACCTTCCCCAGCGGGCGCAGCGCCGACGAGATGTGCCCCACCGAGGAGGCGGCGGTCCTGTGGGCCGCCCAGTACGGCACCCTCACCTTCCACCCCTGGCCGGTCCGCCGCGACGACGTCGACCACCCCGACGAGCTGCGCATCGACCTCGACCCCCAGCCCGGCACCGACTACGACGACGCCGTCCGCGCCGCCCACGAACTGCGGGCGGTCCTCGAGGAGTTCGGGGGACTGCGCGGCTGGCCCAAGACCTCCGGCGGGCGCGGCATCCACGTCTTCGTGCCGATCGAGCCGCGCTGGACCTTCACCCAGGTGCGGCGCGCCGCCATCGCCGTCGGGCGGGAACTGGAGCGGCGGATGCCGGAGCAGGTCACCATCAAGTGGTGGAAGGAGGAGCGCGGCGAGCGCATCTTCGTCGACTACAACCAGACCGCCCGGGACCGCACCATCGCCTCCGCCTACTCCGTGCGCCCCCGCCCGGGCGCCCCGGTCTCCGCGCCGCTGACCTGGGACGAGGTCGGTGTCGCGCACCCGCGGGACTTCGACATCACGACGATGCCCGCGCGCTTCGCCGAACTCGGCGACGTGCACGCGGGCATGGACGACAAGGCCTACTCCCTCGACGCCCTGCTGGAGCTGGCGACGAAGGACGAGCACGACCACGGGCTCGGCGACCTGCCGTACCCGCCCGAGTATCCGAAGATGCCGGGAGAACCCAGACGGGTACAGCCGAGCCGCGCGAAGAAGCCGCGCCCTGAGAAGAGCTGACCTACAACTCCTTGATCCTCACGTCCCGGTACGACACCACGTCCGTCGTGCCGTGCACCTGGAGCCCGATGTAGCCGGAGGCGAACCGCCGCCCGTCCGTGCCCGGGTCGTCCGAGCGGGCGGGGTAGAAGTCCTGGCCGCCGATGTTGTCGAACTCGTTGATCAGCACGCCGTTGCGGTAGATGGAGTAGTGCTGGTCGACCACGCGGATCTCGTAGTCGTTCCAGGTGCCCTTCTCCGTCACCCCGGCGCCGGCCAGGCCCACCCGGTCGAAGCCGTAGATCGACCCCGACTTGTACATGTCGCCGGTCGGGCTGTCGAACACCTGCACCTCGTGCCCGTACTTGATGGCGACCCACTCCGGCCGTGACTCCTCCGGGTGGTCGTGGACCTGCGGGAAGCGCACGAAGACGCCACCGTTGGTGTTCGCGGTGCCCGGCGCGTCGTCCCGCCACTGGAGCTTCAGCGAGAAGTCGCCGTACGTACGCTCCGGGAACCACAGCATGCCCATGCCCGGTGTGCCGGTGCTGGAGGTGATCGAGCCGTCGGGGTTCAGCCCGAACGAACCACCGCCCACCTGCTGCCACTTGGCGAAGGAGGCCTGGGTGCCGTCCATGATCGTGCGGTAGCCCTCGGTCTGACCGGGCACGCCGATCTTCGACTGACGGGCGGCCTTGTTGATCGCCCGCCCCTCGCGCCCGTCGATGACGCCCTCGTCCCGCAGCGCCTCGACGACCTCGCGGACGTGCTTGAGGAACAGCTGCTGCGACGACCAGTCCTTCTCGTCCTCGATCAACTCGTTGATCCGGCACCGGTTGTTGGTGACCCGGTTCGGCACACCCGTGTCGACCGTGCCGACGATCACCGTGCGGCGCTCGTCGTACTCCGGGCAGGGCGGCGGCGGCACCTGGCCCGCCACCACCGTGAAGCTCACGGTCAGCGGCTCGGACGTGTTGCCCGCCTTGTCGCTCGCCCGGTACGCCACGGTGTGCCGGCCCACCCGGTCGACGACCACGGGCGCGGTGTACGCCAGGTAGGGCCCGGCGTCGAGCGAGTACTCCACGCCGGCCACCCCGGAGCCGCCCTCGTCCGTGGCGTTCACGGTCACCTTGGCACTGCCGACGTAGGCGCCGTCGGAGTCCTTGGTGCCGTCCACGGTCGCGCCGGTCACCGGCGGGGTGGTGTCCTGCGGGGGAGCGGCGACGACGGTGAAGGCGACGCTCTTCTCCGCCGCGACGTTGCCCGCCTTGTCGGTGGCGCGGTAACGCACCGTGTGCTCGCCGACCTCGTGCACCATGACCGGCGCCGTGTACGCCTGCCAGGCGCCGTCGCCGACCGCGTACTCGATGGAGTTGACCCCGGAACCGGTGTCGGAGGCGGTGACGGTCACCGTCGCCATGTCGATGTAGGCACCGTCCGGGTTCTTCTCGCCGCTGACCGTCGCCGAGGTCTCCGGCGCGGTCGTGTCGTCGGTGTCCGGCGCGACCACGGTGAAGGTCACGCTCTTCTCCTCGGCGGCGTTGCCCGCCTTGTCGAAGGCGCGGTAGCGCACCGTGTGGTCACCGACCTGGTCGACGACGACCGGCGTGGTGTACGGCTGCCAGGCACCGTCGGCGCCGATCGCGTACTCGACGCGGTCCACGCCGGAACCGGCGTCGGTGGCGCCGATGGTCACGCTCGCCGAGCCGACGTACTGGCCGTCGGCGTTCTGTGTGCCGCCCACGTCGGCCGACGTCTCGGGCGCCGTCGTGTCCTCGCCCCCGCCGCCCTCGGTCACCACGAGCACGCCCTTCATCTCCCCGTGGCCGGGGATCGTGCAGTAGTACAGGTAGCGGCCGGGGGTGAGGGTGACCTCGGCGGTGTGCTTGCCGCCCTGGGCGTCACCCGGGTTGGCCAGGATGTTCAGCTGGACGTCGTTGTTGTACTCGGGGTCGCTGGTCACGAACGTCAGCGTGTGCGGCATGCCGGTGGTGTTGCCGGTGGCAGCGCTGTTCTCGAAGACGATCGTGGCCGGTCCGGCCACCGCCGTCTCGGGCGCGGACGTGTACTTGGTGATGTCGTCGCCCGCCGTCCAGGTGAGCACCTGATCGGCTGCCGCGGCCTGTGCCGTGGGCTGCCCGGAGGCGGACGTCGCCTGCAGTCCGAGCATCATCAGCAGGCCCGCCAACAGGGCGGCCCACATTCTTCGTTGGCGTATCACTGGGTCCCCCTCGCCAGCTGTCCGGCGGCAGGCGTCGGCCCGCCGCCCTCGTAGGTGACCCGCCACAGGGCCGACTTGGAGTCCGAGGTGAAGAAGCCGCGGCCGTAGTCGAGGACGTACAGCGCGCCGTCCGGGCCGAACTTCCAGCCCATCAGGTTCTTGATGCCGTCGTTGCCGACCGGCACGATCTTCTTCAGCGACTCCGAGTGCACCGGCAGACCGCCGTCGCCCTGCGTCTTCGGGTCCGTCAGCACCGCGTTGCGCGGCTGGTCGGCGTCGTAGAAGTCACCGACGAACCACTTGCCGTCCCAGTACGCGGGCCACTTGGTCGCGCTGGTGCTGTCCGCGTCGTAGCGGTAGACCGGGCCGTTCATCGCGGCCTGGCCGCCGCCCTTCAACCAGGGCAGCCTGTAGGTGGCCTCGTCCTGCTTGTACGACGGGATGCCGTTCGCGTCGCGCGGGAAGTCGGGGCCGCCGCCCTGCGGCGAGTACCAGATGTTGTTGCCGGTCACCGGTGGCAGGTTGACCAGGCCGTCGTTGTTCGGCGACTCGTTCTTCGGGGCGTCGCAGTCGTACCAGCCCAGCGGTTTCGACGGGTCCGGCAGGTTCCGGTCCCGGTACGGCTGCTTGTTGCCCATGCAGTACGGCCAGCCCCGGTTGCTCGCCTTGGTGATCACGGCGAACGTGTCGTACTTGGCCGGACCCCAGGTCGGCGAGGGGGCGCCGGCGTCCGGGCCGACCCAGCCCGCGTACAGGGTGTCGGTGGCCTTGTCGACGGAGATGCGCGCCGGGTTGCGCACGCCCATCACATAGATCTCGCCGCGCGTCTTGCCACCGCCTTCGGCGGTCTCCTTCCCGGTGAACAGGTTGCCCTCGGGGAGGGTGTACGTTCCGTCCGGCTCCGGGTGGATGCGCAGGATCTTGCCGTTGAGGTTGTTGGTGTTGCCGGCGGTGCGGCGCGCGTCGGCGAAGGACACGCCCTTGAAGTTGGGCTCCGGGTTGTTGCCCGAGTAACCGCCGCTGAAGCCACTGGAGTTGTTGTCACCGGTGGCGATGTACAGGTTGCCCTTGGAGTCCCAGGCCATCCCGCCGCCCGCGTGGCAGCAGCTGTGGATCTGCACCGGCCACTTCAGCAGCACCTTCTCGCTGCCCAGGTCCAGCTTGTTGGTGGCCTGGTCGAGCGTGAAGCGGGAGACGCGGCGCTCGGCCATGTGCGTGTCGCGGTTGATCTCGGAGTGCGGCGTGTAGTGCAGATACACCCACCCGTTCTCCGCGAACCCCGGGTCCAGCTCGATGCCGAGCAGGCCCTCCTCGACCTTGATCAGCTCCTCGCCGCCGCCCTTGTTGCCGAAGACGGTCAGCTCACCGGCGAGCGTGACCTTCTTGGTCTTCGGGTCCCAGACGTGGATCTCGCCCTTGCCCTTGCCGATGTCCGGGTCGTTCCAGTCGGTCACCACGGGCTGGGAGGAGTCCGCACCGCCGCGGCCGATGTAGAAGACGCGGCCGTCCGGTGCGGTGACCAGGCCGTGCGGCTCGCCGACCTGGTCGTTCCGGCCGGGCTGGTTGGGCTGGGTGAGCCGCTCGGCCTTGTAGTTGCCGGTAATGGTCGCCTTGCAGTCGGCCTGCGCGAGCCGGGTCGTCCACATCAGGGCGCCGCGCAGATGGGCGCGGAAGTCGGTCTCGTCGTACGACGACACCGTGCCGCCCATGCCGGTGTAGAAGGACCGCCCGCCGTCGTAGTCACGGCACCAGCTGACCGGGTGGTCCCAGCCGTTGGCGCTCGCCCCGGGCTGGTACGTCGACTCGCGCACCCGGGCCACGGTGTGCACGTCGCCGGACGGGTTCTTCTGCCAGTTCAGCCACTGGTCGGGCCGCTTCCACTCCATCGGCAGGTTCTTGGTGGCCGGATGACGCCGGTCGCCCACCTCGACGGTGGCCCGCTGGACCTTCGTCGGACTGGTGGCGGCGGGACGCGCGCCGACCAGACCGGTGAACCAGTCCGAGTACGGCTCCGCGCGGGCCGCGTCATGGATGCCGACGAAACCGCCGCCGGCCTCCATGTACGCCTCCAGGCCCGCCTCCTGCTCCGGAGTGAGCACGTCACCGCCACCGGTCAGGAACACCACCGCGTTGAAGCGGCCGAGCCTCTTCTCGTTGGTGAAGACGTTGGCGTTGTCCGTAGCCTCGACGGCGAAGCGCTCGTTCGCCGGTCCGGACAGCCCGATCCGCTCGATGGCCGCGATCCCGGCGTTCACGACCGGTGACTCGTCGGCCGCGGCGGACCCGTAGAAGATCAGCACCCGTACGTTCGCGCCGCCCGGGGGCGACTTGATCGACATCGTTGTCAGGGATGGATCCGGAGCCGGACGCGCGCTGGCGGCGGGGCCCGACAGCAGTCCCGCGGCGACGAAGCCGGCGGTCGCGAACGCCGCCCAGCCTCTTCTTCTGGCGCTCAACCCTCTCAAGCGCATGGGCACCTCCTCGGTCACGGCAGCAGCGCCAAGGAAGCTAGACCTCTTTGCGTGGTTCGCCAATAGGTATGACCGGGATGGAACGAACTTTGTCCTGAGTGTGGATAAACATGGCCGCAACCGGTACCGTCCCACAGGTTCATCACAGCCAACAGGGCTACGTCTGCGCAATTCGCGTCTCAGCGTGGGGAGTTCGGCATGGACAGGCGAGGCTTCAACCGACGGGTACTGCTGGGCGGCGCGGCCGTCGCGACATCGTTGTCCATCGCTCCGGAGACCGCCGGCGCGGCCGGTACGGAGAAGGCGGCGACCCCGGCGAGGACGGCACCGGCCGGGGGCGAGGTGAGACGCATCAAGATGTACGCGGAGAAGCTGGCCGACGGTCAGATGGGCTACGGCTTCGAGAAGGGCAAGGCGTCCGTCCCCGGCCCGCTGATCGAGCTCAACGAGGGCGACACGCTGCACATCGAGTTCGAGAACACCATGGACGTACGGGCGAGCCTGCACGTGCACGGCCTGGACTACGAGATCTCCAGCGACGGCACGGCGATGAACAAGAGCGACGTGGAGCCCGGCGGCACCCGCACCTACACCTGGCGCACCCACAAGCCCGGCCGCCGCGCGGACGGCACCTGGCGGGCGGGCAGCGCGGGCTACTGGCACTACCACGACCACGTCGTCGGCACGGAACACGGCACCGGCGGCATCCGCAACGGCCTGTACGGACCGGTGATCGTGCGCCGCAAGGGCGACGTGCTGCCGGACGCCACGCACACCATCGTCTTCAACGACATGCTCATCAACAACCGGAAGCCCCACACCGGCCCCAACTTCGAGGCCACGGTGGGCGACCGCGTCGAGATCGTGATGATCACGCACGGCGAGTACTACCACACCTTCCACATGCACGGTCACCGCTGGGCGGACAACCGCACCGGCATGCTCACCGGCCCCGACGACCCGAGCCAGGTCATCGACAACAAGATCACCGGCCCGGCGGACTCGTTCGGCTTCCAGATCATCGCGGGGGAGGGGGTCGGCGCCGGGGCCTGGATGTACCACTGCCATGTGCAGAGCCACTCCGACATGGGGATGGTGGGACTGTTCCTGGTGAAGAAGACGGACGGCACGATCCCCGGGTACGACCCGCACGAGCACGCACACGGGCAGGGCGCGGAGACGGCGGAGACCGGAAAGGACGAGGGGGCAGGGGAGGCCGCCGAGCACCAGCACTGAGGGGACCGGCCACGGGCCGGCCGAGGCCTGGAGCGGCGTCCGGGAGAGCCGGGCCCGTCCGGGCCCGTCGATCAGGCGTCATGGGCCTTTCACGTCAACATACGTCGATGCTCGCGCCGCACCGGCCCCGCACGCAACCCGGTTTACGTACGC
Source organism: Streptomyces sp. NPDC053750 (assembly GCF_044544295.1). Taxonomy (NCBI): domain Bacteria; kingdom Bacillati; phylum Actinomycetota; class Actinomycetes; order Kitasatosporales; family Streptomycetaceae; genus Streptomyces; species Streptomyces sp. NPDC053750. Next base: position 16,861 of record NZ_JBITXB010000010.1, on the reverse strand, counting down.
CGGGAGCGCTCTCTCCCGCCCGGCGGCTGCCGCTATCCTGAGCCGCAGCCGCCGACGAGGAGCCCCGCAGTGACCGAGACCGCGCCACGTCCCACCCTGGAGGCCGTGGCAGCGCGGGCCGGGGTCTCGCGGGCCACCGTGTCCCGGGTGGTCAACGGGGCGCAGGGGGTGCGGGACGCACTGGCCGAGCGGGTCCGGCGCGCGGTGGAGGAGCTCGGTTACGTGCCCAACCGGGCCGCCCGCAGCCTGGTGACCCGACGTCATGACGCCGTCGCCGTCGTCGCCGCCGAACCGGAGGCCCGGGTCTTCGCCGACCCCTACTTCGCCCAGCAACTGCGCGGCATCAGCAAGGAACTGACGGCCCACGACAACCAGCTCGTGCTGCTGCTGACCGAGGGCCGCGAGGACCACGCCCGCGTCGGCCGCTACCTCGCCGGCGGCCACGTCGACGGCGCGCTCGTCTTCTCCCTGCACCTCGACGATCCGCTGCCCGGCCTCGTCCGCAGCGCCGGGCTGCCGACCGTGTTCGGCGGGCGCCCCGGCTGGGACGACGGCCGGGACGACGTGGTCTACGTGGACAGCGACAACCGCGGCGGCGCCCGCGACGCCGTGCGCCACCTGGCCGGCCTCGGCCGCACCCGCATCGCGCACATCACCGGACCGCTCGACCAGACCTCCGCGGCCGACCGGCTCGCCGGCTTCCGCGACGTCCGGGGGGACGCCGACCCGGGGCTGGTCGCGCGCGGGGACTTCACCTCTGGGGGCGGGGAGCGGGCGATGCGGGAACTGCTCGACCGGCGCCCGGACCTGGACGCCGTGTTCGCGGCCAACGACCTCACCGCGGCGGGCGCCCTGCGGGTCCTGCGCGAGCGGGGGCGTCGCGTGCCGGACGACGTGGCCGTGGTCGGCTTCGACGACATGCTGCCCGTCGCCGAACAGACCGACCCACCGCTGACCACGGTCCGCCAGGACATCGAGGAAATGGGTCGCCTGATGGCCCGCCTGCTGCTGCGCGGCCTGACCCACGCGGCGCCCGGCGACGGCCACGATGTCGCCGACGAGGGCTCCCGGGCCCCGGCGGGCCCGACCTCCGGCGTGATCCTGCCGACCACCTTGGTCCACCGCGCCACCACATGACCACGGCTACCCGAAACGCTGCACCTGCAGCCCGGGCCCGCAGGCCGTCCGGCGACGGCCACGAAGCCGACGGCTAGGCCCCGATCCCCGGGGGACCGGGCCACGAAGCCGACGGCTAGGGCCCCGATCCCCGGAGGAACCCACCCCCGGCGTGATCCTGCGGCCCAGCCGGGTCCGCCGGGCCACCGCGTGATGAGGGGCGCCGATGCGCCGCAGCTGTTGCGTGGCCGGGACCGGTTGCCGTCCGGCGACGGCCGCGAAGGCGGCGGCGAGGGCCCCGGTGGGCCTGCCCCCGGCGTTTTCCTGCCGCCCACACGGGTCCGCCGCGCCACTGCGCGAGCACGGGCGCCCCGATGTGCCCTACGCCTGACGGGGCATGGGCCTGAGCACCGCGAACCGGGCGCCGTACGGGTCGGCGAGGCGGGCGAGGCGGCCGACGCCCTCGATGTCCGTCGCCGGCATCCGCAGCGTGCCGCCCAACTCCTCGGCCCGGGCGACGGCGGCGTCCGTGTCCTCGACCGCGAAGTACGGCTGCCAGAAGGCGTCCGTCTCCACCGGGTCGTCGGCGAGCGGGACCACGCCGCCGAACATGCCGTCCTCGCCCTGCCCGGCCGGGTTCACGCACGTGTACGTACCGACGCCGGGGAAGGGGACGCCGGAGGTCTCCAGCCCCAGCACCGCGTGGTAGTACGCGGCGGCGGCCGCGACGTCCGCCGTGTACAGCTCGACCCAGCACAGCGCACCGGTCTCACCCGTCACGCCCAGCCCGGGCAGCCGCGCCGGCTGCCAGACGCCGAAAGGCACCCCCGCCCGGTCGGCGAGGATCGCCATGGTGCCCTGGTCCATCACGTCCATCGGCCGCATGAGCACCCCGCCGTGGGCCTGCTCGGAGGCCTGGGCGGTGGCCTCCGCGTCCGCGGACCGGAAGTACACCGTCCAGGACGGCGGGCCCTGCTCGGGCGTGGTCTGCATGCCGCCGGCCACGATCCGGTCGTCCAGCTCGAAGAAGCCGTACCCCCCGGCCTCGGGCCCCGCCGACCGGAACCGCCAGCCGAAGAGGCCGCCGTAGAAGGAAGCGGCGCCGTCGATGTCGTCGGTGCCGACGTCGATCCAGTTCGGCGCGCCGGTGACGAAACGGGTGGTGAGCATCATCGCCCTCCTCGCAAGGGTCCCGTTGCCTGCACCGCCGAGTCTGCCACCGCCCACTGACCGTCGCTTCCGCGCGCCGCCGTGCGCCCCCGCGCGGAGCGAGGGACGATCGGGGCGGCCGGGGTCCTGCCGCGCCGCGTTGATCCGGCGTTGATCGAACGTTTTGCGGCGCCCGGCACGCTCCTGCCCATGCACATCGAAACGATCGCGACGCCCGACCTCGCCTGGCAGGAGGAGGCGTTGTGCGCACAGACCGGGGCCGACTTCTTCTTCCCCGAGCCCGGCAGTTCCGTACGGGACGCGAAGCGGATCTGCGCCCTGTGTCCCATCCGCTCGGCCTGCCTGGAGTACGCGCTGAACCACGACGAGCGCTTCGGCGTCTGGGGCGGACTGTCGGAGAAGGAGCGGCTGGCCCTGCGGCGCACCTCGTACTGACCCGGGGCTCGACCCGCACGGCCCGCACGGCCCGCACCCCGTGCCGGTGACCGGCACGGGGTGCGGGGATGCGGAGATGCGAGGGGGTGCGGAGCTGCGGTCAGCCCGCCGCCCGGGCCGCCATCCGTGCCTTGCGCGCCGCCAGCTTCTCGTCGAACTTGGCGGCCTCGGCGTCCAGCCCGCCCATGTACAGACCCAGTTCCTCCTGGGCCTTCTGCCCCTCGGGGCCCAGCCCGTCGATCTCCATGATCTTCAGGAAGCGCAGCACCGGCTGGATCACGTCGTCGTGGTGGATACGCAGGTTGTAGACCTCGCCGATCGCCATCTGCGCGGCGGCCCGCTCGAAGCCGGGGATGCCGTGACCGGGCATCCGGAAGTTCACGACCACGTCCCGCACCGCCTGCATCGTCAGGTCGGGCGCGAGCTCGAAGGCGGCCTTGAGCAGGTTCCGGTAGAAGACCATGTGCAGGTTCTCGTCGGTCGCGATGCGGGCCAGCATCCGGTCGCAGACCGGGTCGCCGGACTGGTGGCCCGTGTTGCGGTGCGAGATGCGGGTGGCCAGCTCCTGGAAGGCGACGTAGGCCACCGAGTGCAGCATCGAGTGCCGGTTGTCCGACTCGAAGCCCTCGCTCATGTGGGCCATGCGGAACTGCTCGAGCTTGTCCGGGTCGACCGCGCGCGAGGCGAGCAGGTAGTCGCGCATCACGATGCCGTGGCGACCCTCCTCCGCGGTCCAGCGGTGCACCCAGGTGCCCCAGGCGCCGTCGCGACCGAAGAGGCTGGCGATCTCGTGGTGGTAGCTGGGGAGGTTGTCCTCCGTCAGCAGGTTCACCACCAGGGCGATCCGGCCGATCTCGGTGACCTTGGACTGCTCCTTCTCCCAGGCCTCGCCGTCCTCGAACAGACCGGGGAAGTTACGGCCGTCGCTCCACGGCACGTACTCGTGCGGCATCCAGTCCTTGGCGACCTGCAGATGCCGGTTGAGCTCCTTCTCGACGACTTCCTCCAGCGCGAACAGCAGCCGGGCGTCGGTCCAGTCGGCAGACGTGCCGAGGTGCGGGGAGACGATCGTCACGAAAAACTCCAGGGGACGTGTGACAGGGCGGAGCAGCCGGCGAGCGGTGCCGGGAACCTACGGGATCGTAGGCTACGAAACCGTAGGTTACGAGGGCGTAGGTTAAACGCACTGTAAAGGCTGCTGATCAGCCACCGTCCGGCGGGGTACGGAAAGGCCCCGAGACCCGCAGGTCCGGGGCCCTGACGGGTGACATCCGCACGAATCAGGCGTACGACTCCCGCAGCCGGACCGAGAGGCACGTCACACAGCCCTCCTGCCCCTCCTGCTCGCCGATGTCGACGACCCCTTAGCCCACCCGGCTGGCCCGACGGTGCGGGGTCACCGGTCCGGGCGGTCTCTCGTGCTTCCATCGCGCCAGTAGGCATACGACATGGCTGACTCAGTGGCCTGACGGAGTGGCCTGATGGCCGACAACGCTGACGGAGTGGACTGATGGCCGACAACAACGAAGCGATCACTTGCCCGTTCGACTTCAGCGAAGTCCTGGACTTCGACCCCGCCCTGGCGGACCTGATGCGTCGCGGTTCCCCCACCCGCATCCGGCTCAGCTACGGTGACGCCGACGCCTGGCTGGTCACCGGCTTCGAGGCCGTCAAGCAGGTCACCACCGACCACCGGCTCAGCCGGGCGGGCATCATCGGCCACGACTACCCGCGGATGACGCCGGAGCCCATCGTCTCCCCCGAGTCGATCAACGTGATGGACCCGCCGCACAGCAGCCGCGTCCGCCACCTGGCCTCGCAGGCGTTCACCCAGCCGCGCGTCGAGGCGATGCGGCACCGGATCGTCCGTCTCGCGGACCTCCTGCTGGACGAGATGGAGAAGGACGGGTCGCCGGCGGACCTCGTCCGGTGCCTCTCCGACCCGCTTCCGCAGCACACCATCATGGACCTCCTCGGCATCGAGCGGCAGGAATGGCCCCGGATCGAGGAGTCCGTGCACCAGCTGCTCGCGGTCGGCGCGCACACCAAGGAGGCGGCCGCGGAGGCCAAGGCCGACCTGACGGCGTACTTCGGCAAACTGGTCGAACAGCGGCGGAACTCACCCGGCCCGGACCTCATCAGCGCGATGGCCGCGGCGCGGGACGGCAAGGAGCAGCTCGACGACAGGGAGCTGGCCGTCATGGCGCTGATGCTGGCGCTCAGCGGGCAGGACACGGCGACCTGCGAGATCAGCGACATCATGTACCTGCTCCTGACCCGTCCCGAGCTGATGGAGCACCTCAGGCGCCGGCCCGAGACCCTGACCGCCGTCCTGCACGAGCTGCTCCGCCACATCCCGTTCCGCAAAGGCGTCGGCATCCCCCGGGTGGCGCTCGAGGACCTGGAACTGGACGGAGTGCAGATCCGGGCGGGCGACTTCGTCCACGTGTCGTACCTGACGGCCAACCGCGATCCGGAGCGCTTCCCGGACCCGGACGTCATCGACGTCGAGAGGCCCAGCGCGCCGCACATGACGTTCGGTTGGGGCGGCCACCGGTGCATCGCGATGCCGTTGGCCATGGCGGAGCTCGAAGTGGCCGTCGGGCGGCTCATCGAACGGTTCCCCGGCCTGCGGCTCGCGGTGCCGCCCGAGGAGGTGCGGTGGGACACCGAGACGATCAGGCGGTTCCCGCTGGAGCTACCGGTGGCCTGGTAGGAGACACCTCTCGGGTACGGGGAGCAGCGGGTGCGGTGAGAGACCTTCCGGCCTTCTCCCGCACCCCCTGTCCCGACCTCTCCCGCACCCTGCCCCACGCGTCCTACGCGTCCTACGCGTCCTGCGCGACGGCTTCCGGCGTGGTCTCCTTCAGCTCTCCCTCCTCCAGCAGCAGCCACCGCGTGATCCCGATCGACTCCAGGAACGGCATGTCGTGACTGGCCACGATCAGCGCCCCTTCGTACGACTCCAGCGCGGTGGTGAGCTGCCGTACGCTCGCCATGTCCAGGTTGTTCGTCGGCTCGTCCAGCATCAGCAGCTGCGGCGCGGGCTCGGCCAGCATCAGCGCGGCCAGCGCCGCCCGGAAGCGTTCACCGCCCGACAGCGTCGCCGCCTTCTGGTCGGCGCGGGCACCCCGGAACAGGAACCGTGCCAGCCGCGCCCGGACCCGGTTGTTGGTGGCGCCCGGCGCGAAGTGGGCCACGTTCTCCGCGACGCTCAGCTCACCGTCGAGGACGTCCAGGCGCTGCGGCAGGAACCGCAACGGGACGTGCACCGTCGCCTCGCCCGTCACCGGCTCCAGCTCCCCGGCGATCGTCCGCAGCAGCGTCGTCTTGCCGGCACCGTTGCGCCCGATCAGCGCGATCCGTTCGGGGCCGTGCAGATCCAAACCGCCGTCCACGCGCGCGCCGTAGAACAGTTCCAGGTCCCGGAGGGTCAGCACCGCCCGGCCCGGTGGCACGGCCGTGTACGGCAGGTCGACGCGGATCTCGTCGTCGTCGCGCACGGCCTCCACCGCGTCGTCCAGCCGCTCCCTGGCCTCCGCGAGCTTCTCCTCGTGCATGATGCGGTGCTTGCCCGCGGACTCCTGCGCCGCGCGCTTGCGTGCGCCCATGACGATCTTCGGCTCGCGTTTCTGGTCCCACATCTTCTGGCCGTACCGCTTGCGGCGGGCCAGTTTGACCTGGGCGTCGGCCAGTTCGCGCTTCTGCTTGCGCAGATCGGACTCGGCGACGCGCACCATGCGCTCGGCCGCCTCCTGCTCGACGGCCAGGGCCTCCTCGTACGCCGAGAAGTTGCCGCCGTACCAGGTGATCTCTCCGGACCGCAGGTCGGCGATCTGGTCGACCAGGTCCAGCAGCTCACGGTCGTGGCTGACCACGACCAGCACGCCCGGCCAGGACTCGACGGCCGCGTAGAGCCGCCGGCGTGCGTACAGGTCGAGGTTGTTGGTGGGCTCGTCCAGCAGCAGGACGTCGGGCCGGCGCAGCAGCAGCGCCGCCAGGCGCAGCAGTACCGACTCGCCGCCCGAGACCTCGCCGACGGTGCGGTCGAGCCCGACGTGGCCGAGGCCGAGTTCGCCGAGCGTGGCGAGGGCGCGCTCCTCGACGTCCCAGTCGTCGCCGACGGTCTCGAAGTGAGCCTCGGCCACGTCACCGGACTCGATGGCGTGCAGCGCGGCCCGCTGCGCGGCGATGCCGAGCGCCTCGTCGACCCGCAGCGCGGTGTCGAGCGTGACGTTCTGCGGCAGGTAACCGACCTCGCCGGCCACCCGGACGGTGCCGTCGGCCGGGGTGAGCCGCCCGGCGATCAGTTTCAACAGGGTGGACTTTCCCGACCCGTTGACACCGACGAGCCCGGTCCTGCCGGGGCCGAAGGCGGTGTCGAGTCCCTCGAAGACGGACGTGCCGTCGGGCCAGGCGAAGGAGAGGGACGTACAGGTGATGGAAGTAGACATACGGGGTCTCCGCGGTTGCTTGAAGCGGTCAGGGGCAAACGCGTATCGAGACACCGGGAGGCGGCGACCGCCGTCGGGCGAGGAAAGGAGGAGCCCCGGGAGTACTCGGGCATGAAAAAAGCCCTGTTCCGCAAGGACGGCTCGAACGCCGAGGTCGCACGCGGCATACACACACATGACGTGTGTGACGCGGTGTCTCAGGACCTCAGACGAGCAACGTCCTTCTCCAATCGGCGGCAACAGAAGCTTGTACACCGTACGAGAGGCCGGACGGGATGTCAACGGATCATCCAGACCGGTCTCACCGCACACGGCCCCGAGGAGGCCCCCGTGCCCAACGGCCCGCTCTCACCGCCGGCCCGGCTCTGCCTGCTGGCCTGGGACCCCGCGCGCCCCGGAGTCACCGACACCGCCCGGATCCATCACCTGGTGCGTGCCGGCGCGCTCACCGAACTGGCCCAGCGCGGTCTGCTCATCGACGACGAGGGCATCGCCACCCCCGTCGACCTGGACTCCCGCACCGGGGACGCCGTCCTCGACGGGCTGCTGGACCTCGTCCGCGAGTCGTTGCCGCACCGGTGGCGGACGTGGGTGCGGCTGCACGCGCGGGTCACCTTCGACGCGGTCCGGGAGCAGTTGGTGGCCGAGGGGTACCTGCGCGCGGAGAAGAAGCGCGTCCTCGGTGTGTTCCCGTCCGTGGACCACGTCCTGGCGCGGGCCTCCGTGGCGCAGGCGCTCCGGGAGGAGACGCGGCACGTCCTGGACGGTCCGGTGGCGGTCGGGGAGGTCTCCGAGCGGGACGCGGCCGTGGCCGCGCTGGCGGCCGCCGCGGATCTGCGCACCCTGGGGTCACCCGGGGCCCGCCCGCGCCGGGGAGGCCGGATCGCGGAGCTGACCGAGCGCAGCGGGGCGGCGGCACCCGGCCTGAGGAAGATCGTGGGCGAGGTGTGGGGCGCGGTGAGCGCGGAGACCGCACGTGCCGTGGCGTCGGCGGGTGGCTGAGCCCGAGCCCGTCAGCACGTCCCGCGCATCAGCTCCGCCAGGTCGTGGTCCAGGTCCAGCTGGAGGTGCTCCAGACCGACGGGCACCAGCTCGCTGCTGGCCTGCAGGAACCGGCGCAGCTCGCCCGAGCGCACGTGGATCACGGCGGTGCCCTCGGGCGCGTGGAACTCCAGGACGGTGCGGTCGTACCCGTACGGGCGCACGCGCACGTCCCCGTGACCGTCCGGCTCCCGCATACCGGCGATGAGCAGCTCGCGGGAGAAGGTCCAGCAGACGTCCACGCCTTCGAGGGTGGCCGGGGCCGGGAAGGTCATGCGGACGGCGAACGGGTCGCTCCGGTCGTAGTGCAGCGTGGCGGGAATGCTCGGCATGCGCGGCGCGGCGGCGACGAGACGCGCCTCGACGGGCTGCTCGATGACGGTGGACAACGCCTTGCTCCCTCGTGACGGGCGGACGGGCTCTCGGGATGGTGCGGGCCGGGCACTGGAAGAGACGACGGAATCAGCCAATCCGTGCACACGAAGACCGAGTGACCTCTGTCACCGCCTTCATGCACGCGGCTCACACGGGCAGACACGCGGCGGACACGGAAGGGGCTCGGGGACCTCTGGACGACGCCGGGGCGGTGGGCTAGCTTCGCCCGCCATGAGGCGCTTGGGGAGCATGCGAAGCACGGTACGGTCCGTCCGGACCCGCGGCGGGCGTACGGCACGGGCGGCGACCGCGGCCGCGGTGTGCGCGGCGGCGCTGGCCGCGCTGACGGCCGTACCGGCACAGGCACACCAGCAGTCGCACCGGCAGCCGCACTGGGAGCTGAAGGACACCGGCGTCCCGGACGTCCGGTTCCGGGGGCTCGCGGCCGTCGGTCGGCAGACCGCCTGGGTGGCCGGCACCGACGGCACCGTGCTGCGCACGACCGACGGCGGGGACAGCTGGCGGAACGTGTCACCACCAGGGGCCGAGGAGCTGCAGTTCCGGGACATCGAGGCCTTCGACGCCCGCCGGGCCGTGGTGCTGGCCATCGGCGAGGGCGAGGCGTCCCGCGTCTACCGCACCGACGACGGCGGCGCGACCTGGACGGAGTCCTTCCGCAACACCGACGAGCGGGCCTTCTACGACTGCCTCACCTTCTTCGACCGCCGACACGGCCTCGCCCTGAGCGACCCGGTGGACGGGAAGTTCCGCATCCTGTCCACCAGTGACGGCGGACGCTCCTGGAAGGTGCTGCCGAGCAGCGGGATGCCGGCCGCGCAGGACGGCGAGGCCGGGTTCGCCGCCGGCGGTCAGTGCCTGGTCGCGTCCGGACCGAGGGACGTGTGGCTGGCCACCGGCGGGGCGGAACGCGCGCGCGTGCTGCACTCCGCCGACCGGGGCCTCACCTGGACGGCCTCCGACGCCCCGCTCCCGGCGGGCGACCCGGCCCGGGGCGTCTTCGCCCTCGCCTTCCGCGACCGGGCCCACGGCATCGCGGTCGGCGGCGACTACCGCCCGGACCAGCCCTCGCCGAAGGCCGCGGCGCGCACCGGCGACGGCGGCCGCACCTGGCGGACCGCGGACCGCTCACCCTCCGCCTACCGCTCCGGCGCCGCCTGGCTCCCGCACAGCCGCACCGCCGCCCTCGCGGTCGGCCCCACCGGCACCGACCTCACCACGGACGGCGGCCGCACCTGGCGGACGGTCGACACCGGGTCGTACGACACCGTCGACTGCACCCCGGACCTGGGCTGTTGGGCCGCCGGCGAGCAGGGGCGGGTCGCCCGGCTGGAGCGCTGATGTCGCGCGGGGCAGGGTGTTTGTCCGTAACGTGGGTATCCGTTCGCTGAACGTGAGAGGAAGTGAGCGGACATGCCACGCGGTTCGAGCTCCAAGCGGGAGCGGCAGTACGAGCACATCAAGGACAGCGCCGAGGACCGTGGCGAGAGCACCGGCCGCGCGAAGGAGATCGCCGCGCGGACGGTGAACAAGGAGCGCGCCCAGTCCGGCGAGTCCAAGACCGCCAGCCGTACGTCCACGCAGGACAAGTCGCCGAGCAAGCGGGGCGGCCAGCGGTCCGGCAACCGGCAGGGCTCGCAGGGGCCCACCTACGACCAGCTGTACGAGGAGGCCAAGCGCCGTGACGTCCACGGCCGTTCGCACATGAACAAGGGCGAGCTCCAGCGCGCGCTGGGCAAGTGAGCCGTACGGCCCGTGCGGCCCGTGCGGCTCACAAGGCGAGCGTCTCCCGGTACTCCGCCAGGGCCGGTGCCGTCTTCGTGGCGACGAACTCGGTGATGCGGTACGCGCACACACCGGCCCTGACGAACGGGTCGCCCGCCGTGATCTCCTCGATCCGCGCACGGTCCCCCGCGACGGCGATGATCACCCCGCCGTCGCGGGGCTCCTTGCGCCCGGAGGCGAGGAACACCCCCTGCGCGTACAGCTCGTCGAGCCACGCCACGTGGTCCGCCAGCACGGCGTCGACGGCATCGAGCGGGGCGGTGTAGGACAGCTCCAGTACGAACATGATCGCGAGCGTACTCCGCGGCCCCGTACGCTGGGGGCCATCATGACGACCGTGACCGTGCAGATCCCCGCAGACTGGCCCGCGACCGAGGAGCGGGCCCGCGCCGTCCAGGACGAACTGCGGACGCGGCTGGTGCTCGACGAGCCGGGCCCGCCGCCCGGTACGGGCCGGGTGACCGGCGTGGACGTCGCCTACGACGACGAACGCGACGTCGTGGTGGCGGCGGCCGTCGTGCTGGACGCCTCGACCCTCGACGTCGTCGCCGAGGCCACGGCCGTCGGGCGGATCTCCTTCCCCTATGTCCCCGGTCTGCTCGCCTTCCGGGAGATCCCGACCGTCCTCGCCGCCCTGGACGCGCTGCCCTGCCCGCCCGGCCTCGTCGTCTGCGACGGCTACGGCCTGGCCCACCCGCGCCGCTTCGGCCTCGCCGGCCACCTCGGCGTCCTCACCGGCCTGCCCACCATCGGCGTGGCCAAGAACCCGTTCACCTTCACGTACGACGACCCGGACACGCCCCGCGGCAGCATGTCCCCGCTGCTCGCCGGTACCGAGGAGGTCGGGCGCGCCGTCCGTACGCGCGACGCCGTCAAGCCGGTCTTCGTCTCCGTCGGCCATCGCGTGAGTCTGGACAACGCCTGCGCCCACACACTGGCGCTGACCCCTTCCTACCGCCTTCCGGAGACGACCCGCAGGGCCGACGCCCTGTGCCGCCAGGCCCTGCGGGCGGCCACCTCCTACTCGGCCTGACCCTCGACGCTCCAGCGGCCCACTTCCCGGTACGCCGAGTCGTAGACCGCCGAACCGTCGCCGGGCTGCAACGCGTAGTGCTTCAGATTGCCGCCCCAGTACCTCAGGATCCGCTGCAACTCGCCCGCGGGGTCCTCGGCGAGCGCGCCCTCGTCCATGGTGACTTCGAGAAGGAACTTCATGCCGGCAAGGCTTTCATGACTCCCTTCGCCGCGTCTGAGTATCCGTACGGATGTGCCCCCGCCGCCCGCAGCGGCAGGCTGACCGCATGACGACGACACACCGTGGACCCCAGCGCCCCGTCCCGCAGACCCGCCGCCCCGCGGAGCGGGCGGTGGGCGCGGGGCTGGTGCTCGCCGTGGTCGCGGGGCTGGCCTGGCTCGGCGGGATGATCTACACGATTGTCGGATGGTCGGGATAGAACGGAGGGGTGGATCGTCGGGATACGGGCCGGCGGGGTGGATCGTCGGGCGAGCGGCTCGGGGGCCCCGGGGCCGTCAGCGGGTCGCGACCACCCGGAAGCGGATCCCGGCCGCCTGCAGTCGTCCGGTCAGCGCGTCGCCCATCGCCGCCGCCGTCGTGACCTGACCGGCGGTCGGCGGAAGGTCGTCGAGCGCGAGGGACAGCGCCGCCTCGGCGAACATCTTCGCCGTCTCGTCGTACCCGGGATCCCCGCCCGCGACCTCGGTGAACACCCGCCGGCCGCCCCCCTCGCCCACGAAGCGCACCCGGAACCAGCTCTTGGCGCGCTTCTGCGGGCTCGGCCCGTCACCCGGCTTGAGCAGGTCGGACAGCCGGCGCCGCACCGGCGGAACCTGGGCCGCGGCCACCAACGCGCCCACCGCCGCCACCCCGCCGACCGCGACGGGCAGATGGCGGACGGCCGCGTAGTGCCGGTAGCGGAAGTCGGGGCCGTAGCGGTCCAGCGCCTTGGCGGAGCGGCGCACGATCTGCGGGTCGACGGTCGGCAGCGGCACCGCCCACGCCCCCACCTCCCCGGCGAACCGGGGCGCGGCCGTCGGCGTGACCGCCCGGCGTCCCACCAGCCGGGGCTCGTGCCGCCGGCGTTCCCGCGCGGCGGCCTGCATCTGCCGGCCGCGCGCGAACTGGCCCAGCGCGGAGGCGAACGTACCGCCCGAGAAGGTCGCGTCGGCGCTCACGAAGCCGTCGACGGTCAGCGGCACGCCCTCCGGCAGCTGCCGCACCGTGAAGTAGACGCCCAGGTCGTGCGGTACGGAGTCGAATCCGCAGGCGTGCACCAGCCGCGCCCCGGTCTCCCGCGCGCGTGCGTCGTGGCGCACGTACATCAGGTCCACGAACTCGGGCTCACCGGTCAGGTCGAGATAGTCCGTGCCGCTGTCGGCGCAGGCGGCGACCAGTTCCTCGCCGTACCGGACGTAGGGGCCCACCGTGGTGGCCACCACGCGCGCGTGCTCGGCGAGTTCGCGCAGCGAGGCCGGATCGGACACGTCCGCGCGCAGCACGCCGACGTCCGCCGCGTCGGGCAGGCGCCCGCGCAGCCGCCGCAGCTTCTCCTCGTCACGGCCGGCGATCGCCCAGCGCAATCCGTCGGGCGCGTGCGCGGCGAGGTACTCGGCGGTGAGCTCGCCGACGAACCCGGTCGCGCCGAAGAGCACGATGTCGTACGGCCGATCCGTCCTGCTTAGCCTGCTCATGACACCCTTTCGTCACCCGTCGGCACCCCGTCGGTGGCCCGTGGCTCCGCAGCACGCGCCGTTGCCGGTGGCTGAGGCTAGCGTGAGCACTGCCGGCCCGGAGAGCGGCCTGCCCCATAATTGGCTAAGCGCTTGCTCGCCCGGGTCTTGTGCCCAGTGGAACACGTTCTTAGCATCGCTGGTGTTACATCAGTTGTGTCACAGAGCTGGGGGCTCGATGTCGGAAGCGAAGACAGCGGGGCGCACGCCGCGCGAGGGCCCGCTCTCCGGCGTGCGCGTGGTCGAACTGGCCGGCATCGGACCCGGACCCTTCGCCGCCATGCTCCTCGCCGACCTGGGCGCCGACGTCGTACGGGTCGACCGCCCCGGCGGACCCGGAATCGCGATCGACCCCGCGCACGACGTCACCAACCGCAACAAGCGTTCGGTGATCGTCGACCTGAAGGCACCCGACGGGCCGGACCGGGTCCTCGACCTCGCTGCCCGCGCCGACGTCCTGATCGAGGGCTACCGCCCCGGCGTCGCCGAGCGCCTCGGCGTCGGCCCCGGCCCCTGCCACGCCCGCAACCCGCGCCTCGTCTACGGCCGCATGACCGGCTGGGGCCAGGACGGCCCGCTCGCCCGGCGCGCCGGACACGACATCGGGTACATCGCGCTCACCGGCGCCCTCGGCATGATCGGCGCCCCCGACGGACCGCCCGCCGTCCCGGCCAACCTGCTCGGCGACTACGCGGGCGGCTCCCTCTACCTGGTCGTCGGCATCCTCGCCGCCCTGCACCACGCGCGCGCGACCGGCACCGGCCAGGTCGTGGACGCCGCCATCGTGGACGGCACCGCCCACCTCTCCGCGATGATCCACGGCATGCTGTCCGCCGGCACCTGGCAGGACCGGCGCGGCGCCAACCTCCTCGACGGCGGCTGCCCCTTCTACGGCAGTTACGAGACCGCGGACGGCCGGTACATGGCGGTCGGCGCCCTGGAACCGCAGTTCTACGCCGAGTTCATGGAGCTGCTCGGCATCCCCGGCCAGGCGCCCGCCCGTGACGACCTCGCCCGCTGGGGCGAGCTGCGCGAGGCGATCGCCGCCCGCTTCAAGGCCCGTACCCGGGACGAGTGGACGGCCGTCTTCGAGGACTCCGACGCCTGCGTGGCGCCCGTCCTCTCGCTCCGCGAGGCCCCGCACCACCCGCACCTCGCCGCCCGCGGCACCTTCACCGACCACGGCGGCATCACCCAGCCGGCCCCCGCACCCCGCTTCTCCGCGACGCCCACCGCCGTCCGCACCGGACCCGCCCGGCCCGGCGCCGACACGGAGGCCGTGGCCCGCGACTGGGACCTGCCGCCGCGGTGGGCCCTGCCCTCCGAGTGGGACCCGCCCCACGACCCGCAAGCGAACAGCCCCGTGAAGAACCCTCAGTGAAAGGCCTCCCCGTGACCACCGAAGCGTACGTGTACGACGCGATCCGCACCCCGCGCGGACGCGGCAAGGCGAACGGCGCCCTGCACGGCACGAAGCCCGTCGACCTGGTCGTCGGCCTCATCCACGAGATCCGCGCCCGCTTCCCGGACCTGGACCCGGCCGCCGTCGACGACATCGTGCTCGGTGTCGTCGGGCCCGTCGGCGACCAGGGCTCCGACATCGCCCGCATCGCCGCCATCGCCGCCGGACTGCCGGACACCGTGGCGGGCGTCCAGGAGAACCGCTTCTGTGCCTCGGGCCTGGAAGCCGTCAACCTGGCCGCCGCCAAGGTGCGCTCCGGCTGGGAGGACCTGGTCCTCGCCGGCGGCGTCGAGTCGATGTCCCGGGTGCCGATGGCCTCGGACGGCGGCGCCTGGTTCAACGACCCGATGACCAACCTCGCCACCAACTTCGTCCCGCAGGGGATCGGCGCCGACCTGATCGCCACGATCGAGGGCTTCTCGCGCCGCGACGTCGACGAGTACGCGGCCCTGTCCCAGGAGCGGGCGGCGACCGCCTGGAAGGAGGGGCGTTTCGAGCGGTCCGTCGTGCCGGTGAGGGACCGCGCCGGCCTCACCGTCCTCGACCACGACGAGCACCTGCGCCCCGGAACCACCGCCGACTCCCTCGCCGGGCTCAAGCCGTCCTTCGCCGACATCGGCGAGCTCGGTGGCTTCGACGCGGTGGCGCTGCAGAAGTACCACTGGGTCGAGAGGATCGACCACGTCCACCACGCGGGCAACTCCTCCGGCATCGTCGACGGCGCCTCCCTGGTCGCCATCGGCTCCAAGGAGGTCGGCGAGCGCTACGGGCTGCGGCCCCGCGCCCGCATCGTCTCCGCCGCCGTCTCCGGCTCCGAGCCCACCATCATGCTCACCGGGCCCGCCCCGGCCACCCGCAAGGCACTCGCCAAGGCCGGACTGACCGTCGACGACCTCGACCTCGTCGAGATCAACGAGGCCTTCGCCGCGGTCGTTCTGCGCTTCGTCAAGGACATGGGCCTGTCCCTGGACAAGGTCAACGTCAACGGCGGCGCCATCGCGCTCGGCCACCCCCTCGGCGCCACCGGCGCGATGATCCTCGGCACCCTCGTCGACGAGCTCGAGCGCCAGGACAAGCGCTACGGCCTCGCCACCCTGTGCGTGGGCGGCGGCATGGGCATCGCCACGATCGTCGAGCGCATCTGACCCCCTCCCGACGGATACGACGGCCACGACGGACCACCTGGAGCACACCCTCATGAGCACCGAGCCCACCACCATCCGCTGGGAACAGGACGACACCGGAATCGTCACCCTCGTCCTCGACGACCCCGACCAGTCCGCGAACACCATGAACCAGGCGTTCCGCGAGTCCCTGGCGGTGATCACCGACCGCCTGGAGGCCGAGAAGGACGACATCCGGGGCGTCATCGTCACCTCCGCCAAGAAGACCTTCTTCGCCGGCGGCGACCTGCGCGACCTGATCCGCGTCACGCCCGAGACCGCCCAGGACCTCTTCGACGGCGGCATGGCGATCAAGAGGAACCTGCGCCGCATCGAGACGCTCGGCAAGCCGGTCGTCGCCGCCATGAACGGCGCGGCCCTCGGCGGCGGCTACGAGATCGCCCTCGCCTGCCACCACCGCGTCGCCCTCGACGCGCCCGGCTCCAAGATCGGCTGCCCCGAGGTCACCCTCGGCCTGCTCCCCGGAGGCGGCGGCGTCGTCCGCACCGTCCGCATGCTCGGCATCACCGACGCCCTGCTGAAGGTCCTCCTCCAGGGCACCCAGTACAACCCGCGCCGCGCGCAGGAGAACGGCCTGGTGGACGAGGTCGCCGACAGCCGCGAGGACATGCTGGCCAAGGCGCGGGCCTTCATCGACGCCAACCCGGAGTCCGCCCAGCCCTGGGACCGCCCCGGCTACCGCATCCCCGGCGGTACGCCCTCGCACCCGAAGTTCGCGGCCAACCTGCCCGCCTTCCCGGCCAACCTGCGCAAGCAGACGGGCGGCGCCCCCTACCCGGCGCCGCGCAACATCATGGCCGCCGCCGTCGAGGGCTCCCAGGTCGACTTCGAGACCGCGCAGGTCATCGAGGCCCGCTACTTCGTGGAGCTGGCCGCCGGGCAGATCTCGAAGAACATGATCCAGGCGTTCTTCTTCGACCTCCAGGCCGTCAACTCGGGTGCGAACCGTCCGAAGGGGATCGAGCCGCGTCGGGTGACCAAGGTGGGGGTGCTCGGGGCCGGGATGATGGGTGCGGGGATCGCGTACTCGTGTGCCCGTGCGGGCATCGACGTGGTTTTGAAGGACGTGTCGC
>NZ_JBITXB010000009.1:236013-348891 GCF_044544295.1 Streptomyces sp. NPDC053750 | reverse complement strand
GGGGGAGCACTGGAGGGCGAAGTCGAGGGCGATCTCCAGGCCCAGGCGTGCGGCTTCGGTGACGAAGTGGTCGAAGTCGTCGAGGGTGCCCAGGTCGGGGTGGATCGTGTCGTGGCCGCCCTCGGGGGAGCCGATGGCCCAGGGGACGCCGACGTCGTCGGGGGTGGCGGAGAGGGTGTTGTTGCGGCCCTTGCGGTGGGTGGTGCCGATGGGGTGGACCGGGGGGAGGTAGACGACGTCGAAGCCCATCGCGGCGATGGCCGGGAGCCGGCGGGCGGCGGTGCGGAAGGTGCCGTGGGGGCGGTCGGGGGTGCCCTCGGAGCGGGGGAAGAACTCGTACCAGGCGCCGTACAGGGCGCGTTCGCGCTCGACGAGCAGGGGCAGTGGGTCGGAGGTGGTGACCAGCTCGCGCAGCGGATGCCGGGCCAGCGCCGCGGCGACCTCGGGCGTCAACGCCGCCGCCAGCCGGGTGGCCACGGGCAGCGTGTCGTCGAGCAGGGTCGCCGCGGCGGCCAGCACAACGGCACGCCCCGCGTCCTTCGGCACCCCCGCGGCGGCCCGCCGGTACAGCTCGGCCCCCTCCTCCAGGACCAGCCCGGTGTCGATGCCCGCCGGGACCTTGATCCTCGCGTGGTGCTTCCAGGTGGCGACGGGGTCGCTCCAGGCCTCCACCCGGTACGTCCAGTGGCCGGGGGCGCCCGGGGTGACCTCCGCGCCCCAGCGGTCGCTGCCCGGGGCCAGCTCCCGCATCGGGGTCCACGGACCCGGCCGGCCCTCGGGGTCCTTCAGCACGACGTTGGCGGCCACCGCGTCGTGGCCCTCGCGGAACACGGACGCGGTGACCTCGAACGTCTCTCCCGCCACCGCCTTCGCCGGGCGCCTGCCGTACTCCACCACCGGGTGGACGTCCCGGACCGGGATACGTCCGATCTCCACGGTCGTAGTCATCCGTTCTCACCTCCGCCGTGCTCGGGGCCGGGCGGGTGCCCGGCCGTTCGGTCAAGCCGCGCCGGAGGGGGTCTTCCGCCCCGACGGGGAGAGCCGGTCCGCCTGTTCCTGCGCAGGGGTGACCAGGCTCGTCCGCAGATACCGTTCGGCGGCATCCGCGGCCTCCCGTGCGCACCGCTTTCCCATCAGCACGCACAGGGTGTAACCGGAGTCCTCGAAGGTGGCCCGTACGGCCACGTCCGCCGGGGACGCGAGCATGGAACGTTCCCAGGCGCGGTAATGCCGCAGCTGCCGGGCGACTTCTGTCTTCGCAGGGAGCAGCATGCCGGTCACCTTCCGGACGGTCCGGGGGTACGGACGATCGAGTTCTTCACACATGGTGCACGGACGGTGACGCGCCGTCTTGTTGGATCTTCAACTGCTTTCTCGTGTTGCACGAATGGGCTACTGCTCCCACTCTGGAGTGACTCAGAAGCGATCAGCGCTCACGCTTCGTGTTCGGGGAGCTCGTCCCCCAAGGGACGAGAGGAGCGGGAGCTTTCGCGGTGAGGAGCCACGACGATGAAGACCGCAGTGCCCTGCTACTACCACCTCGACGTGGAAGTCAGCCCGGAACGGGTCGGACAGGTCAGGCGCATCCTGGCCGCTCACCTCCGGTTCTGGGACCTGGAGAACCTCGTCGAACCCGTCTGCTCGGGCGCCGAAATGCTGCTGCGGGCGATCGACGAGCACGCGAGCGACAAGAACACGTCGATCGAGATGTGGTGGAACCACCAGCACCTCATCACCGCCGTAGGGGGCAACGACCACGCGCTCCGTCCCGACCAGGACCTGCGCACCTGCCTGCAGCACCTCGCCGCCACCAGCGACGGCTGGGGCTGCTGCGCCGCCGACACCGGCGCCAAGGTCATCTGGTTCTCGCAGCGCGCCCGGGCCGGCGAACGCGTCCCGCTGGTGGCGACGGCGCCGGAGCCGATCACGCAGGAGGGGCTGGAGGTCCCGCGCGAGATCATGCCGGTCGCGCGGCTGGCCGGCCCTGTGGGCACCACGAGCGGCGTACTGGAGGCGGCCCGGTGACCCGCGCCAGGCCGAACTGGAAGGGGTCGCCCGTGTGGAGCGGGCACCCCTACCCCCTGGGGGCCGTGTTCGACGGACAGGGCACCAACTTCGCGCTGTTCAGCGAGGTCGCCGAACGCGTCGACCTCGTCCTCGTCGACGACGACGGCACCCACAGCACCGTCCCGCTGCCCGAGGTCGACGGCTTCGTCTGGCACTGCTACCTGCCCGGCGTCGGCCCGGGGCAGCGCTACGGATACCGGGTGCACGGTCCGTGGGCCCCGGCCGTGGGCCACCGGTGCAACCCGGCGAAGCTGCTCCTCGACCCGTACACCCGCGCCGTGGACGGGCGGGTGGACAACCACGCCTCCCTCTTCGAACGCGCCCAGGGCAGGCCCGACCCCGGTGACAGCGCCGGGCACACCATGCTCGGCGTGGTCACCGACCCGTACTTCGACTGGGGCGACGACCGCCCGCCGCGGCGCCCGTACTCGGAGACCGTGATCTACGAGGCCCATGTCCGCGGCCTCAGCCGCACCCACCCCGACGTGCCCGCCGAACTGCGCGGCACCTACGCCGGGTTGGCGCACCCCGCGATCGTGGACCACCTCAGGTCCCTCGGCGTGAGTGCCGTGGAGCTGATGCCGGTGCACCAGTTCGTGCACGACGGCGTGCTCCAGGACCGCGGCCTGGCGAACTACTGGGGCTACAACACCATCGGCTTCTTCGCACCCCACAACGGCTACGCCGCCCTCGGCACCCGCGGCCAGCAGGTCACCGAGTTCAAGTCGATGGTCAAGTCCCTGCACGAGGCCGGCCTCGAGGTCATCCTCGACGTGGTCTACAACCACACCGCCGAGGGCAACGAGAAGGGGCCCACCCTCTCCTTCCGAGGCATCGACAACGCGTCGTACTACCGCCTGGTGGACGGCGACTGGCAGCACTACTACGACACCACCGGCACCGGCAACAGCCTGCTGATGCGGCACCCCTACGTCCTCCAGCTGATCATGGACTCGCTGCGGTACTGGGTCACCGAGATGCACGTCGACGGCTTCCGCTTCGACCTCGCGGCCACCCTCGCCCGGCAGTTCCACGAGGTGGACCGGCTGTCGGCGTTCTTCGACCTCATCCAGCAGGACCCGGTGATCAGCCGGGTCAAACTGATCGCCGAGCCGTGGGACCTCGGAGAGGGCGGCTACCAGGTGGGCAACTTCCCGCAGCTGTGGTCGGAGTGGAATGGCAAGTACCGGGACGCCGTACGGGACTTCTGGCGAGGCGAGGAGCACACGCTCGGCGAGTTCGCCTCCCGGCTGACCGGCTCCTCCGACCTGTACCAGCACAGCCGGCGCCGCCCCCGCGCCAGCGTCAACTTCGTCACCGCGCACGACGGGTTCACCCTGCGCGACCTCGTCTCCTACAACGACAAGCACAACGAGGCCAACGGCGAGGGAAACCGGGACGGCGAGAGCCACAACCGGTCCTGGAACTGCGGCGCCGAGGGCGAGACCAAGGACCCGGCCGTCCGGGAGCTGCGCGGTCGCCAGCAGCGCAACCTCCTCGCCACGCTCCTCCTCTCCCAGGGCATCCCGATGCTCTGCCACGGCGACGAACTGGGCCGCACCCAGCGGGGCAACAACAACGCCTACTGCCAGGACAACGAGATCTCCTGGATCGACTGGCGCCTCGACGCGGAGCAGCGGGGCCTGCTGGACTTCGCCCGGCGCCTCATCGCGTTGCGTGCCGACCACCCCGTGCTGCGCCGGCGACGCTACTTCCGCGGCGAGACGGCCACCCACGCGGACCAGCCGCTGCCCGACCTGGTGTGGCTGCTGCCGGATGCCCGGGAGATGTCCGACGACGACTGGGAGCGCTCCGACGCGCACGCCGTCGGCGTCTTCCTCAACGGCGACGCCATCGCCGAACCCGACCCGTGCGGCCGGCCCGTCGTGGACGACTCCTTCCTGCTGCTGCTCAACAGTCACTGGGAGCCGGCCGACTTCCGGCTGCCCGACGTCACCTACGGGGAGCGCTGGACGACCGTCATCGACACGGCCGACCCGGAGGACACCCCGGACGAGGCGGAGCACAAGGCCGGCACCGCCTTGACCGTCGGGCCGCGCAGCCTGGTCCTGCTCTCCCGGCCCTCCCGCACCGGCCGGTGAGCCGTGGGATCAGCCGCCGAGGCGCGCGGTCACCGTGAACTGCGCGCCGTCGGCGTCGCGCAGTACCGCCTCGTCGCCGCCCAGCGACAGCACGCTGCCGCCGTGCCGCTCCGCGGTACGGGCACAGGCCGCGACGTCCTCGACCGCGAAGTGCACCTGCCAGTGCGGCCGGATGGCCGGGTCGGGCGCCGCCTCCAGCGCGCCCGACTCGATGCGTGCCACGACGTCCCCCTGACTGCGCAGCACCACCTCGTCACCCTCGTACCGGACCTCGCAGCAGCCGCTGGACCCCGACGCCCAGTCGAAGATCTGGCCGTAGAACAGGGCGGCGTCGAAGGCGTCGCGGGTGTGCAGCCGGATGAAGGCGGGGCGCGAGGTGCGCCAGGTCTCCCAGTCGGAGAACAGCTCGCCCTCCCAGATGCCGAAGGTCGCGCCGTCCCGGTCGGCCAGCAGCGCCGCCCGCCCGGGCGGGAGGGAGATCGGCCCGACCGCGGCCGTGCCGCCGCGCTCGGCCGCCCGCGAGACCGCCTCGTCGGCGCTGCGCACGGCGAAGTACGGCGTCCACGCCACCGCCATCTGCCACATCGCGGCGACGGCCGCGATCCCGGCGACCGGCACCCCGTCCGCCAGGGCGATCCGGAACGGGTCGCCCAGCTTGCCGGGCCGCCACCGCCAGCCCAGCACGGCGGAGTAGAAATCCTCGGTGGCCTGCAGATCACGGCTGGTCAGACTCACCCAGCAGGGGGCCCCGTACACGGAGTGCGTGGACAGGAGGCTGTCCCCGCCGGCGGGGGAGGTCGTGTCGTGGTTCATGGCAGTCGTGTCCTGGTCTCGTCCACCGGCAGCCACCGGCTCCACACCAGTGTCCGACCGGGAGTGCGGCGGGCGCCTGTCGAGTACCCCGGCGAGGGCGCCGAAACGGTGGTGGACGCGCCCCGGACGGCCCAGTGGCGCCGCGGGGCACATGTGACCACGATGGAGGCCTCGGAGCCGTCCCGCGCGGCACAGGCGGCGGTGACCCGCCGGATCCGGAGGTGACCATGCCCACGGACTGGGCCTCGGACCAGATCTTCGAGCTGCAGGAACAGGTCCGGCAGCTGAAGGAGGCGGTCGTCTCGCACGCCGTCGTCGACCAGGCGATCGGGATGATCGTCGCTCTCGGCCGCGTCACACCCGACCAGGGGTGGCTCGTCCTGAAGGAAGTTTCCCAGCATACGAACATCAAACTGCGCAATGTGGCCGAAATGATACTCATCTGGGGGCGCACCGGAGTGATGCCCCCGGAGATCGGCGCCGCCCTCGAGGACAGCCTGGACCGGCACGGCCCGACGCAGATCCCCGGCACCCCGGCCCCGCCGGAGCGGTGACGGGCCTCGGCAGGCCGGAGCGGGACCCGGCAGGCCTCAGCGCGCCTCCGCGAGGATCTCCTCGCGGATCCGGTCGAAGCAGCCGCTGAGCAGCCGGGAGACGTGCATCTGGGAGATGCCCAGCTGCTGGGCGATGCGGCTCTGCGTCATCCCGCCGAAGAAGCGCAGGTAGAGGATGGTGCGCTCGCGCTCGGGCAGCGCCTCCAGACAGGGCCGGACGGCCACCCGGTCCACGACCGTGTCGAAGGCCGGGTCCGGGCCGCCGAGCGCGTCCCCCAGGGCGTACCCGTCGGTGCCGGGCATCTCGGCCTCCAGCGAGAGGGCCGAGAAGCACTCCAGCGCCTCCATGCCGGTGCGCACCTCGACCGTGGTCAGCTGCGCGTGCTCGGCGATCTCCTCGACCGTGGGGGCGCGTCCCGGCGTGATCTGCGCCAGCTCCTTCGCCGATTTGCGCACCCGGTTGCGCAGGTCCTGGATGCGGCGCGGCACGTGCAGGGTCCACATGTGGTCGCGGAAGTGCCGCTTGATCTCGCCGGTCACGGTCGGTACGGCGTACGCCTCGAAGGCGTGGCCGCGTTCCGGGTCGTAGTGGTCGACGGCCTTGACCAGACCGAGCGCCGCCACCTGGTAGAGGTCCTCGAGGTTCTCCCCGCGGCCCCGGAAGCGGACGGCGATCCGCTCGGCCATGGGCAGCCAGACCTGGATCAGCTCGTCCCGCAACGCCGTGCGCTCGGCTCCCTCCGGCAGTGTGGCGAGCCGCTCGAACGCCGCGGCGGTGTCGGGGGCGTCGTCGTGGGGGTGGGGCTTGGTTCCGCCGGCGATACGCATGGTGCGCACCTCCCTCAGCAGGGGCGCTGGCAAATCCTCGTATATATGGATACTGAGCGCGAATGCCCCGGACGGCCACCTGAACGGACGCAGGCCGGTGATCGTGGCGGCGGCGCTGCGGAACGTGATGTGTGGCACGCTCCGGGTGATCGCCCTCGGCGGGCGCCGGCGGATCGTCGCTGCGCAACGCTTGATCACCGATCAGACGGGTGCGAAGTGCCTGGCCACGGCGCATTCTGCGCATTTGACAGTGCGCTGAGCGCACAGATAGGAAGCAGCGTCGAGAGGTCGAGAGGGGCATCGTGTACGAGCCGAACGTGGTCGGGGACTGGCAGGAGTACGACGAGCACGCCGGTCTGCGGGTCCGCGTCCACCGTCTGGAGCAGGCCGAGCCGCCGCGCGGACCCGACGACGCCGCCGAGGGGCTGACGTACTTCTGTGTCCGGGTGACCGTGGAGAACCGGGGCGGCCGGCACCTCGGCATCCACCTGGAGGACGGCCAGATCGACGTGCGGATCGGGCCCGACGGGGAGAGCGCCTTCCTCGACTGGCGCAACTCCCAGTTCATCGAGGGCTTCGACGTCTACCCGCTGCGCCGGGCCACCGCCGTGCTCTACGCGGCCGGCCCGGAGGCGAGCCTCGGCCAGGTGGACGTGCAGGTGCAGGTCCGGGTGGACGAGGAGTGGGCCGACCGCCGGCTGTGGACCGGCGGACTCGGGCTGCACGAGGGGGCCACCGGGGCCCTGACGGGCGCGGTGCGCGACGACGGTCTGGCCCACCAGGTGAGCACCTTCCTGCGGGACCAGGCGGAGGAGGGCACCGCCTGATCCCCGGCCGACAGGCCTAGGGCCTGTCTGACAATTCCCGTCTGCCCCGCGACGCCATGCACGCACTCTCGCCGCGCCGGGCGCAGACCCAAGTACGTCCAGTACGAGGGTCTGCGCCCGGCGCGCCGAGAGCACGCACCTGACGCCCCGGGGCCGCCCTCCGGGCGACGACGGGAACTGTCAGACAGGCCCTAGTGCGCGATGCCGTCGATGATCTCGCGGGCGCCCTGACGCAGCAGGGCCACGGCGACCGACGTGCCGAGCGTGGCCGGGTCCAGCCGGCCGGCCCACTCGTGGGCGTTCAGCCGGGTCTTGCCGTCCGGCGTGAAGACGCAGGCGCGCAGGGAGAGTTCACCGCTCCGGTCCACGCGGGCGTGGCCGGCGATGGGGCTGTTGCAGTGCCCCTGGAGGACGTGCAGGAACATGCGCTCGGCGGTGGCCTCCCGATGGGTGTCCGGGTGACCGAGGCCGCTGACCGCGTCGATGAGGGCGGCGTCCCCCTCACGGCACTGCAGGGCGAGGATGCCCGCGCCGATGGGCGGCATCATCGTCTCGGTGGACAGGACCTCGCTGATCACGTCGGGGCGGCCGATGCGCTCCAGGCCCGAGACCGCGAGCAGCAGGGCGTCCGCCTCGCCGGCGGCCAGCTTCGCGAGCCGCCGGTTGGCGTTGCCCCGGAACGGAACGCACCTCAGATGCGGGTGGGTGGCGGCCAGTTGGGCGACGCGGCGCACCGAGGAGGTGCCGACGCGGGTCCCGGCGGGGAGCTCGTCCAGGGTCAGCCCGTCCGGGTGGACGAGGGCGTCCCGGACGTCGTCCCGCTCCAGGAACGCGGCGAACACCGTGCCCGCCGGCAGCGGCCGGTCGGCGGGCACGTCCTTGACGCAGTGCACCGCGAGATCGGCCTCGCCCGACAGCAGCGCGGCGTCGACCTCCTTGGTGAACGCGCCCTTGCCCTCCACCTGCGACAGGTCGCCCAGCCACTTGTCACCGGTGGTCTTCACCGGCACGACCTCGGTGCGCACGCCGGGATGGAGGGCCGCCAACTCGGCCCGGACGCGCTCGACCTGCGCCAGGGCCATGGGGGAGTCGCGGGAGACGATACGGATCAGCTCGGGGACGGACATGCGGACACGATAGTGCTCCCAGGGGCGCCCGGGACCCGTGCTTCGCTCGACCGGCCCCCTCGACCGGCCCCCTTTCGGCCGCGGTCGGCTCAGGCGTTCGGGTCGAAGGGGATGCCGGAGGGCTTGGCGGCCGCCAGGTGGGAGGCGAAGCTGCCGTCCTTGAGGCCGAAGGTGGCGCTGCCGAAGTCGTAGGAGCTCAACTTGTCGCGCAGTCCGGCCGGATAACCGTTCCATCCCACCAGGGCCGGGTACTGCCAGCCGCCCTTGTGGTTCTCCGGCGGCTCGTCGCCCGAGGTCGCCAGGCGGAAGCAGTGGGTGCTGATGCCGTCCTTGTGGTACACGATCTTCGGGTGGGTGCCGTCGAACCGGACCGCCGACCTCGCGTGCACGCTGAACGAGCCGTGGTTCGAGGTCGAGACGTACTGGACGGTGCCGTCCTGCACCCACACCACGACGTGCTCCCAGTCGTGCCGGTGCCCGCCGAGGCTGCTGCCGGGCAGTGCCTGGTCCTTCTCGAAGTAGAGGCCGTACATGTACGCGCACCAGCCGTTGTTGCACGTGGCGCGCGCGTAGCCGTTGGTGTTGTCCAGGTCGGCCGCGTCCCGGCAGTTGCCGTTCAGGGCGCCGGTCGGGTTGAGCCCGCCGTTGACCGCACCGTCGGAGCCGATGGCCGGTGTCGGGTAGCAGCCGTCGGTGTCGTAGTCGAAGGCGGGCTGGTACGCGCGCTCCAGGCTGTCGGCGTTCCCGGGCAGCCCCGGCGGCGGGGCGGCGAAGGCGCTGGAGGGGAAGGCGACGACCAGGGCGAGGGCACCGAGCGGTACGGTGAGCCATCTCTTGCGGCGGGTGGTGGTACGCGACGACACCGCGTCCTCCTCTGTTTCCGGGCGCAGCACAACGGCTGTGGGGGGAAAGGGAGTTCAGGGTCCCGTCATTTCACTTCCGTGCCAAGAGCCACGGGCGTCCCCGCGGTGAAGGGCAGCCCAATACTTGACGCGCTGTCACAGGGTCACGCCGTCACGCCGTCACGCCGGGTCGTCCGGAAGGTCCGCGGCCGAGTCCTCCGGTGCGAGGTCCGGGCGGAGCCGCAGCCAGGACGGCTGGCGCAGCATGCCCTCCCGGGTGCGGGTGCTGTAGCGGACCTCGCCGACCAGCCGGGGCACGACCCAGCGCGCTCCCGGCACCGACGGCACCGGGTCGAAGGGGCACACGTCCGTCGCGGCGGCCCGCAGCAGCGCGGCCAGCTCGGTGCGCTCGGCCGCGCTCCAGCCGGTGCCGACCCCGCCGACGTAGCGCAGCCGGCCCGCCGCCCGCTGGCCGACCAGCACGGCGCCCGGCAGGCCGGTGAGCCCTCCCTTGCCGGGCAGCCAGCCGCCCACCACGACGTCCTCGCTGCGCATGTTGCGGATCTTGATCCAGGCCCGGGAGCGGACCCCCGGCTCGTACACCGAGTCCAGCCGCTTGCACACCAGCCCCTCCAGACCGTGTTCGCGGGTGGCCCGCAGGGCCTGCTCGCCGTGGCCGACCAGCGCGGCCGGGGTCGACCAGGAGGGGCCGTCGAGGGCGAGGTCCGCCAGCTGCTCGCGGCGGCGGGTGTAGGGGAGGCGCAGGAGGGAGCGGGGGCCCAGGTGCAGGGCGTCGAACAGCACCAGATGGACGGGGACCTTCGCCGCCCGGAGCGCCGCCCGCCCCGGCGCGTGCGCGAGGCCCATGCGCGACTGGAGCAGCTGGAAGTCGGCGCGGCCCCGTTCGTCCAGGGCCAGCACCTCGCCGTCCAGTACGGCGGGGGTGGCGCCGAGCGCGCCGGCGAGCGGGGCCAGTTCGGGATAGGCGGCCGTGATGTCCTGGCCGGAGCGGGCGCGCAGCAGCACGCGGCCGTCGCCGGGCAGGTAGACCACCACGCGCTGGCCGTCCTGCTTGGTCTCGTAGGCCCAGCGCGCGTCCTGCGCGGCCGGCGGCAGGGTGCCGGGAGTGGCGAGCATGGGAGGGATCTGCGGCAGCTCCACGGGTCTGTTCTCGACGCACCCGTGGGCCGTCACGCGCGTCGTCCGCCAGGTTCGCCCGAACGGCGCCGGTCCGCCACGGGACCGGCGCCGTCCGTGCCGTACGGGGAGCGCGTCAGCGCACCGGGGCGGCGTCGGCCTCGACCCCGTCGGCCGAGCCCGAAGACGCGACCGCGGTGACCGGACGGCGCCCGGGGATGAAGGACGCGATCACGAAGGCGAGCAGGGCCGCGCCCGCGCCGATGGCCATGACCACCTTGAAGGCGTTCTCGGACGGCAGGGCGAAGCCGCCCAGGCTGATGGTCATCTGGGCCAGGATCACCCCGGCGATGGCGCTGGCGACCGACGTGCCGATGGACCGCATGAGGGTGTTCAGGCTGTTCGCGGCGGCCGTCTCGCTCGCCGGCACCGCGCCCATGATCAGGGCCGGCATGGCGCCGTAGGTGAAGCCGATGCCCGCGCCGATGACGCAGGAGACCAGCACCAGGTGCCAGACCTCGGACATCAGGAGGATGTTCAGCCCGTACCCGGCCGCCACGATCAGGGCGCCGATCATCAGGGTCACCTTCGGGCCGCGAGCCCTGGAGACGCCGGCGGAGACCGGGGCGAACGCCATCATGACCAGGCCGGACGGCGCCATCACCAGGCCGGCGGTCAGCAGCGAGCGGCCGAGACCGAAACCGGTCGCCTCGGGCAACTGCAGGAGCTGCGGAAGCACCAGGGACATCGCGAACATCGAGAAACCGATGGCGATGGACGCCAGGTTGGTGAACAGCACCTGGCGGCGGGCGGTGGTGCGCAGGTCCACCAGCGGCTGCGCGGTGTGCAGCTCCCAGCGGCCCCACACCAGCAGGATCACCACGGCCGCCGCGAACAGGCCGAGCGTGGTGCCGCCGGTCCAGCCCCAGTCGGCGCCCTTGGAGATCGCCAGCAGCAGGCACACCAGGCCGGCCGCCATGCCGAGGCCGCCTAGCAGGTCGAAGCGGCCACCGGTGCGCACCGCCGACTCGGGCACGAGCGCCAGCACCAGCACCAGGGCGACGGCGCCGAGCGCGCCGGAGACCCAGAAGAGCATGTGCCAGTCGAGGTTGTCCGCGATCAGCGCGGCGGCGGGCAGACCGAGCGCGCCGCCGACCCCGAGCGAGGCGCTCATCAGGGCGGTGGCGCCGCCCAGCCGCTCGGCGGGCAGCTCGTCGCGCATGATGCTGATGCCGAGCGGGATCACGGCGGCCGACAGGCCCTGCAGGGCGCGGCCGACGACCATCGGGACCAGGGTGTCGCTCAGTCCGCAGACCACCGAGCCGGCGATCAGCAGCACCAGGCTGAGCAGCAGCATGCGCCGCTTGCCGGCCATGTCGCCCAGCCGGCCGACGACCGGCGTGGCCACGGCGGCGGCCAGCAGCGTGGCGGTCACCGCCCACGCCGCGTCCGACGCCGGTGCGTCCAGGAGCTTCGGCAGCTCGGGAACGATCGGAATGACCAGGGTCTGCATCAGCGAGACGACGATCCCGGCCAGGGCCAGTACCGCCACCACGGCGTTGGGCCGTGGCGCGGCGGGGGAAGCGGGCATGGAGGAGCCTTTCGAGTCACAAGCGCGGACTGCACCGCGGGACACTTTTAAGTCAGTCGCTTGACGTACTCTAAGGGGCGGGAGCCGGAGCCCGCGCATCCGGGCCGCGCACCGCCCGGAGTCCGGCGTTGCGTAGGCTTCCGTGGAAGGCGCCGCCCGGCGGCGGACCTGCGGCGACTCGAGGGACTGGCCGGCGCGGGGCGCGAAGGAAGGTCCCGGCGCGGTGGTGAGCATGGCGGGCAGGGCGGTACGGGCGGAACAGGTGGGCGCGACCCGGCAGCTGATCCTGACCACCGCCGAACGGCTCTTCGCCGAGCACGGGGTGTACGCGGTCTCCAACCGCCAGGTCAGCGAGGCCGCCGGGCAGGGCAACAACGCCGCGGTCGGCTACCACTTCGGTACCAAGGCCGACCTGGTGCGCGCCATCGCGCAGCGGCACTACGAACGCGTCGAGGAACTGCGCGCCCGGCAGCTGGCCGCCCTCGGCGACTCGACGGACCTGCGGGACTGGGTGGACTGCCTGGTGAGGCCGCAGTACGACCACCTGGCCGCGCTGGGCAGCCCGACCTGGTACGCCCGCTTCTGCGCGCAGGTCATGACGGACCCCGCGCTGCGGCAGATCATGGTGGAGGAGTCCCGGGCCTCGCAGTCCCTGCGCAGGATCATCGAGGGGCGGGCCCGGTGCATGCCCGAACTGCCGGACGAGGTCCGGGCCGAGCGGGGGGACATGGTCCGTCACCTCATCGTGCACACGGCGGCCGAGCGGGAGCGTGCCCTCGCCGAGAACCGCCCCACTCCGCGCGCCAGCTGGCAGGACGCCGCGGACGGGCTCGTCGACGCGATCGTGGGCATGTGGCTGGCGCCCGTCACGCCCCGGGCCGGGGAGTGACGGGCGCGTGGTGACGGGTGGGGATCAGCGGGCGAGGCGGATCCGGGTCACGGTGTCCTCGGTCGCGGTGGCCCCGGACTTGTCGACCACGTAGGCGGTGCCGTCGGTGATCTCCACGTGGTTGGGGTTGGTGCCGGTGGCGATGGTCTCCTCGACGACGCCCTCCTTCACGTCGACGCGGGTGACGTTGGCGGCGGTGCGGTTGACCACCAGGACGTCGCCGGAGCGCTCGTCGGTCTCCACCGACAGGGCGCCCGCGCCGGTCGCCACGGACCTGGTGACGGCGCCCGTCCTCAGGTCGACCACGGACAGGGTGCCCGCGGTCTGGTCGGCGGTGTAGGCGGTCCTGCCGTTCTTGGACAGCGACACCGAGATGGGGCCGTCGCCGACCGTGATGAAGCGAGGGGTCCCGGAGCCGCGCTCCAGCTCGATGAGCCGGTCGTTGCCCAGGTCGGCGGCGTAGAGCGTGCCGGTCCTCTCGTTGACGGTCAGGCCGGTCGGGCCGGAACCCTCGACGGTGACGCGCTCCTTCTCCTTGAAGGTCTTGGAGTCGAAGGCGACCAGGGTGCCGTCGCTGAAGCCGCTCGCCCACACCGTGTCGTGCTTCTCGTCGACCACGATCTCGCGGGCGTGGCCGACGTTCGGCAGGGTGGCCAGGTGTTCACCGGTGCGCTGGCTGTAGACGGCGACGGTGTTGTTGCGCGTGTTCGTCGTCCAGACGGTGTTGTGCTCGTCGTCCACGGCCACGCCGTAGACGGCCTCGACGGCACCGGTGGCGGTGTCGGTGACCGGCGGGGTGATGTCGCCCTCGATCTCCAGGGTCTTCGGGTCGACCTTCAGCAGGTGCGACTCGGTGACCGGCGGGCGGCCGACGGCGGCGGTGACCCACAGCACGTTGTTCCGCTCGGAGTAGGCCGACTGGTACAGGCCCTTGGTGAGCTTCGCGGTGGTGACCGTCGAGCCGGCGGACTCGGCGGACGCGGTGCCCGCCAGGGTCAGGGTGCTGCCCGCGGCGACCGCCACGGCGACGGCCGCGGTGAGCGCGGTGCGGTGGCGGTGGGTGCGGGTGGCAGGGCTGGACATGGTGAGGGAACTCCCTTTCTCGGGGGTCTGCTTCGGGGTCCGGGACCGACTTCCTCGGCCCGGGGGAGTGAGGACGCGTCGGGGCGGCGACAGCCGGCACGGAACACGACGCGTGATCAACTAAGGTAAGGCTACCCTAACTTCAAGCCTCACGGGGCTCACGCGCCGAGTTCCTTCAGACGCGCGGCGAGCACCGCCGCGATGTCGTCCAGGTACCGGTCCCGCATCAGCTGCGGATGGGTGCAGTCCAGGTCGTGGTTGACGATCGCCCCGCCGACGTACGGCCGCCACGCCTCGCGCGTCAGCCAGTCCTCGGCGCGCGGGGCGGCCGCCGTGAAGAACAGGACGTCGCCGTCGTACACGCCGTGCTCGTGCTCGCGCATCATGCGGGCGTGGTTCGGCACGATGTCGACGATCCGGGACAGGGCGCGGTCGGAGAGCCCGGCGA
The DNA here is from genome assembly GCF_044544295.1 of Streptomyces sp. NPDC053750. Taxonomy (NCBI): domain Bacteria; kingdom Bacillati; phylum Actinomycetota; class Actinomycetes; order Kitasatosporales; family Streptomycetaceae; genus Streptomyces; species Streptomyces sp. NPDC053750. Next base: position 334,583 of record NZ_JBITXB010000009.1, on the reverse strand, counting down.
GCGGACTGCCCGCCCGGCGCAGCGTGGCCAGGACGTCCTCGCGGGTGCGCTCGCCGGTGCGGTCGAAGCCCGCCATGCGCAGCACCGCCGTGAGCGCGTCGCCCTCCTCCGGCGCGGGCCGCTCCCGCCACTGCTCGGAGGGGAACGCGTCCAGCAGCGCAAGGAGTTCGACCTCCTCACCTTCCTGCTGGAGCAGCACCGCCACGGTGTGCGCGAGGACCCCGCCGACCGACCAGCCCGCCAGCCGGTAGGGGCCGTGCGGCTGGATGCCGCGGATCTGCCGGGTGTAGTCCTCCGCCTCCTCCTGGAGGGTGCCCGGCAGCCGCTCGTCGCCGGCCAGGCCGCGGGCCTGGATGCCGTACACGGGCTGCTGCGGCCCGAGCCGCGCCGTCAGCCCGGCGTAGCACCAGGCGAGGCCGCCCGCCGGGTGGATGCCGAACAGCGGTGTCCGTTCGCCCTCGGCGCGCAGCGGCAGTACGACGCCGAGCGCGTCCTCGGCCGACGGTCCGGCCGCCCCCAGCCGGCCCGCGAGCGCGGCCGGTGTCGGCGCCTCGAACAGGGAGCCGATGGTCAGCTCCGTGCCGAACTCCTCCCGGACCCGGGTCACCAGCCGCACGGCGAGCAGCGAGGTCCCGCCCAGGTCGAAGAACGCGTCGTCGGGGCCGGCCGCATCCACCTCCAGCACCTCGGCGAACAGCCGGGTCAGCGCCTCCTCGCGGGCGGATGCCGGGGCGCGGGTGCCCGCACCGCCGGCGAAGACCGGGGCGGGCAGCTCACGGCGGTCCAGCTTGCCGTTGGGCGAGAGCGGGAACGCCTCCAGGGCCACGACGGCCGCCGGGACCATGTGCTCCGGCAACTCGCGCGCCAGCGCGGCCCGCACCTCGGCCGGATCGGCGTCGCCGGTCACATAGCCGACGAGACGGTCCTCCCGCACCACGGCGCACGCCCCGCCCACACCGGGCCGGGCCGCGAGCGCCGCCTCGATCTCGCCGAGTTCGATGCGCTGCCCGCGCAGCTTGACCTGGTGGTCGGTGCGGCCGAGGTACTCGACCTCGCCCCCGGCGGTCCAGCGCGCCAGATCGCCCGTCCGGTACATGCGGCTGCCCGCCGGCCCGAAGGGGTCGCGCACGAACCGCGACGCCGTCAGCTCCGGTCGGCCCAGATAGCCGTCGGCCAGCTGCACGCCCGCGAGGTACAGCTCGCCGGGCACCCCGGGCGGGCACGGTTGCAGGGCCGCGTCCAGCACGTACAGGCGGGTGTTCCACACCGGCCGGCCGATCGGTACCGGGCCCGGGACCGCCGGGTCGCAGGCGTGGTACGTGACGTCGACGGCGGCCTCCGTCGGGCCGTAGAGGTTGTGCAGTTCGACGTCCGGGAGGGTACGCGCGAAGGCCTGCGCGGTCTCCCGGGGCAGGGCCTCGCCGCTGCAGAACACCCGGCGCAGCACGTCCCCGCACCCGCCGGCCTCCGCGGCGGCCAGGAACACCTGGAGCATCGACGGCACGAAGTGGCAGGTGGTCACCGTCTCTTCGCGGATCAGCCGGGCCAGGTACGCGGGGTCCTTGTGGCCGCCCGGTTCGGCGACGACCAGCGCCGCGCCCTCCCGCAGCGGCCAGAAGAACTCCCACACCGACACGTCGAACGACGACGGCGTCTTCTGCAGCACCCGGTCCGCGGCGGTGAGCCCGTAGGCGTGCTGCATCCACCGCAGCCGGTTGTCGATCGCCCGGTGCGGGACGACGACACCCTTGGGACGGCCCGTGGAACCGGACGTGTAGATGACGTACGCGGGATGGGCGGGGGTGAGCGCGCGCGGCGGGTTCGTCCGCGCGTACGCGGACACGTCGAGGCCGTCCAGGACGACCACCTCGGTGCCCGTGCCGTCCGGGAGGCGCCCGGCGCGGTCGGTGACGGCACAGACGGGTGCCGCGTCCCGGAGCATGTACGTCAGACGCGGCGCCGGATAGTCCGGGTCCAGCGGCAGATAGGCGGCGCCCGACTTCAGCACGGCGAGCAGCGTCACGACCAGTTCCACCGAGCGCGGCACCGAGACGGCGACCACCGCCCCGGGCGCGGCGCCGAGGGACTGGAGGTGCCGGGCCAGGCGGTTGGCGCGGGTGCTGAGCTCCGCGTAGGTCAGGGTGGTGCCGCCGTACACCAGCGCGGTGGCGTCCGGGGTGCGGGCGGCCTGCGACTCGATCGGTCCGACGAGGGTGGTCGGCGGCAGGGTGCGGTCGGTGTGGTTGAACTCCTCCAGGACCAGGGTCCGTTCGGCCTCGGTGGTCACGGCGTGCCCGGCGAGGGGGAGGTGCGGGTCGCCGGCGGCGAGCCGGTCCACGAGGTGCAGGAACCGGTCCTGGTGCGCGGCGAGGCCGGCCTCGTCGTACAGGGCCGGATTGCCGTCGTGGTCGATGCGCAGGCCGCGGCCGTCCGCGCGGTCGTGGATGTTGACCGTCAGGTCGTCCACCGGGCCCGCGGACAGGTTCCGGGCGCGGGCCGGGGCGCCCGCGAAGTCCACGCCGTAGTCGAAGGGCATGACGTTGACGAGCGGGCCGACCAGGGCGCGGCTCTCGCCCAGCAGCCCCAGGTCGCGGCGGATGTCCTCGTAGCGGTAGCGCTGGTGGCGGCGCAGCTCGCGGATGCCGAGCACCACCTGGCGGACGAGTTCGGCGAAGGTCGCCTCGGGGGAGACGGCCAGCCTCAGCGGCAGCACGTTCATCACCATGCCGGGCACCCGCAGCGACACCGAGCCCATCCGGCCCATCATCGGCAGGCCCAGCACCACGTCCGCGCGGGCGGTGGCGCGGGAGGTGTAGAGGGCCTGGGCGGCGATCAGCACGTCCGGCCAGGTCGCGCGGAGGCGGGCGGCGAGGTCCCGCAGCCGCCCGGTGGTCTCCGGGGACAGGTGGGCGCTGCGGCGCAGGAAGGTACGGGACGGCAGCGCGCCGCGCCCCGCGAGCCGGGGTGCCTCCGGCCGGTCGGCGAACGCCTCGGCCCAGTGGGCGCGGTCCGCCTCGAAGGCCGGTGAGGCGCGGTACGCGGTGTCGTCCGCGATCAGGTCGGCGAGGGTGCCGAAGGCGCGCGGGGCGGGCTGCTCGCCGCGGGCGAGCGCGGCGTACACCTCGGCGGTGCGGCGCACCAGCAGCGAGTAGCCGTAACCGTCCATGACGAGGTGGTGGATGCGCTGGTACCACAGCCAGCGGTCCTCGCCGACGCGGAACAGGGCGTGCCGGAAGAGCGGCCCGCGCGCCAGGTCGAACGGCTCGGCCAGGTCGGCCCGCATCCACGCATCGGCCTCGGCCTCGGTAGCGGACTCCCCTACGGTCAGGGGCAGTTCGACCGCGTCGGCGACGTACTGGCGGGGCCCGTCGGGCGTGTCCTCGACGCGTACGACCCGCAGCGCCTCGGACTCCGAGGCCACCCGGCGCAGGGCGTCGGCGAACAGCCCGGCATCGAGCGGGCCGTCGATCTCCAGGCACTCGGCGGTGTTCTGCGCGGGGCTGAGGGGGTCCAGGGCCTGCGCGAACCACATGCCCGACTGGGCCGCCGTCAGCGGGAGTCCGGTCACGGCGAGGACGGTCATACCGCCCCCAGCAGGGGTGCCCAGGCCTCGATGGCCGGGCGTTCGGCGAGGTCCGCGAAGCCGGCGGTGACGCCGTGCTCGCGGCGCCAGCGTTCCAGCAGGGCCATGACGCGGACCGAGTCGAGGCCGTGGTCGACGAGGTTCTCGTCCACGGGTATGTCCGCCGGGTCCTCGCCGAGGCAGTCGGCGACGTCGGCGCGGATCTTCTCCACGGTGAGCGGGGCGGGCGGGGTGGGTGCCATGGGGTTCAGACCTCCTGGAGGAGCGCGTCGGTGGTGGTGACGACCGCGCAGCGGCCGGCGGCCCAGCGCAGCGCCATGTCGTGGTCCGCGCGGGAGAAGTCGGCGACGGCGTCGGCGACGACGAACGCCCGGACGTCCCGCTGCCACGCGTCGGCGGCGGTCATCAGCACGCCGATGTGCGCGTACACGCCGACGATCACGAGCTGGTCGCGTCCCGTGTCCCGCAGGAGGTCCGCCAGCCCGGTGCGGACGAAGGCGCTGTACTTCCACTTGGTGAGCACGGTGTCCCCGTCCTCGGGGGCCACGGCGTGCGGCGTGGCGAGCCTCTCGGGGTCGTCGGCGACACCGGGACCCCAGAAGTCGAGCTGGAGGCCGCGCTCCTCGGGCGTCTGGCCGCCGCGCTGGGCGGAGTACACCACCGGCACGCCGCGGCGCCGGTACTCCGCGAGCAGGCGGGCGGTGTTGCCGAGCATGCCGGTCAGGGGCTGTCCGCCGGGCGGGAAGGCGGACAGGAAGTGCTGCTGGAGGTCGTGCACCAGCAGCACGGCACGTGCCGGGTCCACGGTCCAGGAGACGCGGTTCGCGGGGAGTTCGTCCGGCGCCGGGAGCGGATAGGGGGCGATGGCGGGAAGTGCCATGGAGAAAGGACCTCTTCTGACGGTCAGGACGGTTCGGCGGCGGAACGCAGCTGCTTCTTGCTGATCTTGCCGACGCCGGTCTGCGGGAAGACGTCGACGAACTCGACGAGGTCGGGGACCTTGTAGGCGGCGATGCCGCGCTCACGCACGAAGCGTTTGACCGCGACCGGCCGCAGCGGCTCGGCGCCGTCGCGGAGGACGACGTAGGCCAGCGAGCGCTCGCCCAGGTACGCGTCGGGCACCGCGACCACCGACACGTCGTGCACGGACGGGTGGGCGAGGATGATGTTCTCGACCTCCTCCGGCGCGATCTTCTCGCCGCCCCGGTTGATCTGGTCCTTGGCCCGCCCCTCGACGACGAGATGGCCCGTCGGGGTGCGGCGCACGATGTCACCGGTGCGGTAGAAGCCGTCCTCGGTGAACGCCCGCCGGTTGTGCTCCGGGGCCCGCCAGTAGCCGCGGATCGTGTACGGACCGCGGGTCAGCAGATGCCCGAACTCGCCGTCGGCGACGTCGTCGCCCGCGTCGTCGACGATGCGGATCTCGTCGTCCGGGGAGACCGGCCGGCCCTGCGTGGTGACGACCGTCTCGGTGTCGTCGTCCAGCCGTGTGTAGTTGACCAGGCCCTCGGCCATCCCGAAGACCTGCATCAGCCGGCAGCCCAGCGCCGGTTCCAGGCGGCGGGCCGCCTGCTCGCTGTACTTGGCGCCGCCGACGAGCGTCAGCTCCAGGCTGGACAGGTCGTGCGAGGTTTCGGTCGCGGCCTGCGTCCACACCAGGGCCAGCGGCGGCACCAGGCCCGTCATCGTGATCCGCTCCCGCGCGATCAACGGGAACGCGGTGTCCGGGTCGGGCTTCGGGCACAGCACCACCGTGCCGCCCGCGTACAGCACGCCCAGCCAGCCGGGCGAGCTCATCGGGAAGTTGTGCGCGGCGGGCAGGACGACGAGGAAGCGGGTGTCGCCGTCGACGCCGCAGATCTCGTTGGAGCCCCACAGCGAGTACAGGTAGTCGTCGTGGGTGCGAGGGATCAGCTTGGACACGCCCGTCGTCCCGCCCGACAGCTGGAGGAACGCCAGCTCGTGCGGCTCCGGCCCGTCGAACGCGCCGGACGGATCGCACGGCACCTCGGACAGCGCGGTGTGCTCACCGGGGTCGCCGGCCACGAACACGTGCCGCAGGCCCGGTGTCCGCTGCCGGATGCGGGAGGCGAGTTCCCGGTGGTCGTAGCCCGCGTGCACGTCCGGGACGACGTACGCGACGGCCTCGGCGAAGGAGCAGAAGTGGCCGATCTCCGTCTCCCGGTGCGCGGGCAGCGCGTACACCGGCAGCGCGCCGATGCGGAACAGGGCGAAGACCACCTCGACGAACTCGCCGGTGTTCGGGAGCTGTACGACGACCCGGTCGCCCTTGCCGATGCCGCGGGCGAGGAACCCGGCGGCCAGCCGGTCGGCCCGCTCGTCCAGCTCCCGGTAGGTCCAGGTCCGCCGCTCGGGGGCCGGGTCGACCAGGGCGATCCGGTCGGGGTGGGCCTCGGCGCGCTCGCGCAGCATGCCGCCGAAGGTCTCGCCGCGCCAGTAGCCCGCGGCGCGGTAGCGCTCGGCGAAGTCGGCCGGCCAGGTGGGCGCGTCCACGCCCGGAGTGAGCGTCACAGCGAGGCCCCCACGGCGTGCAGGAACGTACGGAACTTGGCGGCGGTCTCCGCGGTCTCGGCCTGCGGCGTGGAGGCGGCCACGACCCCGGCGCCGGCGAACAGCCTGAGCGCCCGCCCCTCGGCCTCGGCGCAGCGGATCGTCACGACCCACTCGCCGTCGCCGTCGGCGTCCTGCCAGCCGACCATGCCGGTGTAGGCGCCGCGGTCGAAGGGCTCCGACTCGGCGATCACGGCCCGCGCCACCTCGGTGGGGGTGCCGCACACCGCCGGGGTGGGGTGCAGCGCGGACGCCAGGTCCAGCGCGGTCACCCCGGGGTCGGCGATCTCGCCGGTGACCGTGGTCGACAGGTGCCACATGGCCGCCGTACGCACCAGCGTGGGCCGCTCGGGCACCTCCAGCGAGGCGCAGAACGGTGCCAGCGCCTCCCGTACGGCGGCCACGACGACGGCGTGCTCGTGCAGGTCCTTCTCGGACTCCAGGAGGGCGACCGCGCGCCGGACGTCCTCGGCCAGGTCGGTGCTGCGCGGCGCCGAGCCGGCGAGGGGGTTGGCGGTGAGCCGGCCGCCCTGCCGGGCGACGAGCAGTTCGGGGCTTGCGCCGATCAGGGTGCGGCCCGGGCCGCTCGGCACGGCGAACGTGTAGCCGGCGGGGTCGCGGCGGGCCAGGCGGCGCAGCATGGCCGGCAGGTCCGGTTCGTGGGGGGAGGTGAGCTCGAGGGTGCGCGCGAGGACGACCTTGTCGAACTCCCCGGCGCGCATCCGCGCGACCGCCGCCGCGACCGCCTCGCCGTACCGCTCGGGCGCCGGGACCTCCCGCACCGCCCACTCGGGCCGCTGCCCGTCGTGGGGCACGGGCAGGGCGATCAGCGGGTCCTCGCGCAGCGGCGGCGCCCAGCGCACGGTGTCCGGCACGGCCAGCGCGGGCGGGGCGTCCGGGGCGAAGGGCAGCGCGCCCACGACGACCGGTGCCGGGGCGCCCGGGCGGCGCAGCCCGTCCAGCACCTCACGCACCCGTGCGGCGGCCGGGCGGGAGTCGTGGGGGACGGTGGCGGCGGTGCCGCGGCCCAGCAGGGTCCGGTGGGGCGTGGCGAGGAAGCGGTCGGTGGCCGGTCGGTAGGCCTCCAGCAGAGCGGTCGCGGCGCCGGGCAGGGTCTTGTGCGCGGGTTCGGGTGCCGTTCGGTGCGCGGTGGCGTGCGCGGCTTCATGTGCGGTGCCGTGCGCGATGTCGTGCGTGATGTCGTGCGTGGTGTCGTGCAGGGAAAGGGACATGGCTGTCTCCAGTGGGGGAGGACGTGAGGCGGTGGAGAGCCCGGGGCCGGATCAGGCCCGCAGGGTCGCGCCGCCGTCGACGTACAGGTCGTGCATCGTGATGTGCCGGGCGCGGTCGGAGGCCAGGAAGACGACCGCGTCGGCGATGTCGGCGGGGTCGGCGATCCGGCCGAGCGGAATGCCCGTGCGGTACGTGGCCGGGTCGCCCTCGATCACCCGCCGCGCCGACGCCGTCTCGTCCCCGGCCGTCCACAGGGCGCGTTGCATGTCGGTGAGGGTCGAGCCGGGGGAGACCGTGTTGCAGCGCACGCCGCGCCCGGCCACCTCCAGGCCGAGGCACTTGGTGAACATCACGGCGGCGGCCTTGGAGGCCGCGTACGCGGAGAGGCCCGCGCGGGGAACGCCGGCCGCGTTCGAGGCGACGGTGACGATGCTGCCCCGGCCGCGGTCGGCCATGCGGCGGGCGACGGCGCGCGAGACGTGGAAGACGCCGTCGGCGTTGACCGCGAAGGTGGCCGACCAGTCCTCGTCGCGGAGCTCGACGACGTCCGCACCGCGCAGGATCCCGGCGACGTTGACGGCGATGTCCAGCGGGCCGTCGGTGCGCTCGGTCGCCTCGACCAGGGCCTCCACGGCGGCGGCGTCGGTGACGTCCAGGGGGCGGGCGACGACGTGGTCCGGGTGCCGGCCGGCGAGTGCCTCGACGCCGTCGGCCGTGAGGTCGGTGGCGACGACGCGGGCGCCCTGCTCGACGAGCGCGGAGACGACCGCCGCGCCGATGCCCCGCCCCGCCCCCGTCACGAGGGCGAGCCGGCCGTCGAGACCGGCACTCACGAGGCGACCGCCTTCGTCGGGCCGTCCGGGAGGGCACGGGCCGGAACGGTTCTGTGGGAGGCGCCGGCGGAAAAGGCAGGCCGGGCAGGGCCGGCAGGCCAGGCAGGGGACATGAAGGGACTGCTCCTTGGGACACAGAGGGTCGGGGCGATACGGAAGGGGGATGAGTGGGGGAGATCAGGACGCGGGGTCGCCCAGCACACGGACCAGGCCGTCGGCCAGGGCGCCGTGCCAGCAGGCGTAGTCGTGGCCGCCGTTGAACTCGTCGTAGGTGACCCGGTGGCCCGCCGCGCGCAGCGCGTCGTACAGGGCGCGGTGGTGGTCGACCGCGGCGCCCTCGTGCAGCCCGACGTCCAGGTGGACCGTCACCGGGCGGGAGGCGCCGGAGGCGTAGCGGCCGACGAGCCACGGGGTGCCGTACAGCGGCGGTTCGGCCGCGCCCGGCGGCGGCAGCCCGGGTCGCCACCACAGCGAGGCGGACTGGGCGAGCACGTTGCCGAACCGGTCGGGACGCCGGTACGCGGCGTACAGGGCGGTCAGGGCGCCGAGGCCCTGCCCGGCGACCACGGTCCGCCGCGGGTCCGTGACCAGCGGCCAGCGGCCGGCCGCCCACGGCAGTACCTCGTCCGCCAGGAAGGTGACGAACGGCTCCCGGCAGCCCAGGTCGCGCCAGCGGGTACGCCGGTCCACGGCGTCCGGGGCCACCACGACGAGCGGCGGCAGCGACCCGTCGGCGATCAGCGCGTCCAGCGTGTCGCCGAACCCGAGCCGCCCGAACCACATGTCACCGTCGCACAGCACCGCGACCGGCAGGGGCGCGCCGCTGCCGCGCTCGTGGCCCGGCGGCAGGTAGACCCAGGCGTCCCGGTCGCCGACCGGAGCCGAGCCCGGGACGCGGTGCCGCTCGACCCGCCCGGCCGGGACCGTGCCCCGCCGCCCGGCCCACCGCTGGGCGGGGGCGTCGGGCAGCGCGAAGACCGAGCCGTCCATCAGGTGCCAACGGGTGGGCACGATACGGCCGTTGAGTGGATCCGCCGCGGCGAAGGCGGTCAGCGACCGCAGCCGCTGCTGGAGGCCGTCCGGGTCCGAGGGCGGCGGGCCGAGCGAGATGTCCGCGGCCAGCCGGTACGAGCCGCGGTGGTCGGCGCGCAGCCTCAGGCCCAGGTGCCAGACGTCGGTGCCGGGCACCTGTTCCAGCAGGGAACCGGCCAGGTGGTCACGGTCGGTGAGGTGGCTGCCGAACAACAGCACCTGCCGCGTGGTGCGGTGGCCCCGCCACAGGAAGGTGACCGCCCGGTGGCCGGGTTCGCCGTCGAGTTCCTCCATGAGCGGGGTGCCCAGGCGCTCCGTCTCGCTCCAGAACTCGGCCGCCAGGGCCGTCCGCCGGGGGTCGTCGGCTCCCTCCGCCTCCTCCAGGAGTCGCGCCAGGCGCGGGCCGGTGACCCGGACCGGGCGGACGTCCGGCGTGGCGGCACCGCGGGGAGTGGGGCGGGGGAGCGTGGTCATCGGCGTTCTCCGTCAACCGCAGGTCGGAGGGCGGGCAGGGGCGAGTGACTGCCGACGAAATCGTCAACAGCTAAGGTTAGGCTAGCCTAAGCTAACCACATGCCCGTCGGAACGTGTGCACTACACCCGGCCAATTCCGGCGAGCGTTGTCCGCCCCTGTGTGCCGGGACGGCGGCCTCTCGAGTGCCGCGACGTCCGTGCTCCTTACCGTCGAGTAATATCGCGCGGCAGGCCCACCGGAGGAGGAACCGTGTCCCGGTCCGAACGCTCACCCCTGCTGCTCGCCGGCCTGCTGGCCGCCGCGGGCGTCGCCCACTTCACCCGGCCCCGCACCTTCGACGCGATCGTGCCGCGCGGGCTGCCGGGCACCCCCCGGGCATGGACGTACGCCAGCGGCGCCGCCGAACTGGCGCTGGCCGCGGGCATCGCGCTGCCGCGCACCCGGAAGGCCGCCGCGCTGACCACGGCCGCCTTCTTCGTCGGCGTGTTCCCCGCCAACGTCAAGATGGCCGTGGACTGGCGGCACCGCCCCGCGCCGCAGCGGGCCGCCGCCTACGGTCGGCTGCCGGTGCAGGTGCCGCTCGTGCTGTGGGCCCGCGGCGTCGCCAAGGCCGGCGAGGGCCGGTCGTGAGCCGGATCCCGGCGGTCGGCGACACCGTCGAGGACTTCACGCTGCCGGACGAGACCGGCACCCCGCGCCGCCTGTCCGAGCTGCTCGCCGACGGCCCGGTCGTGCTGTTCTTCTACCCCGCCGCCCTCACCCCCGGCTGTACCGCGGAGGCCTGCCACTTCCGTGACCTCGCCGCCGAGTTCGCCGCGGTCGGCGCCCGTCCCGTGGGCGTCAGCGGCGACCCCGTCGAACGGCAGCAGGAGTTCGCCGGACGCCACACCCTCGGCATGCCGCTGCTGTCCGACACCGACGGCGCGGTCCGCGCGCTCTTCGGGGTGGCACGAGGGTTCAGCCTGGCCCCCACCAAGCGCGTCACCTTCGTCGTGGGACAGGACCGCACCCTGCTCGAGGTCGTCCGCAGCGAGCTGCGGATGAACACGCACGCCGACCGTGCCCTGGCCGCACTCCGTGCTCACCACGGGTAGGGCGCCACTTGCGCTCCGTCGCGGTTGAAACCGGGCTGTAAAGGGTCAATCCTGGACGCTATGGAGCAGGCCTCCGCCGCGGCGACCCTGGACGTGCACGGCACGGTGACGGGGTGGAGCGAGGGCGCCCGGCGGCTGACCGGCTATCCGGCCGAGGAGGCGGTGGGCCGGCCCGCGCGCGACCTGCTCGCCGGCGTGGTGCCGCCCGGGCCACCGGCCGCGCTGTCGGGCACGGTCCTGCTCCGCCACCGGGACGGGTCCACCGTCGCGCTGACCCTGCGCGCCAGTCCGCTGCTGGGGGTGACCGGCACCCCGGCGGGATACATGGTGACGGTCGAACCGCCCGACTCGGAAACGTTTCTGCTGACCGGGGAGGTCTTCCGGCAGGCGTCTTTGGCGATGTCCGTCCACGACACCCGGCATCGCTACCTGCGGGTCAACGAAGCCGCGCGCCGGATGCTGGGTATGCCGGAGGAGGACATCATCGGACGGCGGCTGCCGGACGTCATAGAGGCGGTGGACCTGGACGGCGTGCAGATCGGGGTGCACCTGCGGCAGGTCGTCGACACCGGCCGCCCCGTCCGCTACGAGACCTTCACGTCCGCCTCCTCCCGGCTCGGCGAGCACGCCTGGGTGATCGAGATGTGGCCGGTCCGCGACGCGTCGGGGGAAGTGGCCGCCGTGGTCGCCGCGGGCTTCGAGAGCACCGACCAGCACCGGGCGCACCAACGACTGACCCTGCTGAGCGAGGCCGCGACCGGCATCGGCACCACCCTGGACGTCGTGCGCACCACCGAGGAACTGATCGAGTTCCTCGTGCCGCGATTCGCCGACTTCGCCGCCGTCAACCTGTTCGACTGGGTCCTGGACACCGAACGGCCCTTCGTCGTGCCGGCCGAGGACGCCGGGCTGCGCCGCGTTGCGCACAGCGTCACCACCGACGGTTTTCCCAGGGCCTCCGTGCACCTCGGCGAGATCGACGTCCACCCGCCGTGCTCGGCCTCGGCGCAGGCGCTGAGAGAGGGGCGGCCGGTGCGCACCGGCCCGGGCGACCCGGACTTCGACCGGTGGATGCGGATCCGCAATGAGCAGGCCCCGCACAACCGCGCCTACCGGGAGCGTGTCTGCTCCGCCCTGGCGGTGCCGCTGATGGCCCGCGGCACCACCCTGGGCGTGGTGCTGGCCGTCCGCACCAGGCCGCAGGCACCGTACGCCGACGACGACGCCGTCCTCATGCAGGAACTCGCCAGCCGGGCCGCGGTCTGCGTCGACAACGCCCGCCGTTTCGCCCGCGAGCGCGCCACCGCACTCGTCCTGCAGCACAGCCTGCAGCCCCGAGGTCTGCCCGGACAGGCGGCGGTCGAGGTGGCCCACCGCTATCTGCCCTCCGTTTCCGCGGCCGGCATCGGCGGCGACTGGTTCGACGTGATCCCGCTGTCCGGCAGCCGGGTCGCGCTCGTCGTCGGCGACGTGGTCGGCCACGGCATCCCGTCCACGGCGACCATGGGCCGCCTCTGCACGGCCGTGCGCACCCTCGCCGACGTCGACCTGCCCCCCGACGAACTCCTCACCCACCTCGACGACCTCGTCACCCACCTCGCGGCCGGCGACGACGGCGCAGAGATCGCCGAACTGGGCGCCACCTGTCTCTACACCGTCTACGACCCCGTCACCCGGGTCCTCACCCTGGCCGCCGCCGGCCACCCGGCGCCCGCCGTCGTCCTGCCCGACGGCACCGCACAACTCGTCCCCGTGACCGCCGGGCCGCCGCTCGGCGTGGGCGGGCTGCCGTTCGAGGCGACCGAGCTGGTGCTGCCCGAGGGCTCCGTCGTCGCCCTGTACACCGACGGCCTCCTCGACGACCGCGACCGCGACGTCGACCATGCCGCCGCGGAGCTGTGCCGGGCGCTGACCGCGCCCGCGAACTCGCTCGACGCGCTGTGCGACAGCGTGCTCAAGGCCGTGATGCCGGAGGAGCCCGGCGACGACGTGGCGCTGCTGCTGGCCTGCACCCGGGCGCTGGGCACGGACCGGATCCGTACCTGGGACGTCCGGTCCGACCCCGCGCACGTGGCCGCCGTCCGGCGGGACGTCGTCGAGCAGCTGGGGGAGTGGGGCCTGGGCGAGGAGGCGTTCGTCACCGAGCTCGTCGTCAGTGAGCTCGTCACCAACGCGATCCGGTACGGCGAACCGCCCATCCAGCTGCGCCTCATCCGGGACACCACCCTCATCTGCGAGGTCTCCGACGGCAGCGCCACCTCACCCCACCTGCGGCGGGCCCACGCCTACGACGAGGGCGGCCGGGGCCTGCTGCTGGTCGCCCAGCTCACCCAGCGCTGGGGCAGCCGGCAGACGAGCAGCGGAAAGACCATCTGGGCCGAACAGCCGCTGCCCGCCCAGTGAGCCACGGCTCCCGGCTCTTCGCGGCGAGGACGGCCCGTGCCGGCAACCCCGTCAGAACTCCTCGTGCACCTCCGGGTCGCCGCCGATCCGCCGGTGTGCCCGGTCCGCGACCGCCCGCATCTGACCGGCGTCCAGTGCGAAGCCGAACACGTCGAGGTTGGCCCGCTGCCGTGCGGGGTCGGAGGACTTCGGGATGGGTACCGCGCCGAGCTGGGTGTGCCAGCGCAGGACCGCCTGGGCCGGCGTCACACCGTGCGCGTCGGCGACCGCGACGACCGCCGGATCGTCCAGCAGTTTGCTGCCGCGGCCCAGCGGGCTCCAGCTCTCGGTGCGGATGCCCTTGCGTTCGTGAAAGGCGCGCAGTTCCTCCTGCGGGAGGAGCGGGTGCAGCTCGATCTGGTTGACGGAGGGCAGGACACCGGTCTCCTTCTCGAGCCGCTCGATGTGACCGGCCGTGAAGTTCGAGACGCCGATGGAGCGCACGAGTTGGTCGTCGCGCAGCTTGACCATGGCCTTCCAGGAGTCGACGTACTTGTCCACCCGGGGCAGCGGCCAGTGGATCAGATACAGGTCCACGTACTCCAGGCCGAGCCGGGCGCGGGACTCCTCGAACGAGGCGAGCGTCTCCTCGTAGCCGTGGTGCCGGCCGGGCAGCTTGGTCGTCACCACGATGTCCTCGCGGGGGACGCCGCTGCCGGCCACCCCGCGGCCCACACCGGTCTCGTTGCGGTAGTTCGTCGCCGTGTCGATCAGGCGGTAACCCGTCTCCAGGGCCTCGCGGACCGCCCGCTCGGCCTCGTCGTCCTTCATCGGCCAGGTGCCCAGACCCAGGGCGGGAAGCGTGGTGCCGTCGTTGAGCGTGTGCGTCGGGATGCTGATCACCGTGGGACCTTTCCTCGACCGAGTGCGGCGGTTGCCGCCCGTCCAGCGTCACCCACGGGGTGAGTGGTGATCAACCGGACGGCGCGGCAGGCCTTCTGCCACGATCTCTGCGGGAGCAAGCCACGTGGATCGACCGACCGGACGAGCGACCGACGGAGGGCGCATGACGACGGACAGGGCCTTGGCGGAACGTGAGGCGGCCGAGGCCGCGGGGATCGAGGTCAAACCGGCCGCCGGTCACATCGGCGCCGACATCGGCGGCGTCGACCTGGCCGAAGGCCTCGCCGCGGCGCAGGTCGCGGCGATCCGGGCGGCGGTGCTGCGCTGGAAGGTGGTGTTCTTCCGGGACCAGCGCCTCGACCACGCCGGACACGTGGCGTTCGCGCGTCTCTTCGGCGAGCCGGTGGTCCTGCCCTGGCGCGGCAAGGCCTCGCCGGCCGGCTTCCCGGAGATCGAGACCACCGCCGACCGGCTGGAACTCGGCGGACGGTTCGGGATGGAGCACGACGAGTGGCTGCGACGCCGGCGCCACACGCTGCTCCGTGGCTGGCACTGCGACCACGGCGCCCGCGTCGACCCGCCGGCCGCCACGATCCTGCGCGCCGAGACGGTACCGCCGTACGGCGGCGACACCACCTGGTCGAACCTCGCCGCCGCCTACGCCGGACTGTCCGCCCCGATGCGCGCGTTCGTCGACACCCTGCGCGCCGAACACCGCCTCGGCGTCGGCTACCAGCCCCGGCCGGGCGACGACGCCTACGTCCGGCACCTGTTGGACCACCAGACCGCGACCGTGCACCCGCTGGTCCGCGTCCACCCGGAGACCGGGGAGCGGGTGCTGTTCGTCAACGGCTACTACGTCGAGCAGATCGCCGGACTCTCCCGCCCCGAGAGCGCGGCGATCCTGGAGATGCTGCTGGAGCAGGCGACCCGGCCGGAGTACACCGTCCGCTTCCGCTGGGAGCCGGGCAGTGTCGCGTTCTGGGACAACCGGGCCACGATCCACCTCGCGCCGAGCGACAACGCCCACCTCGGCCACCCCCGGACCATGCACCGGGTGATGCTCGCAGGCGACGTACCCGCCGGGGTCGACGGCACCCCGTCCGAGCCGGTCACCGGCAGCGAGCCGGGCCGCTGGTGACCCCGCCGCCCGCACCCGGTCAGAGCGTCCGCTTCAGGAGGTCGAGCAGCGCCTCCCAGTGCCGCTCGGTCGCCTCCGGGTCGTACGCCGAGGTGTCGGCCTGCGTGTAGCCGTGCTGCGCACCGTCGTACACCTCGCAGCGATGCCGGACCCCGGCCGCGGTCAGGGCCTGCGTCAGACGCTCCTGCTGCTCGGGCGGCATGGACGGGTCCTGGTCCGCGTGGGCGAAGTACAGCTCGGCGGTGATGTGTTCGGCCGACAGGTGCGGGCTCTGCGGGTCCTCGGCCGCCAGGTGCGAGCCGTGGAAGCCGGCCGCCGCGGCGACCCGGTCCGGGTACGTGCCGGCGGTGCGCAGGGCGATCCCGGCGCCCAGGCAGTAGCCGGTCAGCGCGACCGGGCCGCCGGCCGCCGCCGGGCACTGCGCCAGCCACCGCAGAAAGGCCCCGGCGTCCCGCATCGCCCGCTCGGGCGTGAGGGCGTGGAAGGCCGGTCCGATGCGCTCGAAGAGCCCGGGCCGCGCCTCGGGGCCGATGAACGCGGGCAGTTCCACGACCGGGGCCCGCCCCTGCCGGTAGAAGAGGTTCGGCACCAGGACGGTGTATCCGGCACCGGCCAGCCGGTCGGCCATCGCCCTCAGCCGCGGACGCAGCCCGAAGGCGTCCATGAAGAACAGGACCGCGGGGTGCGGTCCCCCGTCGGCGGGGTGGACCAGGTAGGCGTCTGCGGTGCCGTCCTCGGTGGGGAGGTCGACAGCGGTTCCCTGTACGGCGGTCATGGCGGGCTGCCTCTCTGTCGTGCCTCGGTTCTGTCGTGCCCGGATGGACGAGCCGCCGGCGGCTCCGGCGGATCATGGTCATCCTGGCACGCCCCGCAGGGGACCGAGGCGGCCCCCTCGGCCGGGCCCGCTACTCGAACCGGGTCGTGTCGCCGGCGCCCTGCCGCACGATCTCCGCCTCACCGCCGGAGAAGTCGACGACCGTCGTCGGCTCGGTGCCGCAGTCCCCGGAGTCGATCACCGCGTCCACCACGTGGTCGAGCCGGTCCTTGATCTCCCACCCCTGGGTCATCGGCTCGTCCTCACCGGGCAGCAGGAGGGTGCTGGACAGCAGCGGTTCACCGAGCTCCGCAAGGAGGGCCTGGGTGACGACGTGGTCGGGGATGCGCACGCCGACGGTCTTCTTCTTCGGGTGCTGGAGCATGCGCGGCACCTCCCGCGTCGCCGGGAGGATGAAGGTGTAGCTGCCCGGGGTCGATGCCTTGATCGCCCGGAACACGTCGTTGTCGATCTGTACGAACTGGCCGAGCTGCGCGAAGTCCTGGCACACCAGGGTGAAGTGGTGCCGGTTGTCCAGGGCCCGGATCGACCGGATGCGGTCGATCCCGTCGCGGCTGCCCAGCCTGCAGCCCAGCGCGTAGCAGGAGTCCGTGGGGTACGCGATCAGCGCGCCCGAGCGGACGCTGTCGGCGACCTGGGCGATGCTGCGCGGCTGGGGGTTGTCGGGGTGCACGTCGAAGTACTTCGCCATTCACCGAGCTTATGCCGCCCACGCCTGCGGACCCAGCAGGTCCGGTCATGCCGCCCACCGTCACGCGGGGCCTGCCGGGCCGCAGGGGCATGAGGTAACGTCCCCGGCCTGGGCCGAGGTCGGAGCGAGGACGAGGAGAAGGCCGACGTGGCGGGCCGAGACGACGGGACACCGCGGCAGGAAGCCGACGGCGGGCGGGCGGGATGGGCGGAGGAACTCCTCGACCACCTGCGGCCGACCGCACGCGACGTACCCAGGGTCGTGGCCTGGCTCGCGGGAGCCGTGCACGCGGCCGTCTCCCTCCAGGACGGCACCGGACGCCTGCTGGCCGGCACCCGCGTCCCGCTCGACGAGGACCTCGTCGCCCACCTCACCACCGGCCGCATCGCCTCCGCCGCCCTGGAGGACCGGGGCCGCCATCTGCGCCTCGTCCGGGTGGAGCGGTCCCACCCGGCGCCGGCCGCCGTCCTCGCGGTGGCACGGGAGACGCCCTTCGACCGGCGCGCCTTCGACATCGTCACGCACACCGCCCAGGTGGTGGAGCTCCTGCTGGCCGGCCACGAGTCGGCCGCGGCCGGGCTCCGGCTGCGGCGGGCCACCTCCGACCTGCGCCTGGCCATCCTGCAACTGCTGATGGTCGAGGACACCGTCTCCGCCCGCCGCGTGGCCGCCGGACTCTGGCCGGGCCTCCTCGACACCGAGACGGCCTGCGTCTACGTCGTGGAGAGCAGCCCCGGGGACCGCGACCGGCTCGCCGAGGAGTGCCTGTCGGCGACGGGGGAACGGGCGCTGGTCGTGCGGTGCCCGGCCATGGACGGCCATGTGATCGTCCTGACGCCCCGCGACACGGCCGGCCAGGATCTGCGCACGCTCGTCGGCCGGCTCCCCGGCGTCTTCCTCGGCGGCAGCGCCCGGCAGAGCCTCGCCCGCACCGCCACGGCGTACGCGCAGGCCGTGAGCGCGCTGGCGGTTGCCCGGTTCCGTCCGCAGAAGGCGGCCGTGTACGCCGAGCGGACCCACCCCGAGCGGCTGATGGACCCGGCGGCGCTGCACGGCTGGACGGCCCAGGTGCTGCGCCCGCTCGACACCCTGCCGCACCACACACGCGCCGAGCTCCTGGCCACCACCCGGCTCGGCCTGGAGTTCACCGCCGTCGCCACCGCGAAGGTCCTCGGCGTCAGCCGCAACACCGTCCGCGCCCGCATGGACCGGGTCGAGACACTGCTGCGCACCGACTTCACCGACCTGGCCGTGCGGGCCACCGTCCACCTGGCCCTGAACGCCCAGGCAGGTCTCGACCAGTACCTCGCCGACGGCGCCGCCGTACGACCCGGCGGCGCCCACCTCGCCGACCTGCTCACCGGGCCCGCGCTGCGCACCTGGGCCGACGACCTGCTCGGCCGCCTGGAGCCGGACGCCCGGAACCTGCGGCGCACGCTGCGCGCCTGGATCGCCGTCGGCGGCAACGCGGAGCGGGCCGCTCGGTCGCTCGGCTTCCACGCCCAGACCGTGCGCGAGCACGTCCGCAGCGCGGAGCCCGTCCTCGAACGCCGGCTGCTCGCGGCCGGCAGCGACCTGTACGAGGTCGTGCTCGCCCATCTGGCGGCGGGCGACCTCGAGCAGCCCCGCCTGCACGGGACGAAACCGGACCATCCGGACTCACCTGTGCACGGGTGAGCCCGTCCGGCCCGGCAGCGGGCATCGGCACGATTCACAACGGCCGAGCCGTCCACGTAGGTTCGACGGGCCGCGGGAGGCACGACCGGAACGGGGGACCGGTCGCGCCCCCGCGGCGACCGTGCCCTCGTGGTGACCGTGCCCTCGTGGAGCTGTGTGTCCCGTGAGGCCCCGGGTACCCGGCCCGCACTTCGGATCCCACCTCGAGGAGGAGGCCCGCATGACCAGCGGCACGGAGACCGGCGGCGTGACCGGCACGCAGGACAAGGACTACAACCTCATCTGGTACGTCGAGTCGTGCCTCAACAACGCGCTGCGCCTGGAGACGTACATCCAGGACGCGGAGCGCACCAAGGACACCGAGGTCGCGGAGCTGTTCCGCAAGGCCCAGTCGGACAGCCGCAAGGGCGCCGAACTGGGCAAGCAACTGCTGCGCGCCCGATTGAACGGCAGCTGACGCGACCCGCCCGCGGGGCCCGGACGTCCAGGTGGCCTGGGCGTCCGGGCCCTCGGTGCGCGAGGCGGGAAACCTGTGTAAAACGGTGTGTATCGGACGGCTCGCCGTGGGTACCCGGGGCGCCGATCTGCGCGGCCGACGGCCGCCTCGCAGCTCAGGGCCTTGTCTGCGGGCAGCAACGAGTCGAAGGAGCCCCCACCATGACGGACGTATCGAGCCAGGGCCCCGCTCCGGGCGACGAGCGCAAGGTGCTCACGAACCGGCAGGGGCACCCCGTCTACGACAACCAGAACCAGCGCACGGTCGGCGCCCGCGGACCGGCCACTCTGGAGAACTACCAGTTCCTGGAGAAGATCAGCCACTTCGACCGGGAGCGCATCCCCGAGCGCGTCGTGCACGCCCGCGGGGTGACGGCGTACGGCTGCTTCGTGGCGTACGGCAAGTGGGGCGACGAGCCGATCGAGCGGTACACCCGGGCCAAGCTGTTCCAGGACGAGGGCAAGCGCACCGATCTGGCGGTCAGGTTCTCCACCGTCATCGGCGGACGAGACTCCTCCGAGGCCGCCCGCGACCCCCGCGGCTTCGCGGTGAAGTTCTACACCGAGGACGGCAACTGGGACCTCGTCGGCAACAACCTGGGCGTCTTCTTCATCCGCGACGCGATCAAGTTCCCGGACGTGATCCACGCGCTCAAGCCCGACCCGGTGACCTTCGAGCAGCAGCCGCGCCGCATCTTCGACTTCATGTCGCAGACGCCGGAGGCGATGCACATGCTGGTCAACCTGTTCAGCCCGCGCGGCATCCCGGCCGACTACCGCCACATGCAGGGCTTCGGCGTCAACACCTACAAGTGGGTGAACGCCGGGGGGAAGACCTTCCTGGTCAAGTACCACTGGATGCCCAAGCAGGGTGTGCGCAGCATGACCGAGGAGGACGCGGCCAACGTCCAGGCCGACTCGCTCGGGCACGCCACCAAGGACCTCTACGAGGCGATCGCGCGCGGCGAACATCCCGAATGGGAGCTCCTCGTCCAGATGATGGACGACAACGACCACCCGGAGCTGGACTTCGACCCGCTGGACGACACCAAGACCTGGCCCGAGCAGGACTTCCCGCCGAAGCCGGTGGGCCGGATGGTCCTGACCCGGATGCCGGACAACTTCTTCGCCGAGAACGAGCAGATCTCCTTCGGCACCGGCGTCCTCGTCGACGGACTGGACTTCTCCGACGACAAGATGCTGGTCGGCCGGACGTTCTCCTACAGCGACACCCAGCGCTACCGGGTCGGCCCGAACTATCTCCAACTGCCCGTCAACCAGGCCAAGCACGCGGAGGTCAACACCAACCAGCGCGACGGCCAGATGGCCTACCACGTCGACGGCGGCGACAACCCGGCGGTGAACTACGAACCGTCGATCACCGACGGCAGCCTGCGCGAGGCCCACTACCCCACCCACGACGAGCAGGGGCCGGAGATCCGGGGCCGGCTCACCCGCAAGCGCATCCCGCGCACCAACGACTACCTGCAGGCCGGCCAGCGCTACCTGCTGCTGGAGGAGTGGGAGCGCGACGACCTGGTGAAGAACTTCGTCACCCTCCTGTCGCAGTGCGACCGGCCGGTGCAGGAACGCATGGTCTGGCACTTCCTGCTCGTCGAGAACGACCTCGGCCTGCGGGTCGGCGAGGGCCTCGGGATCACTCCCGAGGACGTGGCGGGCCTGGAGCCGCTGGCGAGCCAGGACCTCACCGAGGAGGACCGCAAGCGGCTGGCGAAC
Source organism: Streptomyces sp. NPDC053750 (assembly GCF_044544295.1). Taxonomy (NCBI): domain Bacteria; kingdom Bacillati; phylum Actinomycetota; class Actinomycetes; order Kitasatosporales; family Streptomycetaceae; genus Streptomyces; species Streptomyces sp. NPDC053750. The sequence goes on along the minus strand of NZ_JBITXB010000009.1, from coordinate 313,901 downwards.
CTGGGCAAGAACCCGCCCCGCGACGTCGCGGGGCTGACCATGACCCACTGCGTCCCCGACGAGCGGCACGTGGTGACACGGTGAACCCGTGACCGTTGACCCCGTGACCGTGAACCCCCTGACCCGGTGAACGGTCAGCCGGCGGACAGGGCCCTCCGGGCGACCGCGAGGGCCTGCTCGGCGTAGCCGCGTCCGAACAGCACGGCGTGCACCAGCAGCGGGAAGAGCTGGTGCACGCCGACGCGGCCCGCCCAGCCGTCGGCCAGCGGCGCGGCCTCCTGGTAGCCCGCCAGGACACGGTCCAGATGCGGGCAGCCGAAGAGGCTCAGCATCGCCAGGTCGGTCTCCCGGTGCCCGCCGTGCGCGGCCGGGTCGATCAGGTGGACGTGCCCGTCGGCGCCCCACAGCACATTGCCGTTCCACAGGTCGCCGTGCAGCCGGGCGGGCGGCTCGGCGGGACCCGCCAGCTCGGGCAGCCGCTCGCAGACCCGCTCGACGTCGGCGGCCTCGTCCGGCCGGACGGTCCCGGCGTCCACCGCGTCGCGCAGATACGGCAGCACCCGGTGCTCGGCGTACCAGCGCGGCCAGTCGTCCCCGGTGACGTTGCGCATCGGGGCGAGCCCGATGAACGCCTCCGCGGGTCCGCCGGGCGGCGGGGCCCCGAACGCGGGCGCCCCGGCGGCGTGCAGGGCGGCCAGGTCCCGGCCGAACCGGGCCGCCGCCCCGGCACCGGCCCGCCCCTGCGCCACGCGGTCGGTGACCAGCCAGTGCTCGTCGTCGCCGTGCACCGCCGGGACCCGTACCGTGCCGGCCTCGGCCAGCCAACGCAGCCCGGCGGCCTCGGCCCGCGCCGCTCCGGTGCCGTCGCCGCGTTTGGCCATCACCGTGCGCCCGTCGTCGAGGGTGACTTCGGCGAGCGATCCGGACAGCCGGCGCTCACCGGTCACCGTGCGCCCGGTGAACCGGGCCGCGGCGACCGAGGGCGAGGTGGGGGGAGACACGGCCACCAGCCTAGACAGGGCCAGGACCGGCTGCGGCCGACCCGGTGAAAAACGGCCGGTACGGCGATCGAAGGACCCGGGTGCGGGGGAGCAGTGGGATTATGACCAGTTCAGCGTTCCATCGCACCATCATCCTGCCCGCCCCCGTGTGCGAGCAGGCCGCCCAGCACCTCGAGCAGGCGGTCCAGAAGGCCATCGACGGCGCCGCGACCCCCTGGCGGGCGTTCCGCGGGGCCGACGGCGACGACTTCGCGTTCTCGGTGCCGGTCGTCGAGCAGGCCGCGGGCTGCCTGCTGGTGCTGGCCGCCGAGAGTGCCCAGAGCCTGCGTCCGTCCGCTCTGCGGGCCCTGATCACGGTCGCCCTGCATCTGCGGGACGCCGCGGAAGCCGTCCGCCGTCCCGCGCTCCCCAGCGGGGCCTGGTGAGCGGACCGCTGCCGGGAGGACAACAAACGCCGTGACGGACCACTGAGCGTGTGCTTGGCTCTGCCGCATGGAGTTCACCCGCCTTCTCGACTGTCTCGCCGCCGACTACGACCGCCTGCGGGTCGTCGCCGACGCCGACCCCGGCGCGCCGGTGCCGACCTGCCCCGGCTGGACCGTCGCCGACCTGACCCGCCACGTCGGCGAGGTCTACCTGCACAAGACCGTCGCCATGCGCGACGGCGTCGAGCGCGAGGACTGGCCGCCGAAGGAGTTCGCCGAGGAGGAGCCGGCGGCGCTGCTCGACCGCGGGTACACCGCGCTGCGCGCCGAGTTCGCCGTCCGCGCTCCCGAGGCCCCGGCCGCCACCTGGTACGGCCCCGACCAGAGCGTCGGCTTCTGGATCCGGCGGATGGCGCAGGAGACCGTCGTCCACCGGATCGACGCCGAGCTCGCCACCGGACAGCCCGTCGCACCCGTCCCGGACGATCTCGCGGTGGACGGGATCGACGAACTGCTCAAGATCTTCGCGGGCTACTCCGTCGCCGAGTGGGGCGAGTACTTCACCGACGTCCTCGACGCCTCGCCCGGCCGCACCTTCCTGGTGCGGGCCGGGGACACGGCCTGGCGGGTGCGGACCGGTCCCGGGGAGTTCACGGTGACGGACGGCGCGGGCGACGGCACGGCCGACGTGACGCTGAGCGGTTCCCCGCAGGCCGTGCTGCGCCGGCTGTGGAACCGCCACGACGCCGACGGTGACGACGGGACGACGGTCGAGGGCGCCCCGGAGGCGGTCGAGGAGCTGCGGCGCTGCATCGTCGAGGCGACCCAGTGAGTGCCGCCGGGCACCGGTGAGGGGCAGGGAGCGGGCCGGGCGTGCGCGCGTTCCTGCCGGGCGGCGATGTGTCCGAGATGTGTCGCAGACCACGCCGTCGACGAGAGCCGGGCCATGTTCCGCGCCGTGCCCGGCGGGCTACCGTTTTCACGGACCGCGTCCCACGACGTACACGGACCGTGTCCCACGACGACCAGACTTCCTGTCCCCACGACGAGCAGTTCGGACGGCCCGGCAGTGCAAGCAGACCTTTCTCCCGTCATCGCGGCGACCGCCCAGTGGCTCACGTACGCCTATCCGGCGTCCGGCGGCGCGCTGGCCTCCGCCCTCTGCGAGGTCCAGGCGCGGCAGGCCGTGACCGTCGCCGCCCGGCTGCGCTACCCGACCCCCATGGACGCCGCGCTGATGGGCATGGCGGGCCCCGGCGGATCCGCCCGGCTCGACTGGATCACCGGCGCGGACGGGAACCCGGCCGCCGACCCGGACGCGGACGCCTGGCGGACCTGGGTGGACGAGGTCGTCGGGAGCTGGGCGGCCTGCCTGCTGACCGACCCGGAACTCGCCGCCCGGGCGGTGGCCGCCCTGGCGGCCGATACGACGGCCGCTGCGCCGGGCGAGTTCCGCCGTCTGCTCGCCCCCGACGACCGCGACCGGCGGGCGACGGCGCTGCTGCGCCACCCCGACCTCGTCGCGCCCGTCGCCCAACTCCACCACGCCCAGCTCGTCGACCGGCTGGACGACCCCGGCCGGGAACTCGTCGCCTGACCCGCCCCCGGAGACGCCCACCACACCCGGCCGTGAGGCTCAGGCGGCCGTTTGCAGGGCCGCCGGTTCGGGCGTGTCCGCATCCCCTGCCCGCACCGCCACCGGTGCCGTGGTCCGGCGTTCGCGCAGCAGGTGGCCCGTGCCGATGGTGGCGGCGATGATCAGTCCGCCCGCGACCAGGGCGCCACGGGGGCCGGCGAACTCCATCAGCAGGCCGAGCGCCGGCGGTCCGCCGAGGCTCCACACCGTGCCGATGCTGCCCCACACCCCGAGTACCCGGCCCCGCATGTGCGCGGGCGGGTCGGTCTGGAGCACCGCCGTACCCGCGGTGTCGGACACGGACTCCACCACGGCCATCGGCAGCACCATCACCAGCAGAACGGCCAGCGACGGCGACAGGCCCGCCACCACCTGCAGCAGCCCGCCGGCCGCCGCCAGCGCGCCCACGATCCGCACCGAGGGCCGGCGCAGCCGGGCACCCAGGACCGCGCCGAGGATGCCCCCGGCCGCCAGCACGGTGGAGACCGTGCCGAACGACCCGGCGCCGCCCGCGAGCGGTCCGGTGACGAGCACGGCCAGGGTGAGCTGGTAGTTGCGCCCGAAGACCGCGCTGACCCCGGTGACACCGGCCAGCGCCAGCAGCCGGGGACGGCGCGCGAAGAAGGCCAGCCCCTCCCGCACGCTCATGGTGTCCGCCTCGCCGCGGCGCTTCACCCTCCCGACGTGCTTGACCGCCCCGCGCGCCGGACGCAGGAAGGGGATGACCGCGGCCACGAACAGGAACGACAGGCCGTTGGCGGCGTAGGCGGCGGCCGTGCCGAGGAAACCGACCGTCACCCCGGCCAGCGCGGCGCCCGTGAGCCGGCCCGCCTGATGGACCAGCGCGCCCACCCCGATCGCGGACGGCACGTCCTCGGCCGGGACGAGATCGTTGCCCAGCAGCGAGCACGCCGGCCCGTCCACGGTGGCGACGACGCCGGTCACCGCGGCCAGCACCATCAGGGAGGTCACGTCGAGCCGGTCCAGCGCCACCATGACGGCCGTCACGAACGCGACCGTGCCGAGCAGCGCCTGGCTGATCGCGGCGGTCAGCTTCCGCGGCCAGCGGTCGACGGCCGCACCGCCGAACACGCTGATCAGCAGCGCGGGCGCGGCCTGGACGGACATGGACAGACCCGTCGCCGCGGCGGACCCGGTGATCTGCAGAACCAGCAGGTTCTGCACCGTGAGCTGCATCCACGTACCGGCGTTCGACACGAAGTTCGCGACCGACCACCAGCGCATGCTGCGGTACCTCAGGGACCGCCACGGCGAACGGGACACGGCCTCGGACGGTGCGGAGGCGGGAGGCGGCGCGGACGCCGGCGGGGCGGGGGCAGGGGAAGAAGACACAGTGCGCCACTCGAAGGCGAGTCGTGAGACCCGGAAGGGGAAAGGGACGGGAGCGAGAGGCCGGCTGCGCTGCGCGACCGCTCCACTGAGCCGGATGACGGCGCGGACCATCGTGGCAGAAGGGACCGGCGAGTCCTCGCCGACGTACACCGCCCCACTCGCCCGCACGGGGACAACACCCCCTCGCCCTGCCCCACTTGGCGCGCGGAGTGTGCTTGATCACAGCATCCGCCCGCGGCGGACCCCGTGCGACGCGTGTCAGGGGCCCGTCGCCACGGCGACGGGCCCCTGACACGACGGGCCGGTGCGTGCTCTCAGCCGGACTTCCCCCGTCCCGACAGCGCGTCCCGTACCCGGTCCACCATCCCCGCACCCGGCGCGAGGAGCTTGTTCATGGGCGGCTTGTCCGGGGCGGACGGGTGCGGCCGCGTCGGCGCCGTCTTCTTCGCCTGACGGACCTTGTCGCCCAGCTTGTCCAGAGCCTCCGCGGGACATGCCTCACGGAGCCTCGGGAAGAGGTTGCCCTCCTCGTCGGCGACGTGTTCACGGATCTCGCTCATCAGCATGCCGATCAACCGGTCGAACTCGGCGTCGTCCGCCGCGCAGCCCTCCAGGTCCTTCATGATCTGCTCGGCCTGGGCGTGGTCCTCGAGTTCCTTGTCCGCGAGGGCGCCCCCGTTCGCCACGTGCTCGCGCACGGCGGGGTAGAGATACGCCTCCTCCGCCACCGAGTGCCGGACCAGCTCGATCGTGGCCTGGTCGGCGTACAGCTTGCGGTCCTTGTGACCGGACGGCAGCGCCTCGATCTTGCCGAAGAGCTCCTCGACCTCACGGTGATCGGTCGTCAGCTCGTCGATGACGTTTCCTCCGTGTCCCATGTTCACCTCCAGCAGGTCCGTGGCGGTTGCGGGACCGCCCCGCCACGGGCGTCGGGTCCCCCCCGCAGCCGGTGGGCTAACGCCCGCTTCGTGCGACGTGCGGGTCAGACGCCCAGCCTGGCCCGGGCGCCGCCCGCGGCCGCCGCGGGGCGGGCGGTGGCCCGGACCGAGCGGCGCACCAGGTGGGCGTCGTGCCGCAGGTCGCGGGCGGCGTGCCGACTGCGCCAGAGCAGCGAGGGGGCACTGCCGGTGTCGTCGACCGCGATCAGCAGACCGCCCAGCATGGACAGGTTCTTCATGAAGTGGATGCGCTGCTGGTCGCGGTCGGACGGGTCCTGCGCGTCCCAGTAGCGGTGCGCCGCCAGCGTGGTGGGGACCAGGGTCACCGCGAGGGCCAGCGCCGCCAGGCGCGGACAGCGGCCGAGCCCGAGCAGCGCCCCGCCCACGACCTGCACGGCGCCGTTGAGCCGTACGAGTTGCTCCGTGCTGTCGGGCAGCACCGCCACGCGCTCGGTCACCGGCCGGACGACCGGCTCGGCGGCCGGGGCCACGTCCCCGGGCCTGCGCAGCGACTGCAGCCCGCCCCCGACGAAGATCGAGGCGAGCATCGGGCGGCCGACCATACGCAAAAGACTCATGACGCTCTCTCGCTCTCTCTCGCTGTATCGATCCCGTCCAAGGGGCATCGGGGCGTACCGAGGGTGCGCCCACTGGGATCATCGGGTGCCCGGACCGGCCGCCGCCATTCGGCGCCCGGCGCGGCATCGCCCACCGCACCCTTGTGGGAGCGCTCCCAATGAGTCAGGATGCTGCGGTGACCCCGACTGCCGCCGTACGCCCGTACCGTCCCGCCGACGCCCCGGCCCTCGACGACATCTGCATCCGCACCGGGCACAACGGCCGGGACAGCCGGCCCGTGTACGCCGACCCGGCCGTCCTGCCCGCCGTCTTCGCCGCCCCCTACGTCCACTTCGACCCCGACCTGGCCTTCGTGCTGGACGACGGACAGGGGCAGGCGGTCGGCTACATCCTCGGCACGGCGGACACCCCCCGCTTCGCCGAGGCGTTCCGCGCCCAGTGGCTGCCGCGGTTCGCGGACCGCTACCCGGCGCCGGAGAAGGCCCCCGCCACCCTCGACGAGGTGATCGCCGGACTGCTGCACGACCCGGAGCGGATGATCGTCCCCGAGCTGGCCGCGTACCCGGCCCATCTGCACATCGACCTGCTGCCCGCGTGGCAGGGCCGCGGACACGGCCGGGCGCTGATGCGGACGCTCTGGCGGGCGCTGCGGGAGCGCGGAGTGCCGGCCGTCCACCTGGTCATGGCGACGGCCAACAAACCGGCGAGGGCCTTCTACGACCGGATGGGCTTCCACGTGATCGAGGCGGCCGGCCTGGACCCCGCGGACGTCACCTGCCTGGGACGCACGACGCAGGACACCGCCCGGTCCGGAGGCGCCGGTCGGTGATCAGTCGGCGCCCAGCCGGTAGACGTTGAAGGCCCGGCGGATCACCGGCTGGGCCACGTTGCGCACCCGTACCCCGCCCGCCGTCATCCCGTGCTCCGAGCCCAGGTGGGCGTGGCCGTGGACGGCCAGGTCCGCTCCGGCCGTGTCGATCGCCTCGGCCAGCAGATAGCTGCCGAGGAACGGATGGATCTCCAGCGGCTCCCCGGCGAGCGTGTCCGCGACGGGGGAGAAGTGGGTCAGCGCCACCCGGGCCGCACAGCCCTCCTCGGCCAGCCCCTTCAGTGCCGCGTACAGACTGTCCGCCGAACGGCGGGTGGTCCGGACGAACTCCTTCATGACCGGCTCGCCGAACTCTCCCGCGCTGCGCCCGACGAAACCGCCGCCGAACCCCTTGGTCCCGGCGATGCCCACCCGGGTCCCGGCGCACTCCACGACGGTCCCCTCGCCCTCCAGGACCGTCACGCCGGCGTCCTGCAGGAGGGCGGTGACCTTCTCGGGCTGCTCGTCGTGGTGGTCGTGGTTGCCGAGGACGGCCACCACCGGCACCGGCAGGCCGCGCACCTCCTGGGCCACCACCCGGGCCTCCTCCGGGGTGCCGTGCCGGGTCAGGTCCCCCGCGAGCAGCAGCAGGTCGGCACAGTCGGGCAGGGTCTCGAAGGCGGGCCGCAGCAGTCCCTGGCTGTCCGGCCCCATGTGGATGTCTCCGACGGCGGCGACGCGGATCATCACAGCTCCTCCGCATGGTCGGGGCCGGTCGTCTCCGCCACCACGACGTCGGTGTGCAGGGTGAGTCCGGCCAGCTCCTCGTGGGCGATGCGCAGCAGGGTCTCGCGGCACTGCGCGGAGGGCACCGTGCCCGTGATCACGATCGCTCCGGCCCGGATCTCGGCCCGGACGCCGAGTTCGCCGAGCTCCTCCGCGGCGAGCCGGTCGTGCAGGTGGGCGACCCGGTACTCGACGTTCCCGGCGGCGGCAGCGGCAGCGGTGCCGCTCGCCGCGGGGCCCGGATGGGCGACGGGGTCGTTCATCGCTGCTCCTCCTTCGCGGGGCCGGCCGGAGCAATGATCTCCAGGCGTTCGAGGATGAAGAAGAAGGCGGCCGGCATCGGAGCCTGACCGCAGTCCCGGCGCAGCTCGTCCCAGTCGATCTTCTCCCGCAGGGTGCGGGCGATCGGCAGCACCGCCCCGAAGTCGCAGTGGTGCTCCGAGAAGGCCGCCAGCAGACCGCGCAGCAGATCGGTCGGCGACAGGACCGGCATGAGCACCGAGTCGACCGAGAGCTCCTGGGCCCGGTCCAGCAGCTCCGTCGTGACCGGCTCGTGCGCCAGCTCGAAGATGAGGTCGACCTGCTGGCCCAGGCAGTTGGCCTTCAGCAGCCAGTCCTCGGGCGGCGTGTACACCGCCAGGCCGGCCTCCCGCAGCGTCGCGGCGACGGCCTCCGCGTCGTCGGGCCGGATGCAGAAGTCGACGTCGTGCTGGAGGTTCTGGGTGCCGCCGTGCGCGTAGACGGCGACGCTGCCGGCCAGCGCGAACGGGTGCTCGTTCTTCTTCAGGATCGAGCCCACCTGCTTGGCCGCCTGGAGGATCGCCTGGTTGCGGTCGAGCGGGAGATCCTCGTGGCGTGCGTCGTTCTGGGGGACGAGTCCGGGGTCCCCCGCTGCCAGACGGAGCTCGGAAACGCCGGCGCGCTGGTCGAGAGCGTGGTCGTCGGCGGGCTGCGTCATCACTGTCCCCTTTCCGGGCCGCGGGCCGTCTGCCGACCGGGCCGCCGGCCCTCCCTGGCAGTGCGGGTACCCGGCGCGGTACCGCCGACACGAGAACGGTCGCCGGTGTGAGACGTTCCCGGTGGATTCCGGGCACTCGGGCGCCATGAGCGACAACCGAGGCACGAACGACGAGCAACGCGGGAACGACGAGCGGCAGGACCACCGGACCGTGGAGCGCCTGGTCGCGGCCTGGCTGGCGGAGACCGAGCGGCACGACCGCGCCGCGGCGCACGAGGCCCGCACCGCCTGGGAACGCGGTGCCCTGTCCGAGCAGGCCGCCCAGGACCTGGCCACCTGGGTCACGGCCAGGATCACGGACACCGGCTTCACCGAGGACGAGGGCCCCTACGTCGAGGGCCCGGTCCGGATCACCCCGGCCGACAAGGAGACCGTCCACGGCTGGCTGCGGGCGCGGGGACACCCGGTCTGACGCGCCGGGCGCCCGTACCGCCGGGACGTCGTCACCTCGGCGGCCGCCATTCGAACATCAGGATCGTCGCGTCGTCCCGCAGCCGGCCGGCCTGCGAGTCCAGGATCGAGTGGATCAGGTGCCGCAGCGTCTCCGGCGCCAGCTGGCCGCCGGCGGTGGCCCGGATGACGTAGTCGGCGAAGAGTTCGAGCCCGAGCAGCTTCTCCTCCCTGGTGCGCGCCTCGGTCACCCCGTCGGTGTACAGCAGCACCCGGTCACCCGGCTCCAGACGCGTCTCGTACGTCCGCCGCGGCTCGGAGGACAGGCGGGCCGGCATGCCCATCGGAGGATCGGCCTCCCGCTCCAGGGCGTCGACGAGCAACTCCTCGCCCCGGATCAGCAGCGGCGCTGGATGGCCGCAGTTGGACCAGCGCAGCAGACCGGTCTCGAACTCCAGCTGGGCGAGGACCGCGGTGCAGTACTGGTCCGGCAGCCAGCGCGACAACGCGTCGTCCACGCACTCCACGAGCTCGGGCAGCTCGGCCCCGTTGCGCCGGGCGTTGCGGCAGGCGGCCAGCGCCACCGCGCTGGTCAGCCCCGAGGCGAGGTCGTGTCCCATGGCATCGATCACCGCCACGTGCAGCGTCGTGCCGGTGAGGGAGTGGTCGAAGGCGTCGCCACCGATCTCGTAGGCCGGTTCCAGGACGGCCGTCGACACGACGTGGGCGTTGCCGATGGTGCGCGGGGGCAGGAACGCGCGCAGCATCTCGGAGGGCAGCTGCATCTGCTCCGCGCGGGTGTGCCGGACGAGGGAGTCCTCGAAGGCCCGCTTCGAGCTGATCATCATCGCCAGGAGCGAGGCCAGCGCCCGGCTCCGGATCAGCGTGTCCGCGGTGAGGGCCGACGAGTGCACCGCCAGCACACCCAGCCGCTCGGCGCCGTCCAGCAGGGGCAGCCACGCCGTGACGCCGCCCGTCTCGGACTCCTCCACCCGCAGGGACTGCGTGCGGTAGGTCCAGCCCGCGAGCGAGTCGTCGACGGGGAGGGGGGACGCCACGTGGGTCTGTGCGATGAGTTGCCGTTGCTGCAGGTCGACCAGGTAGACCACCGCCTGCTGCAGGTCCAGGGCCGTGGCGCAGCGGGCCACGGCCTCGCCCAGGTCCAGCGTCAGATGGGCCGGATCGGCGAGGAACTCCAGGAGCAGTGCGTCGCTCGCCCGGGACGTCGACACCTTGCCTCCCCTCGTCGGTGGTCGAGGAACCTGTCGTGACGGGGTGTCGCGCCAGCAGTCTGTCACCGTGCGCACCGCCTCGCCCGTCGTGCGGACCACCTGCCGAGAGGATCCCCTGCCGCGCGCTTCGGTCCGGACGGACAGGGCACGCGTCACTTCGTACGACCCCGAGCGCCGAGGAGTGGTGCCACATGACCGAGTACGAGCGTTCTCGCACCATGCCCGCACAGCCCGAGCAGATCTTCGACCAGGCCGCGAACGTCGGGCAGCTGGACACCTGGCTCCCCCGGGACCTGCACGTCGAGCCCGAGGAGCCGCCCGCGGTCACCGTGCACGAGGACCGCACCGACCAGGACACCTCCGCGCTGCTGAGCGCCCGGCCCGAGCAGATGCGGCTCGAATGGGGCACCCGCGACCAGGGCAGCTACGCCGGCTGGCTCCAGGTCGCCGGCCTCGACAGCGGGACCAGTGAGGTGACGGTGCACCTGTCGTTCTTCGACGAGGGGCACGACCCGGGGCAGCGCGCGGTGACCGACGCCCTCGACACCAGCCTCCGCCGACTGGAGGAGCAGGTGCGGATGCGCACCGACCACGCGGCCGGGTGACGGGCGGGCCGTCGTGGCCCGTCGGTGACATCCGGGACGAATCCGTAACGGATGAAAAGGCAACCCATGACGGTCATGTCGGGTCGTACAGGGAAAGTCCGAACGACACCGACGAACCGATCTTGGGGGAACCATGCACGTCCCTGCCCGAGGAGTCCGTGCCCGCGGAGTCCGCCTCGCCGTGGCCGCCCTGGTGGCCGGCTCCGCGGTCGCCGTGGCCGCAGTCCCGGCGACCGCGGCCACGCCCGAGCCCGGCCAGCCCGCCTTCCTGCAGCCGGCCGAACTGCCGCCGCACCCCACCTCCGGCTGGTACGCGGGGCCGGTCACCGCCGGGCAGCCCGACCCGCTGCCCATGTGCGTGGGCGACGCGCTGCCGTCCACCGCGTCGCACCGCCGGTACTGGACCGAGTACGACACCGGCGCCCTCCAGGTCACGGTCGTCGAGCGCACCACGCGGCGGGCCAAGGAGTTCGCCGCCCTGCTGCGCGCGGACCTCGCCGACTGCGCGCGCAGGGTGATGGAGCAGTACCCCGACATCACCGCCACACAGAAGTACTACGGCCGGCTCGCCGTGGAGGAGGGCGCGCACGTCTACGGCGTCCACACGGTCGCCGAGTGGGGCGCCTCCGACATCGGCCTGTTCTCGGTCGGCCGCGACGGCAGGACCGTCACCGTCGTGCAGTGGGGCCAGATGGGCACTTTCGAGCACGCGCAGGTGGCCGACTTCAAGGCCACCACGCGGACGGCCGTGAACAAGCTTTACTGAACGCGCGGGGCGGGCCGGTGAACCGGCCCGCCCCTGTCCCGTGCGATGCTTCGGCGTCCGTCAGCAGTCCGGGACGCCGGCGATCTTCTCGCCGCCCCTCAGGTACAGGTTGTTGACCCAGGCGATGTCACTCCCCGAGAACTCCTGCACGGCCGTCCACCAGCTGTTGCTGCCGACGGCGGGATCGTCGACGTTCTGACCCTGCTTCTGGCAGACGGCGTCCAGCCAGTAGGTGGAGCGCACCGCGAGCACGTTGGAGTCGGTGGTGGGGTGCTGGCGCAGGTTGACGTTCGTGGCCCAGATGTAGACGTCGGTGAGCGTCGGGTCCCCGCCGCTCGGCGCCGCCGGGGCGGCCTGGGCCGTGGTGGCGAGCGCGCCGACGGTGAGTGCGGCCGCGGCCAGCGCGGTGACGGAGTGGCGCATCAGTCGCTTCATGGGTGATTCCCCCTTGTTGGGTTCTCGGGTCGGCAGCGCGCCGAGCAACAGGCGCCGCGCGGCCGGCCGGCCGCGGCGGAGCCGACCTTGTCGTACGAACGGGCCGGGCCGGAGCGGACGTTGACGGTCTCGTACGGCTCCACCGCGTAGGGCGCCGTCGGCACGCGGTCGGGACCCCGGCCGCCGTCGGAGACCGCGGCGGCGGTCGTCGCGGTGAGCGGGCCGAGCAGCGCGAGCGCCCTGGCCCCGACCAGCGCGACCCTGGTGAACGGGCGAACGGTCATGTGGTGATTCCCCCTGTGCCGATGGGGCCGCCGAGGGAACCCGCACGGGGTCCGGCGGCTTGCACTCAGCACTGTAGGGACGCCCGGGACATCGGTGTCCCTGACAAGTGTCAGGGCGAGCCGACGCCCGCCCGCCTGCGTCGACGCCATGTCACGCACCCACCGGTGTACCGCCGGTTGGCTGATCGTTTGCAGCCGTCCGGGTGTGTCGCCGACCCGGGTGGACGAAGCGGCCGTCACCCGAATGGCCCCCGAGCGCTACTGGTCACGGCCGATCCGGTGTCTCCTGGAGTGTGTCAGCGGCGTCCAGGCTGGGAGGCCGATCATGTACGAAATGTGCGTGGGCCCGGAGAAGATGGGCGGAGCATTGGTGTGGCACGTAATGGCCAAGCAGGCCGCGGCCACTCTGTGCGGACAGAAGCTCCGCGAACGTATCGAGGCATCCGACGGCGAACGGGCACGTCACTGCCCGGACTGCATGGCTTCTTTCGAGAAGTTGATGGCAACCTCGCCGTGCTGACGGACCGTCCGCAAACCGTCCGCCCCGTCGCAGCCCGCGGCGGGGCGGACGGCATGCCGCCGTGGCGGGGAAGCCGCAGGCCCGGCCGTCCCGGTCCGCCGATGGGTGTCGGCCACCGGGGGATTTGGGTGCCGTCCCCGATGGCCGCGGGCCCGCCCCGCGTGTGACCGTGGAGCGACGCCGTGCCCCGGGGGCTTCTTTCGGGGGCCGGGGACGTTGCAGGGAAGCCCCGTCCCGCCCGTTTCGCGGGCGTTGCCGCGTGGTTCGTTCCGGGTGCGCCGTCCGCGCCCCGAGTGCCGAGGCGGCCGGTGGTCATCGTGGCGTAATGCCGCGGGCGGGGCCCGGTTCGGGCATCCGTCCGTCCGTGCACGTCGCCGTCCGGTCGGCGTCCCGTCGGTTCCGGGAGCGGTGTCGTGGCAGCGGCGCCGCCGACGGCGTCCGTCCGTACGACAGATGACGCGTCACAGATGAAGGAGAACCCGCATCCATCCCCGTCAAGTGAAGCCCTCCCGACCCTCCGCACGGTCGAAGGCGGTGACCCGTGGGACACGCTGACACCCTGCTCGCCATGGGCGGTGCCTTTCTGGCCGCCGCGTTCCTCGCCCGCCTCGGCGGCAGGATCGGACTTCCGACGATTCCCCTGTTCATGCTCGCCGGCATCCTGCTCGGCCCGCACACACCCGGCTTCGTCCTGGTCGAGGACGCGCACGACTTCGAGATGCTCTCCGCGCTCGGACTGGTGCTGCTGCTCTTCTACCTGGGCCTGGAGTTCCACCTCGACGACCTCAAGAGCGGCGGCAAACGGCTGCTGACCGCGGGCGGGGTCTATCTGCTGCTGAACGTCGGTGCCGGACTCGGCTTCGGGTTCGTCCTCGGCTGGGGGGTGCGGGAGGCGCTGGTGCTGGCCGGAGTGCTCGGCATCTCGTCCTCCGCGATCGTCACCAAGATCCTCATCGACCTGGGCCGGATCGGCCGGCCCGAGACCCGTCTGATCCTGGGCGTCATCGTGGTCGAGGACATCTTCCTCGCGCTGTATCTGGCCGCCCTCCAGCCGATCATCGCGGGCGCGCACGGCGCCTGGGACATGGCCCTGCAGGCCGGCAAGGCCTTCGGCTTCCTGCTGGTCCTGGCCGCCGCGGCGCGCTACGGCACCAGGCTCGTGGGCCGCCTCATCGCGACCCGGGACGACGAACTGCTCGTCATCAGCTTCCTCGGCGCCGCGGTGCTCGTCGCCGGGGTCTCCGAGGTCCTCGGCGTCGCCGACGCCATCGGTGCCTTCATGGTGGGTCTGATCCTCGCCGGCACCCCCTCCGGACCCCGGATCCGAGAACTCGTGCACCCCCTCCGGGACGCCTTCGCGGCGATCTTCTTCTTCGCCTTCGGGCTCGCCATCGACCCCGGCGACCTCGCGTCCGTCGCCGGCCCGGTCGCCGCGGCGGCGGCACTGACCGTCGTCATGAACGTCCTCGCCGGGCTGTGCGTCGCCCGCGTGTACCGCTACGGCTCCCAGCCCGCCGCGGAGATCGCCACCACCCTGGTCGCCCGCGGGGAGTTCGCGCTGATCCTCGCCGCGATGGCCGCGGGCGCGGGACTGGACGGGCGGCTCGCCCCCTTCATAGCCGGCTACGTCCTGGTCCTCGCCGTCCTCGGTCCCATCGTCGCGGCGCGGGCGCACCTGCTCGCCGGCGCCCTGCGGGCAGTCGGCGGCATCCTGCCCGGCGTCCGTCGGCGGGCCGAGGCGCCGGCCGACCGCTCCGGCGAGGACGCGAGGGACGACGACGCGTCGCTGTCCGCGTCGGGTTCCGCCTCGACCTCGGCGCACGCGGAGGCCGAGCGGTAGGGCCGGGTACGGTCCCGGCGGCCCGGCCGGTGTCCCCGGGGACCACCCCGGCCGTCACGTCGCCCCGCGCACCGGTGGGACAATCTGCCCGCAGGGCCGGTGTCCGATGTCGTGGTCGGAGCCGTCCGGGACCGGAAGGAGCCGTCAGCATGATCGAGTGGGTGCCCTTGGCCGACGGTGCGAGACCGGTTCCCCGGCCGGTCGCCGATCCGTTGGTGTGGGCGGGCGCCTTCGGCGGCGCGTTCGTGCTGGTGGCGCTTCTCAACGGCACCGTGGGCGCGGGCCGTCCGGGGCTGGCACTGGCCGTGCTCTCCGTGCTGGCGGCCGTCCTCGGGCTCCGGGCCCGCTTCACGGCCGCGCCGGGGACGGCCGTCCTGTGCTGGCTGTCCCTCAACGGCTTCGCCATTCCGCCGGCCGGCACCCTGACCTGGGCCGGCCGGCGGGACGCGCTCTGGCTGGCCTGCCTCCTCACCGCGGCCGTCGTCGGCACGGCCCTGTCCCGCCTGGCCCATGCCCGCGCCGCCTACCGCCGACTGAACGCGACGGCCGGCCCGGAGGGCCCGGAGCCCGGGGACGTCTGACACGTGCGCGGCCCTCGTCGGCACGGCGTCGGCCCATCGGGTGCACGCGCCCGGGCCACCTGCGGCGGGTGGGGCGCGTGGCCGGTCTCGGGGCGTGCATTGCCGTCGGCCCGCGACGGCCGGCCCGGAGGGGGAGCCGGGGGACGTGTGACGAATGCGCGGCCTTCGTCGGCACGCCGTCGGTCCGTCGCGTGCACGCCCGGGCCACCTGCGGCGGGTCGGGCGCGGTGGCCGGTTCGGGACGGGTAGCGCCGTCGGGCCGCGGGGCGGGGGTGGGGGTGGGGGAGGACCCCGCCGGGTGTGCGGCGGAGGCCTCCCCACCGCCCCCCGTCAGGCGGTGTGCAGGGTCAGCCCGTAGCGGTTCAGGATCTCGTTGACGGGCTGGAACCAGGTCTCACCGCCGCTCGAGCAGTTGCCCCAGCCGCCCGAGGTGACGCCCTGTGCCTGGTCGCCGCTGATGAAGGAGCCGCCCGAGTCGCCGCCCTCGGCGCAGACGCTGGTCTTCGTCATCTGGTGCACCGCGCCCTGGCTGTAGTTGACCGTCTCGTTCTTGGCCAGCACGGTGCCGCAGTGCCAGTGCGTGGTGGAGCCGGAACGGCAGATCGAGGCGCCGACGGGGGCCACGTTCGAGCCGCGCACGAGCCGGTCGGGGACCGTGCCCCAGCCGAGGACGACCGGCACCGTCCACCAGCCGCTGCCCACGCTGACCCAGGCGTAGTCGTTGTCCGGGAACGACGAGCCCTGGAACGTGCCGATGTACGAGCGGTCCCAGCCGCTGACCCCGGCGCCGGCCCGGCCGCAGTGCCCGGCGGTCACGAACCCGCCGTGCACCGAGAAGCCGATGGAGCAGCGGACGTTGCCGGTGTAGTACGGGTCGCCGCCGACCGTGCCCGCCGCGAAGGTCCGCGGCGCCGAAGGCACCGTCCGCACCGTGACCGGGCCGGCCTCGCGGGCCCGGTCCACGAAGCGCCGGACATCGTTGTCGGCATGCTCGCCCGACACCACGTCGACGATCACCGCGTTGGCGGCCGGGTCGACGTGCCAGCCGCTGACTCCGGCGGGTGCGTCCAGGCGGTCGATGCGCGTCTTGGCGGCGTCGAGCTGCCGTTCACTGTGCTCGACGGTGCGGACGTGCGCGCCGGTGGCGCGGACCGCCCGTACCGTCGCGGGCGTTGCGTCCGAGGTGACGGCCACGGTCAGCCGGCCGGCCTCGGCGTCGAACCAGGAGCCGCCGTAGGCCTTCCCGGCGGCCCGTCGTGCCGTGGGCTCGAGGTCGGTGGCGTGGCGCTCGGCCGCGAGCCGGTCCTCGGCCTCGGCCGCGGTGAGGCCGAAGTCCCGCTGCATGGCTTCGAGAAGACCGGCGGAGGCGGCCGGTTCCCCGGCCGAGGGGGTGGGGGAGCCGGCCGCCGAGGCCGGCAGCGTGCCGACGGCGGTCAGGCTGCCGAGCACGAGGAGGCCGGCCAGGCCGAGGTGCCTGAGTCTGCTGCGTCTCACGGGAGTTGCCCTTCGTCGTTCCAGCAAGGTGGGGTGGAACAACCGCAGTCTGAGAGCGCTCTCATCGGGTCGCTTCGAGCTTAGCCAGGCCAGTGTCATCAGGTCCATGCCAATGCAGGGCCTTTCCGGAGCGCGTGTACGTCGGCCCGCTGACGCCGGATCACTTCGGCCGGCCCCGCCTCCCCCTCCCCGCGCACACGACCGGGCCAGAGCCGAAGCCGTACGCGCGTCGCCGCGCCGGCCGGCCGGGTGGCCGGCACGGCGCGGCGTGGCCACGCGGGGCCTCAGTACCAGCCGGTCTGCGCCCAGACGTGCCCGTCGCAGGTGAGCAGCGCACGCGAGACCCGGCCGCTCAGGTTGTTGCCGATCTTCGTGTAGGCGTACGTGATGCCCGGATCGACGGTCTCCGAGACCCAGCCGTCCGCGCGTCCCGCGCCGGAGTTCGAGCGCTCCAGTACGGCGGCACAGTTGGCCCGGGAGTTCTCGATCCGTGCGAAGGACCCGCACGTGGCGGAGTAGAAGTACTTCAGCGCCATCCCCTCCGCGTACCGGGTGGCGCCGACCTGCCGGAACGTGCCCGCGCAACTGGAGACGGTGGGGTACTGGCCCTCCATGCCGTAGGCGCCGTAGTTCCCGCCCGAGTGCGGTGCGGCCTGGGCCGGGACGGCGGACAGTGCCAGTGCGGCGGCGACGCCCGCCGCGGCCGTCAGGGTCGTGAGCGATCGGCGGTTCATGGGCCCCCTCTTTTCCTGTGTCGGCGATGGTGCCTGTGTCGGCGTGTGCGGGAGCGGCGACCGCCCCCTCGGGGACGTTAGGCGGGTGCCGGGGCGGCCGGTACCTGACAGATGTCAGGGAGGGCCCGCGGCCCGTCCGCCCGGGCCCGGGTTGGCCGGTCCCGGACGGGGCACTCAGTGCTGCGTCCTTGCAGTGACGGCTTGTGGATGCGGGAGGCACGCATGGCGGTGCGGCATCGGTTGGTCCAGGCGAGCCCGCAGGCGGTGTGGGACGTCCTCGCGGACGGCGACCTGTACGTGCGGTGGGTGGTGGGACCGTCGCAGGTCACCCCCAAGTCGGGCCAGTGGCCCCAGGTCGGCGCGACGATCGCCTACCAGGTGCGCCTCGGGCCGCTGCGGCTCAACAACGAGTCGGTCGTCCGACACTGCGTGGAGGGCTCCCTGCTGGAGCTCGAGGCGAAGGCGGGCGCGCTCGGCACCGCCCGGATCGCCATCGAGCTGCGTCCGTGGGGCGAGCAGTGCCTGGTGATCGTGGACGAACACCCGTTGCGCGGCCCGGGCGGACTGCTGCACAACGCAGGCGTCGAGGCGTTCATCCAGGTGCGGCACCGCGCCATGCTTGCCAGGCTGGCGAAGCTGTGCGAGTCCGAGGCCGGCGACCGGTGCCGGTCGGACCCGGCGGACGAGGACGGATCCGTGGAGTTCGTGCCGGGAGCCGGCCGTGCCTGACGCGATCGTGATCGGGGCCGGCCCCAACGGGCTGGTGGCGGCGAACCTGCTGGCGGACGCCGGCTGGAGCGTGGAGGTCCTGGAGGAACAGCCCGATCCCGGCGGCGCGGTGCGCCACGACAGCGAGGTCGCGCCCGGGTTCGTCAACGACCTGTTCAGCTCCTTCTACCCGCTCGCCGCCGCCTCCCCGGTCCTCGCCGGACTGCGGCTCGAGGACCACGGGCTGCGCTGGTCCCATGCGCCCCACGTCCTGGCCCATCCCCTGACCGACGGCACGTGCGCCGTCCTCGACCGCGACGTCGGCACCACCGCCGCCTCCCTGGAGGCCTTCGCGCCCGGGGACGGCACCGCCTGGGACCGCCTGCACGACGTGTGGGACCGCTACCGTGCCGACATCCTGGACGCCCTCTTCACCCCCTTCCCCCCGGTGCGGGCCGGCGCCCGGCTGGCCCTGCGGCTGCGCGGCGGGGGCGGGCTCAGGCTGGCGCGCACCCTGGTGCTGCCGGTGCGCCGCCTGGGCGAGGAGGAGTTCCGCGGCGAGGGCGGCAAGCTGCTCCTGGCCGGCAACGCCCTGCACGCCGACCTCGCGCCGGAGGCCGCCGGCAGCGGCGGCTTCGGCTGGCTGATGTCGATGCTCGGACAGACCTACGGCTTTCCCGTGCCGGTCGGCGGCTCCGGCGCCCTCACCGCGGCGCTGGTCCACCGGTTGCGCGCCCGCGGCGGCACCCTGCGCTGCGGACGGCGCGTCGAGCAGGTCCTGGTCCGCGACCGCCGCGCGATCGGCGTACGCACGGCCGGCGGGGAGACGGTCGCGGCACGGCGGGCCGTCCTCGCGGACGTGTCCGTGCCCGCCCTGTACGGGGAACTCGTCGCACCGGAGCACCTGCCGGGCCAGGTCCTCGCCGACCTGCGGCGCTTCCAGTGGGACTTCGCCACCTTCAAGGTGGACTGGGCGCTGGACGGCCCGGTGCCCTGGCGGTGCGAGGACGCCGCGCGGGCCGGGACCGTGCACCTGGCCGACGGTCTCGACGAGCTGACCCGCTTCGCCGCCCAGATCGCCATGCGGCAGGTCCCCGACCGCCCCTTCGCGCTGTTCGGCCAGATGACGACCACGGACCCGACCCGCTCACCCAGCGGTACGGAGTCCGCCTGGGCCTACACCCACGTCCCGCACGACGTCCGGGCCGACGCCGGCGACGAGGGCATCACCGGCAGCTGGGACACCAAGGAGCAGGAGATCATGGCCGACCGCGTCGAGCGCCAGGTGGAACGCTTCGCGCCCGGCTTCCGCACGCTGATCCGGGCCCGGCGCGTGCTGGCCCCGCCGACGCTCCAGGCCATGGACGCCAACCTGGAGGGCGGTGCCATCAACGGCGGCACCACCGCCATGCACCAGCAACTCGTCTTCCGGCCCCTGCCCGGCACGGGCCGGCCGGAGACCCCCGTGGCCGGCCTCTACCTCGCCTCCGCGGGAGCCCACCCGGGCGGCGGCGTGCACGGGGCGCCCGGCGCCAACGCCGCGCGGGCCGCGCTGCGCCAGCACCGGTTCGGGGGTCTGACGCGGGTGCAGCGCGCCCTCACCGGCCGCGACCGGGCGGGCGACAAACGGTGACCGGCAGCCCCCTGAACCACCGCACCGTCGTGGTGACCGGCGCCGCCCGCGGACTGGGCGCGGCCCTGGCGCACGCCTGCGCCCGCCGAGGCGCCCGGCTCGCCCTGCTCGGCCACGAGAAGCCGCGGCTGGACGCCCTGGCGGCAGCCCTGCCGACGCCGGCGCTTGCCGTCGAGGCCGACGTCACCGACGCCGCCGCGCTGGACGAGGCTGCCGACGAGGTGCGCAGGCACCTGGGACCGCCGTCGGTGGTGGTGGCGAACGCCGGTGTCGCGGAGGGCGGGCCGTTCGCCACCTCGGACCCGGCCGAGTGGCGCCGCGTGGTCGACGTGAACCTGACGGGCAGCGCCCACACCGCCCGGGCCTTTCTGCCGGACCTGATCGGCACGGCGGGGTACCACCTCCAGATCGCCTCTCTGGCCTCGCTCGGCGCCGTCCCCATGATGAGCGCCTACTGCGCCTCCAAGGCGGGCGTGGAGGCCTTCACCCATTCGCTCCGCGCCGAGGTGGCCCATCACGGCGTCGCCGTGGGCATCGCCTACCTCAGCTGGATCGACACCGACATGATCCGCGACGCCGACCGGTACCCGGTCCTGCGCGAACTGCGCGCGCACCTGCCGGCCCCGGCCCGCCGCACCTTCCCGGTGGACGAGGTCGCCGCCCGGGTGGTCGGCGCCATGGAGCGCCGCCGTACCGCGGTGTACGTGCCGGGCTGGCTGCGCCTGGCCCAGGCGGCGCGCACCGCCCTGCCGCCCGTCGTGCTGCGGATCTCCCGGCGCGACCTCCCCCGGCTGGAGGCCGAGGGGGCCACGGACCCGACCGGTCCGCTCGGCGCGGGCGGCCTGGCCGACCGCGCGGCGCGGGAGAAGGGGGTGTAGCGCATGCAGACCTTCCTTCCCCACCCCGGCTTCCGCGAGTCGGCCCTCACCCTCGACCGCCGCCGGCTCGGCAAGCAACGGGTCGAGGCGCTCCAGGTGCTGCGCGGTCTGACCGTGCCCGGCTACGGCTGGCGCCGGCACCCGGCGGTCACCATGTGGACGGGCTACGAGGAGGCACTCGTCCGGTACGGCCTGGAGATCTGCCGGGTCTGGCGCGAGCAGGGCCACCAGGACAGTTGCGCGGCCTCCCTCGTCGCCGGTCTGGCCGCGTGCCGCCCGGGCGAACCGGTGCGGGACCAGCGGGAGCTCGCGGATGCCGGGGAACTGCCGCCCTGGCTCGGTGACGAGGCCTTCCACCGCAGCCACCGGTCGGCTCTGGTGCGCAAGGACCCCGCCGTGTACGCCGGGCTGTTCCCCGGGGTCCCGGACGACCTGCCCTATGTGTGGCCGGCCTCGGACCGGGAGCGAGGGGAGGCGGGGAGCGCCTAGGGCGTCAGGTCTGCTGCTCGCCCGCGAATTCCTTCAGGTCGACCGTCTGGTCGGCCGGCGGCTGTTCGGGGCTCACCGGCTCGCCGTACTCGCTGAACGTGACGCTGCCGGGGTTCTTGCCGCCCTCGGTCGTGGTCTTCAGGATGTACGGCTCTCCCTCCGTGGCGACGTACAGGGCGAGTTTCTCGCCGCCGGAGGCCTCCTTGGTCAGCTTCAGGGCCTGCTCGCCGTTCACCTCCGTCGTGGAGCCGCGCTTCATGCCCCGGCGCTCGGACTTGTCCTCGTCCATGGCGGCGATGAAGCCCTGCTTGTCGCAGACACCGGCGGTCGTGGCGTCGTTCGCCGGCATCCTCACCCACTTGCCCTGCAGCTTCGGCACCATCTTCTGGGCCGCGTCGGGCTGCTGCGCAAGGGCGCTGCGCCAGTACTGCTCGTCGCCGCGCAGGTAGAGGGTCGCCTCGGTGTGCCGCACGTCCGCCTCGGACTCGCCGGTGGCGATGGTGCCCTGGCAGTTCTTCTCCTGGTCGACCGAGACGTCGATGGTGACGGTGCTGCCGTCCTCCAAGCGGGTGTCGCCCTTCATGTGCATGGACTTCGCCTGCTGGGTGGCCTCGACGGCCTTGGCTGCGATGTCGTCGGCGCTCTGTCCCTCGAAGGGCTTGCTCTCGCCACCGGAATCGCCGCCGCAGCCGGCCAGTAAGGCGACGGAGACGGTCGCGGTCGCCACAGCGGTCGCCACTTTGCTGGTGTGCACGGGCAGTCCTTTCCCATGTCCGTTCATTACCGATCTGTTCGTCACGGGTCTGTCTATTTCCCTCAAGTCCCGTCCTTTACCGATGTGTTGGCACCGGGACGTTCCGACTACCCCGATTCCCGGGACATGCACGTGATGGAGAAAGGGTGGCGCCCGTGTGAGGGCCGCCGTCGCCGATTGGTCCCCGATGACGCCCCTGAAGTGGACCCCGTGACGGGCCGCCCGGCTTTCTAGCGTCGTGGTCATGAACTCCACCACCACGCGCGGCGCCCTGCTCGCCGCGCTCGCCTGTGTCCTCGTCGGAGGGTCCTTCACCGCCAACAGCCTGCTCGGCGACTACCCGTACGCGGGCGGCCAGTTCCTGCGCTACGGTCTGGCGTTCCTGCTGCTGATCCCGCTCGCCGGGCCCGGCGCCACGGCCCGGCTGCGCATGCTCGGTCCCGGCCGATGGCTGCGTCTCGCGCTGCTCGCGGCCGTCGGCATGGTCGGCTTCAACCTGGCCGTCCTCGCCGCGGAACGCACGGCGGAACCGGCCGTTCCCGGGGTGTTCGTCGGCTGTGCGCCCGTGGTGGTCGCCGTCCTCGTCCCCCTCTTGGACGGGCGCCGGCCGCAGCGCGCCGTGCTGTACGGGGCCCTGCTCGTGGCCGTGGGCGCCTTCACGGTCCAGGGCTGGGGGCGCACCGACGGCGCGGGCATCGCCTTCTCCGTGTGCGCCCTGGTCGGCGAGGTCGGTTTCGCCGTCCTCGCCGTGCCGGTGCTGCGGCCCCTGGGCCCGCGGCTGCTGTCCACCGTGGTGTGCGGGATCGCGGCCGTCGAGTCGGCGGTGGCCGGCGTCCTGGCCGACGGTTCCGGGTGGCTGCGGCGGCCGGACGCGGTCGAGACGGGCGCGCTGCTGTGGCAGGCGGCGGTGGTCACCGTCGTCGGGTTCGTGTGCTGGTACATGGGCATGCAGCGGATCGGTGCCGAGCGCGCCACCCTGTTCTCCGGCCTGATCCCCGTCGCCGCCGCCTGCACGGCACCGCTCGTCGGCACGGGCTCCTACGGTGCCGCGCAGGCCGTGGGCAGTGCCCTGGTCTGCGCCGGGGTCGCCCTCGGGTCGGGCGCGACGCTGCGGTTCGCGCGCCGGGGTCGTCTCCCGGCGTCCCCTCAACCGGCCTCCGTGCGCTCCTTGGAGAAGCTGTAGAGGTCCTTCGAGGTGGTGATGAGCTCCCGCTGCTCTGCCCGGGAGCCGACCATGGGCTGCGAGCCGTGGAGCGGCACCTGCGCGCTCTCCGGCAGGAACCTCACGGTCACCAGGCCGATCACACCGGCCACCATCAGGTAGTAGGCGGGCATCATGTCATTGCCGGTGATGTTCACCAGGGCCTCGGTGAACAGCGGAGTGGTGCCGCCGAAGGCCGCGACGGCGAAGTTGAACCCGATGCCCATGGCCGCGTAGCGCACGGCGGTCGGGAACAGCGCGGGCAGGGTGGCGGCGCTCGGCGCGGCGAAGCAGACCAGCAGACTGGACAGCAGCAGGATCCCGGCGACCGGCGCCCACGTGCCGTCGGCCTTCAGGAGCAGGAAGGCCGGTGCGGCGAGGACGATCATCGCGGCGGCGCCGACGGCGTAGAGCGGGCGCCGGCCGACGTGATCGCTGAGCCGGCCGAGGAAGGTGATCAGCAGCACGATCCACACCATGCCGATCAGCACCAGGACGTCGGCGAAGGCGCTGGAGCGGTCCAGGACCTCCGTCTGGTACGTGGGCAGATAGCCGGTGACCATGTAGTTGGTGACGTTGTAGAGCAGCACCAGGCCCATGCAGACGAGCAGCGGACGCCAGTGGTCCTTGACGATGGTCTTGAACTCGCTGCCCGCCGACTCCTGGGCGAGGCTCTTCTCGTGCACGTCGAGCTGCTGCTGGAAGGCGGGGGACTCCTCCAGTTTGAGCCGCATGTACAGGCCGATGAGGCCCAGCGGACCGGCGATCAGGAAGGGCAGGCGCCAGCCCCAGGAGAGCATCTGGGCGTCGGTCAGCGTCAGGTTCAGGACGGTGACCAGCGCCGAGCCCAGGGCGTAGCCGACGAACGTGCCGCAGTCGAGCCAGCTGGAGAGGAAGCCGCGCCGGCGGTCGGGTGAGTACTCGGCGACGAAGGTGGTGGCGCCGCCGTACTCGCCACCGGTGGAGAAGCCCTGGACCATTCGGGCGAGCAACAGCAGGGCCGGGGCGGCGATGCCGATGGTGGCGTAGCTGGGGATCAGCCCGATCGAGAAGGTGCCGATCGCCATCAGGATCATGGTGGTGGCGAGCACCTTCTGCCGGCCGAGGCGGTCCCCGAGCGGGCCGAAGACCAGGCCGCCGAGCGGACGCACGACGAACGCCGCGGCGAAGGTGGCGAAGGACGAGATGACCTGCGCCGCCGGGGACGCGCCGGGGAAGAAGACCTTCCCGATGGTGGCGGCCAGGTAGCTGTAGATGCCGAAGTCGAACCACTCCATGCAGTTGCCGAGTGCCGAGGCCCCCACCGCGCGTTTCAGCAGGGGCCCCTCGACCACCTGGACGTCCTCCTCGCGGAAGGCCCGCTTGTTGCGTCGGAGCCGTCGGGACAGCTCCTCGCGCACCTGCCGCGGCAGGTGCGCGACCGTACTCGGCATCTTCACCCGGCCCGGGGGACCGGACCCGCCGTCAGGCTTCGCGTTCTCCACGCCGCTGCCTTTCTGTCGCGTCACCACGTTCGCCTGAGCGAATTCTGTGCCGCAGTGATCGTCCGGCGCAGCCCGAGCCGATACGCGCGAGGACCCCGGCGCGGCGGCGCCGGGGTCCTCGGGTGCGTCTGCCGGGTGGGGCTCAGGGCTGCACGGGCATGCTCCGGCAGTTGGATCCGGCCGGCTTCCCGGAGAGCCGGTCGGTGAGCCAGGAGACGGCGGCGCCCTGGTCGGTGAGGAGCGGAGCGGCGTGGTTGAGCAGGCCGCTGCCGACGCCCGGGAGCAGGACGGGTACGTAGGTGACCTGCCCGCCCTCGGCGCACCAGTCGACGGCCAGCCGGCGCGCCTGCTCGTGCGGGACGAGGTCGTCGCTGACGCCCGTCGCCACGCGCACCGGGCCGCTCGGCTTCAGGGTGCCGATGCGCTGCTTGTCGAGGAAGGCCTGCAGTGCGGGCTCGGCCCGGATGATGTCGCTCAGCGACTGCCCGGTCTTCGTCCAGGCCGTGCTGCTGTCGGAGCCGTACGAGAAGAGCGCGTCGCCGATGCACATCGTCGACAGGTCCGTCAGCGCCTCCTTTCCCGCGGCGTTGATGTACCGGTCGGCGATGGGCCGCAGGGACGGCTCGCTCTGGAGGAAGCCGTTGAGGGACCAGCCCAGCGCGCCCGCCAGGTCGCTTCCGTCGATGGCCTCGGTGACCTCCGTCAGGTCGGCGGGCGGCGCACCCGCGTAGGTGCCGGCCAGTTCGACGTCCGGGGCGTAGGACGGCTGGAGTTCGGCCGCGGCGGCGGCCGCACCGCCGCCCTGGCTGTAGCCGAACAGGCCCACGGGCGAGTCGGCGGTGACCGACGCCGAGTCCAGGGCGCGTGCGGCGCGTACCGCGTCCAGTACGGCGTGGGCCTCGTCCACGCGGTTGACGTAGGTGTGCAGCCGGTCCGTCGCGCCGAGGCCGACGTAGTCGGTGACGACGACGGCGACGCCGCGGGCCAGCAGCCGGTAGACGGACAGGTCCTCGTAACCCACCGAGACCGTCTCGCCGTTGATGCGCAGCGGGTGCTCCAGGCCCATCGACGCGGCGCACTGGTCGCCCTGGCCCATGGTGCCCGGGGCGACGACGACCAGGGGCCGCGGTCCCTCACCGCGCCATGGTGTGGCGGGTTCGATGTAGGCGCCGGTCACGGCGACCGGTGCGCCGCTCGCGTCGGTGGACTTGTACATCAGCCGGGTCGCCCGGCCGGGGAGGGGCCCGTCGAGACCGGGCAGGCTGAGCGCGAGGGGGAGCGGCTCGGTGCGGATCAGCGTGCCGTCGGCGTCCGGGAGTTCGGACGGCGGGGAGTAGAAGGCGGGGATCTCGACGCCGCGGGACACGTCCGAGGTCGTGTCCGGGGCCGCTGCGGCCGGGGCGGCCGGGGCGGCCTGGGCGCCGAGGGCGAGCGCCGCGGTGATGGCCGCGGCGAGCATGCGCGTGCGTGGGGGCATGGCGAACCTCCTGGGGAAGGGCCGCAACCCGGTCGTCCGCGGTGCGGTGGGGGCAGGGCCGTGGTCGCGTTGCTCCTGTGGGGTGACGGGACCGTAACCGGCCAGGGGTTACCGCGGGTAGCGTCAGGCTTATTACGTTTCAGTAACTTGACGCTGTGTCTAACAAGGGTGACCCGACGGACGACTTCGCCCACGGAAACGCGCCGCGCCTCGCCCACCGGGCCGGACAGCGGCTGTCCGGCCCGGTGCACCGGCTACCGGCGGCTGCGTACCAGGAGGTACAGGAAGTACGGCGTACCGATCACCGCCGTCATGAGGCCCGCGCCGAGCTGGGCCGGGGCGATCACCGTGCGGCCGAGCAGGTCGGCCGCGCAGACGAGGACGGCGCCGAGGAGGACGGCGACCGGCACGACCCGTACGTGCCGCCGGCCCACGAGGGCGCGGGCCGCGTGCGGGGCCACGAGACCCACGAACCCGATGGTGCCCGCGCAGGCCACGGCGGTCGAGCTGAGCACCACGCTCAGGACGAGGAAGCCCAGGCGGCCCGGTGCGATCCGCAGCCCGAGCAGCCGCGGCGTGTCCTCGTCCAGCGAGAGCAGGTCCAGCTCGGCGCGCCGGGCCACCGCCACGCCGATGCCGACGACCAGCGCCAGCGCGACCGGCACGACGTCCGGCATGGTCCGCCCGTAGGTCGAACCCGACAGCCAGGTCAGGGCCTTGGTCGCGTTGAACGGGTCGGTGAGCACGATCAGCAGGCTGATCAGCGCCGCCGACGCGGAGGCGACGCCGATGCCGACGAGGACCAGCCGGTTCTGCTGGAAGCCGCCCCGGGCGGCGAGCCCGAAGACGAGGACCGCGGTGAGGGCGGACCCCGCGAACGCCGCACCGGCGACCCCCCACGTTCCCGCGGCCGGCACGGTCGTCACCAGGATCACGGCGCCCAGCGCGCCGCCGCCGGTGACGCCGAGGACGTTCGGCTCGGCGAGCGGGTTGCGGGTGACGGCCTGCACCATCGTGCCGGCCAGGGCGAGCGCCGCACCCGCGCACAGCGCGGCGAGCACGCGGGGCACCCGGGTGTCCAGGACGAAGGACACGGTCCGCCCGGCCCGTCCCTGGGCCCAGTTGACGACGTCGCCGAGCAGGAGCTTGCTGTCGCCCACGAGTACCGCGGCGATCACCAGGCCCACCAGGACGGCGACCAGGACGGCGACCGTGGCCAGGAACACCGTCCGGCTCGGGATGCGCAGCCGGTCCGGGGCACCGGCCCCGGCGGTGTCCCGCACCCGCAGCGCCATGACGACCAGGAACACGGCGCCGACCAGGCTGGTGACCACGCCCGTGGGCACGGACACCGCGCGGTCGTCCGCCACCAGCGCCCGCAGCAGCACGTCCGAACCGAGCACCAGGGCCGCGCCGGTCAGGGCGGCCACGGGCAGGGACGTACGGGAGCGCGCGAAGCCGCGGAACCGGCGGGCGAGCGGGCGGACCAGCGCGGGTGCGCACAGGCCGACGAAGCCGATGGGCCCGGCGAGCGTGACCGCCGCGGCCGACAGCAGCGCCGCCAGCACGACGACCGTGACCCGGGTGGCCCGCACCGGGACACCCAGCCCGCGCGCCGCGTCGTCACCGAGGGCGAGCGCGTCCACCCGGCGGGCCGTCAGCAGCAGCCCGACCAGGCCGACCAGAGCGATCGGCAGCATCTGCAGGACGCCGTCGAAGCCGTTCTGGCCGATGCTGCCCTGGTTCCACTGGTAGAGGCCCTCCGTCTGCTCCGGGAAGAGCAGGAGCAGGCCCTCCGTCATGGAGTTCAGACCCAGCATCAGGGCGGTGCCGGCGAGCACGAGCCGGACGGTGCCCGTGCCGAGGCCGGAGAGGCCGAGCACGACGGCCGCCGCCGCCAGGCCGCCGACGAAGGCGACCCCGGAGGAGGCGATCATCGGCAGCGAGACACCGGTGGCGCCGGCCAGCCCGAGCGCCAGGTACGAACCCGCGTTCACCGCCAGGGTGTCGGGGGAGGCCAGCACATTGCGGCTGACCGCCTGGAGCACCGCGCCGGCCATGCCGAGGACGGCGCCGACCAGCAGGCCGGCGGTCATGCGCGGCAGCCGGGACGCGACCACCACCGACGCGTCGTCCGGATCGGCGCGCCCGGTCAGGGCCTTGAACACCTCCGAGGGACCGACGGCGGCGGTGCCCTGGGTGACGTCGACGACGGCGAGGACGGCGACCAGCAGGACGATCCCGGCCGTCACCGCGGCCGCGCCCGACCGGGAGGTGGGGACCGCCGACGGACGGGCCGCGGGTTTGGTTGCGGTGACGGCCATGGCCTCGCTACTTCGTCAGCGCGCCGACGACGGCGTCGATGTACGCCTCCATCGACCCGGGACCGCCGAACATCCAGATGCCGTCCTCCAGCCGGTGCACGTCGCCGGCCTTCACGAACGGCAGGGACGTCCAGACGGAGTTCTTGGCCAGCGCGCCGGTGAACGGGGTGGCGTTCGGGTCCTCGTCGTTGCCGATGTAGGCGAACTGGACGTCCTCGGGCAGGGCGGTCAGGCCCTCCACATCGGTGGCGCCGAGACCGTAGGCCTCGTCGCCCTTCACCTTCCAGGCGTTCTTCAGACCGATAGCCTCGTTGACCTCACCGATGAGCGAGGTGGCGGTGTAGGGGCGGATCGAGACCTGGTTGGAGGCGACGTAGCCGTCCGCGAAGGCGATCTCCTTGCCGGCCATCTTTGCGTCGGTCAGGGCCTTCTTGCCCTCGGCGACCTTGGCCTCGAAGCCCTCGCGGATCTCCTTGGCCTTGTCCGTGGTGCCGGTGGCCTGGGCGATCAGGTCGACGTTCCCCAGCATCCGGTCGATCTGGCCGGCGCCGTCGGCGGACTGGACCTCCAGCACCGGGGCGACCTCGCGCAGCTGCTTCACGGCGGCGGGGGCCAGGTCCGTGGTGGCGACGATGAGGTCGGGGGCGAGCGAGGCGACGGTGTCCATGCTCGGCTCGCCGCGCGTGCCGATGTCCTTGGGGTTGCCCTTCAGGGGGACCGAGGTGTCCCACGTCTTGTAGCCCTTCACGTCGGCGACACCGACGGGCTCGACACCCAGCGAGAGCAGGCTCTCGACCACGTTCCACTCGGTGGCGACGACCTTGGTGGCCGGGCCGTCCAGCTTCACCTCGTTGCCCTTGCCGTCCTTGAGCGTGATGGCCTCGGAGGCCTTCTTCTCCGACTTGTCGGCGGCGGGCTCGGTGGTGCCGCAGGCGGCGAGGGTGAGCGCCGCGGCGGTGGTGGCGGCCGCGGTGAGGAGGAGGCGTCTCATGAGGTGGTGCCGAGCCTTTCGGTTCGTATGTGGTGGCGGCCGATCGGGCGGGTGCGCAGCCGGCCGGTGAGGGGGTCGGTGTCGACGTCGATCCGGATGCCGTAGACGGCGGTCAGGCGTTCCGGCGTCAGTACGTCCTCGGGCGGGCCGTCGGCGACGATCCGGCCCGCTTCGAGGAGCGTGATCCGGTCGGCGACGGCCGCCGCCTGGTCGAGGTCGTGCAGGACGACCCCGACGGCGATCCCGTGGTCGTCCGCCAGGTCGCGGATGAGGTCGAGGAGTTCGATCTGGTAGCGCAGGTCGAGGTAGGTGGTGGGTTCGTCCAGGAGCAGCACGCCGGTCTCCTGGGCGAGACAGCTCGCGAGCCACACCCGCTGCAACTGCCCGCCGGACAGGTGGTCGGCGCCGCGGTCGGCGAGGCCGTCGACGCCGGTGAGCGCGAGCGCCCGGTCGACGGCGGCCGGGCCGTCCGGATCCGGCCGCCCCCAGCGGCCCCGGTACGGATAGCGGCCGAACTCGACGACGTCCCGCACGGTCAGGCCGCCGGGCGTGGGGCGCGCCTGCGTCAGCAGGGCGACGTACCGCGAGAACTCACGGGACGTCAGCGCCAGGCCGTCGGTGCCGCCGTCGATGCTGAGCGTCGCACTGCGGGCCTTCTGCAGCCGGGCGACGGTGCGCAGCAGTGTCGACTTACCGCTGCCGTTCGGGCCCACCAGGACGGTCACTTCGCCGGGCCTGAGCCGGACCGCCGCGTCGTGCACGACATCGACACCGTCGTACGCCACGGTCACGCCCGTGGCCGACAGCTCATGACCGCGCAGGCGCGGGGTACCGGCTGCGTCTTCACCAGATCTCACGTGGCGAAGGTTAGCCTAACCTAAAAAGCGCTGGTAGAGGCGGGGGTCACACGGTAGGGACGGCGACTGCTCCGCCCCTCCTGCCCGCAGGCGGGCGAGGGGCTCAACTCGCCTGCTGTGTCCGGGATTTCCACAGACCCGCCCGGTTCAGGGACTGCGGGCAGTGGAGGTAGATCTCGTCGATCTCCATGAGCAGCGCCAGGTCCGGGCGCCTGCCCCTGTGCGCCATCGCGTCGAAGAAGGGCGCGTCGGTGAGGATGCGGACCCGGCCGTTGACCCGCAGCACCTCCTTGCCACCGGGGATCAGGTAGAGCAGGCCGGCGTGCGGGTTGTCGAGGATGTTGTGGAAGCTGTCCCCCCTCCGGTTCCCCGGCCGGTCGGGCAGGGCGATGGTGCCGGGGCCGAGCACGTGCGTGAAGCCCGGGGCGTCGCCGCGCGGCGAGACGTCGCAGTTGCCCCGGGCGTCCGAGGTGGCCAGCAGACAGAACGAGGACCGGGCGAGAATGTCCCGGTCCTCGTCCGTGAGCCGTTCGTGGACCTTGTCGATGACGATGGGCCAGGGCTCGCCCAGCAGCGCGCGCAGCTCGGTGTGCGAGCCGAGCTCGACCCAGCCCTCCTCGGTGACGGCGTCCGTGCGGTCTCCGGTCGCGTCGATCGTGTGTGGCAAGGCCGGCTCCCAGGTGTGTGCGTGCCGGAAGGGGGCTCCCGGCTAATGGTTGCACATTGAACATTATCGGACGTCAGGTTCGCCTTACCTGTCGCCCGACGCCCGTCAGGGGACGCGCGCGACCCCCGCGTAGATCCCGCTCTCCTCCGGTGCGAGCGGCTCCTGGTCCGCGCCGTACCACTCGGTCGCCGTGACCAGGCCGGGCGGCGCCAGTTCCAGGCCGTCGAAGAAGCGGCTCACCTCGGCCCGGGTGCGGAAGCCGAGCCGGATGCCGCCCTTCGCGTACTGCTCGATCACCTGCTCCGCGAGCTCGGGGAAGAGGTCGATCGCGGCATGCGAGAGGACCAGGTGGCTGCCCGGGGGCAGGGTCTCGACCAGGCCGCGGACGATTCCGTGGGCGTCCTGCTCGTCCGGGACGAAGTGCATCAGGGCGATCAGCGACAGGGCGATGGGGCGGTCGAAGTCCAGGACCTCGCGGGCGTGCCGCACGATCAGGTCCGGCTCGCGGACGTCGGCCTGGATGTAGTCCGTGGCCCCCTCGGGGCTGCTGACCAGCAGGGCCTCCGCGTGCCGCAGCACGATCGGGTCGTTGTCCGCGTAGACGACCCGGGCCGTAGGCACCACCTGTTGCACTATCTGGTGGAGGTTGGGCTCGGTCGGGATGCCCGTGCCGATGTCCAGGAACTGGTCGACGCCCTGCGCCGCGAGGTGGGCCACCGCACGGTTCATGAACGCGCGGTTCTGCCGCGCCGCTTCCCGGGCCTGCGGCGGCAGTGTCTCGCCCACCGCCTCGTCGACGGGGTAGTTGTCCTTGCCGCCCAGCAGCCAGTCGTAGACACGTGCGGGGTGCGCCCGGCCGGTGTCGATGTGGCCGGGCCGGGAAGGGTCGGTGGTCATGGCAGGCTCCGTCGTCCGGTAGGGGAAGCTACGCCGCGGTTTTTGATCATCGTACTGGTGTGTGTGGCGTGCCATGTCCCCTACGGACGACGGAAGTTGCCGGTCAGTCGGTGTTCACTCGCCGCCCCTGCCCAGGGTGCGCGGTGGACGGTGGGTCCACTCCCGGTCCGCGTCGGTGATCTCGCGCAGCACCCGCGCCGGAGTCCCGGCGACAACCGTCATGGGCGGCACGTGTGCCGTCACCACGCTGCCCGCGCCGACCACCGAACCCCGGCCGACGGTGACCCCCGGCATGATCTGCGCGCCGGCCCCGATCCACACGTCGTCCTCGATGGTCACCGGCGCCGAGAACTGCGTGCCGTCCCGGCGCAGATCCGGGTGGACGGGGTGTCCGGTGGTGCTGATGGTGACGTGCGGGGCGAACATCACCCGGTCCCCGACGAAGACCTCGACGTCGTCGACGAGGGTGAGGCCGAAGTTGGCGTAGACGTCGTCACCCAGGTGCACGTTGGTGCCGTAGGCGACGTGCAGCGGTGGTTCGATCCACACGCCCGTGCCGAGGGAGGCGAAGAGCTCCTTCAGGAGCGTCCGGCGGCCCTCCTCGTCCCGGGGGCCGGTCCGGTTGTACGCGTCGGCGAGCTCCTTGCCCCGTGTGCGTTCCTCCGCCAGCCCCGCCAGGCCGGGCGCGCCGTCAGAGTACAGCTCCTGCGCCGCCATCCTGCGGCGTACTTCGCGCTCACGCGGGTCCATGGTCATGCACATCCTCCTCCGGTACGCGGTCGCCCGGCCGGTCCCGTCCGCACCGCCGGTGGACGTGCGGACGGGACCGGCCGGGTCGTGTCGTGGTCAGCTCGCGGTCACGTCCGTCACGGTCCAGCGCTGGTTGGCGCCGGAGTTGGGCTGCCAGGTCGTGACGGCCGCGCCCTCGTGGGTGGCCTGGC
Organism: Streptomyces sp. NPDC053750; assembly: GCF_044544295.1. Classification (NCBI taxonomy): domain Bacteria; kingdom Bacillati; phylum Actinomycetota; class Actinomycetes; order Kitasatosporales; family Streptomycetaceae; genus Streptomyces; species Streptomyces sp. NPDC053750. The sequence goes on along the minus strand of NZ_JBITXB010000009.1, from coordinate 281,175 downwards.
CGCCGACTTCGAGGAGGCGCCCGGTGGCGGCGTTGACGAGCGTCCAGGTGCCGTCCCCGGTGGTCGACATGATCCACTCGGTTGCCGCGTCACGCCGGCCCCGGTCGGGTTCGGCCACCGGGACGTCGTCGCGTACGGCCAGCCGGGTGCCGTTCTCCGGGTCGGTGAAGACGTAGCGGTCGCGCACGCCGCTGTCGTGGCGCACCGCGCTCAGCCGCCACCGCTGGGCGCTCGTCCCGGTGCCGAGGACCAGGTTCGTGCCGCCTGCCGCGACGGTGACGGACCTGCCGCTCTGTACGCCGGTCAGCGTGTAGGTGTGGCCCTTGCGCAGCAGGGCCGCGTCCGCGGCGACGCCCGAGACGCCCTCGATCTCGAAGGAGGTCACGGACTGCGCGGGCACGGTGAAGGTGGCCGTGCGGTCGCTCACCCTGATCGGGGCCTGCTGCTCGAGCTTGCCGTCGGCACTGGTGACGACCGGGGTGACGGTGGCCCCGCGACTCACGTCGCGGAACTTCGACAGGTCGACGGTGACCGTGCGGGCCTCGGTGGTGCGGTTGACGTGGACGAGCGAGGCGCCCTTGCCGTCGCGGGTGACGGCGGCGGCGCTGGAGGTGTCGTCCGTCTTGATCAGCCGGTCACCGGGCTTGATGAAATGGGTGAAGTTGCGGGCGGTGTCGAACTTCGTGTTGGTCCGGATCGGGCAGGTCTCCAGGGTGTCCTCGGCGGTGCAGCTGAAGGGGATCTGGATGCTGCCCCAGTTGCCGCCCTTCGCCGACTCGCCGCCGGGCTTCATGTTGTCGTAGTCCTCGACGGGCTGCCAGAACACCCAGGCGCGGGGCTCCAGTTCGCGCAGGTCGTCGACGATCTGCTGGGCGAGGCCGAGGCCGGGCCGCATGTCGTCGAAGTCCTGGCCGTCGCCCCAGTCGCCGCCCACCTCGCTCATCCACAGCGGCTTGTCCGCCGCCTTCGACAGGTCGCGCACGGTGGTGCGCTGTCCGGTGCCGTAGGTGTGGACGTTCATCTGGCCGACCAGGTCCCGGTCGGCCTGGGAGTAGGCGTTCCAGTTCGTGGCGTACGTGCCCGGGTTGGTCTCGTCCATCGCCGAGATGTCCGCCCCGACCTTCGCCTTCCGGAGCGCGGGGGCCAGGGCCTGGAGGACCTTGCGCTGGAGTTCGGGCCCCATGTGGGCGCCCTCCTGCCGGCCGCCGACGGGTTCGCCGTCTGCGCCCAGGGTGGTGCCCCAGTAGGGCGTGTTGGGCTCGTTGAAGGGGTCGACCGTGTCGACCTCGATGCCCTCCGCCTTCTCCAGCCGCTTGGTCGCACCGGCCAGGTAGGCGGCGAAGTCGTCGACCGACTCGGCCTTGAGCTGGTCGGCGGAGGAGTTGAAGCCGCCGGAGACGTAGCCGCTGACCGTCATGAACCAGGGCGGTGAGTTGCTGAACGTCTCCCAGTGGTCGATGTCGTCCTTGATGCGCTCGACCCACCAGCGCTGGGTCGCGTCGGCGTCCTTGTTCCAGTCGGCCGGGTCGTCGGCGCTCCACCAGTCGGTGTCCTCGCGGGTGGTGCCCGCGGGCGCCTGCCACCAGCCCTCGACGGCGCCGCCGGCCCGCAGGTAGTCCTTGACGTCCGGGGCGTTGCCGCCGCCGATGTTGTAGCGGGCGATGTTCAGTCCCAGGCCGTCGTCGCCGAACAGGAGCCGGGCCAGCTTCTCGCGGATCTCGGGCGGGTAGTCGCCGGTCGCGTTGGCGAACCAGACCAGACTGGTGCCCCAGCCCTCGAACTCCTCCTGCTGGTACGACGGGTCCGGCCGCACGGTGACGGATGCGGCGGAGGCGGTGGCAGAGGCGGGGGCGGTGGCCGAGGCCGGTTCGGCCTGGGCCGGGACGCCGATCGATGCGGCCCCCGTGGCCAGGGCGGTCAGGACAGCGGCCCCGAGGAGGCGTCTGCTGCGGGTACGGCGTGCCATCGTGTGCTCCCAACGGTGAAGGTGTGGTCGCTGCGGTGGCCCCTCCTGCCCGGATCCGGGCAGGAGGGGACGGTCCTCGGAGCGGGTGCGTGCCGCTCCGAGGAATCGAGGGGGTGCTGCGGGTGTGCGCTCAGGCGGTGGGCGTGCGCAGTACGGCGACGTCCCGGGGGCCGAGGACGACGACGCCGTCGGCGCCGGTGTCGCCCACCAGGACCTCTCCGGCGACCCCGGGGACGGTCACGGCCTCGTCGGTCCGGTTGACCAGGAACAGGAACCGGCCGCCCGGACCCCGGCGCACGGTGGCCTCGACCGAGCCGCGTACCTCGGCGGGCAGGTCGCTCGCCACGCCGGCGGGCTCCAGCAGCCGCGGCAGCAGCGAGGCGAGCCCGTCGGCGCCGAGCCGGGTGGAGACGTAGGCGGCCGAACCGCTGCCCGTCGGACGCCGGGTGATGGCCGGGCGGTCCGCGTGCGTGCCGGTGCGGTAGCGGGCGAGGACCTCGGTCCCGGGCCCGGTGACGGTGATGTGGTCGGTCCACAGCCCACCGGTGCTGCCGTCGTCCAGCTCCACGGTCTGCCCCGCGGGCAGCGGGCCGAACTCCTCCACACGGATGCCGAGCAGGTCCCGCAGGGCCCCCGGGTAGCCGCCGAGCCAGACGTGGTCGTTCTCGTCGACGACACCGGAGAAGTACGTGGTGACCAGGTGGCCGCCCTGCTCGGCGTAGCGCGTGAGGTCCTTGGCGAGCTCGGCCGGGACCAGGTGCAGCACGGGCGCGATCAGCACCCGGTGGCGGCTCAGGTCCGCGCCGGTGGTGACGACGTCGGCGCGGATGCCGAGGGAGAGGAGCGCGGAGTACCAGTCGAGCGCCTCCCGGTGGTAGTCGAGCAGGGAGGTGGGGTGCGAGTCCTGCTCGCTCGCCCACCACGACTCCCAGTCGAAGAGGATGCCGACCTCGGCGGGCTCCCGCTCGCTCCCGGCGACCGGCGCGAGCGTCTTCAGCGTGTCACCGAGCGCGGTGACCGCACGGAACAGGTCGCTGTCGGCGCCGGCGTGCGGCACCATCGCCGAGTGGTACTTCTCGGCGCCGGCCGCCGACTGCCGCCACTGGAAGAAGCAGACCGCGTCGGCGCCGTGCGCCACGTGCGTCAGCGAGTCCCTGGCCAGCTCACCCGGCCGCTTGGCCAGGTTGACGGGCTGCCAGTTGACGGCGCTGGTCGAGTGCTCCATCAGGAACCAGGGGCGGCCGCCCGCGATGCCGCTGGTCAGGTTGGCCGAGAACGACAGCTCGTCGCGGTCCTGGGCGCTCGGCACGATGTAGTGGTCGTTGGCGACGAAGTCGACCTCGCCCGCCCAGTCGGCGTAGTTCATGCCCTTGGTGCCGGGCATCACCATGAAGTTGGTGGTGACGGGGACGTCGGGAGTGAGCTCGCGCAGGAGGTCCCGCTCCGCCCGCAGATGGTCCTTCAGCACGTCCGAGGAGAACCGCTTGAAGTCCAGCTGCTGGGTCGGGTTCGGGTGGGAGGCGGCCAGCCGCGGCGGCAGGATCTGCTCCCAGTCGCTGTAGCGCTGCGACCAGAACGCCGTGCCCCAGGCGTGGTTGAGGTCGTCCAGCGTGGCGTACCGCGCGCGCAGCCAGTCGCGGAAGGCGCGGGCCGCGTCGTCCGAGTAGTCGTACACGTTGTGGCAGCCCAGCTCGTTGTTGACGTGCCAGGCGACCAGCGCCGGGTGGTCCGCGTAGCGGGTCGCCAGCTCCCGGACCAGGCGCAGGGCGTGCTCGCGGAAGACCGGCGACGTCGGACGCCAGTGCTGGCGCGCGCCCGGCCACAGGGTCTCGCCCCGGTCGGTGACCGGGAGGATCTCCGGGTGCGCGGTGGTCAGCCACGGCGGCGGGGAGGCGGTGGCGGTGGCCAGGTCGACGCCGACGCCGTTCGCGTGCAGGAGGTCCATGACCTCGTCGAGCCAGGCGAAGTCCCAGGTGTCGGGCCCCGGCTGGATACGGGCCCAGGAGAAGATGCCCAGCGACACGACGTTGACGCCGGCCTCGCGCATCAGCCGGACGTCCTCCTCCCACACCTCCCGCGGCCACTGCTCGGGGTTGTAGTCGGCGCCGAAGGCGAGACGGGAGGAGGGCGCGGCGTCCTCTGCGGACCGGAGACGGGACAGGAGGGTGGAGATCATGGGGTTCCTTCCGGTGGGGGCTACTTCTCGACGGTGAAGCCCTGCTCGGTGCCGTACTTGACCGAGGCGTCCTGCCAGGACTTGAGGCCCTCGGTCAGCGTGGTGCCGGAGACGTAGGCCTTGCCGACGGTGTCGTTGAAGATCGAGTTCGCGTACACCTGGTAGGGCAGGTACGACCAGTCGTCGGCGACGTTCGCGGCCGACTCGGCGAAGATCTTGTTGGCCTGCTGGCCGCCGAGGTAGGGGAACGCGGTGTCCTGGAACTTCGTGGACTGCAGATCGGCGGTGGTCGCCGGGAAGGCGCCGTTGGCGAGGCGCGTCTGCACGCCCTTGCCCGCGTTGGCGTACTCGACGAAGGCGTACGCCAGCGCCTCGTTCTTGCCGAGCTCCGGCAGCGCGAGCGCGCTGCCGCCGTTCTCCGCGCTCGCCTTGCCGCCCGCGGTCCACTGCGGCAGCGGGGCGACGCGCCAGTCACCGGCGGCGTCCTTCACGCCCGAGGCGAGGTTGGCGGGCATCCAGGCACCGGTGGCCAGGGTCGCGATGGTGCCGTCGCCGAGGCCCTTGTACCACTCGTCGGTCCAGGGGTTGACGTCGGTGAGCAGCTTCTCGTCGATGAGCTTCTGCCAGGTGTCGGTGTACGTCTTGGCGCCCTGGTCCGAGAAGTCGATCTTCACCTTGGTGCCGTCGACCGTGTAGGGGCGCGAACCGGCCTGCCAGAGCAGGCTGGTGGTGACCCCGGCGTCGCCGGTGTCGGCGGTGATGTACGCCTTCGGGTCGGCCTTGTGCAGGTCGCGGGCGGCGTCCAGGTACTCGGCCCAGGTCGTGGGCACCTTGATGTCGTACTTGTCGAAGACCTTCTTGTTGTAGAACAGCGCCATCGGACCGGAGTCCATCGGCAGGGCGTAGACGCCGTCGGCGCCGGCCTTCACGCCGTTCCACGGACCGGGGGAGAACTTGGCGGAGAGCTTGTCGGCACCGAACGCCTTGAGGTCGGTGAGCTGCTTGGTCAGCGCGTACTGGCCCATCGCGTAGTACTCGATCTGGGCGACGTCCGGGACGCCCTTCTTCGCCGAGATGGCGTTCTGCAGCGCCGTGTACTGGTCGTTGTTGGTGCCGGCGTTGACGAGGTCGACCTTGACGCCGGGGTGTTCCTTCTCGAAGTCGGCGGCCACCTGCTTGAGCGTGGGCTCCCATGCCCAGACCGTGAGGGTGCCGCCCTTCTTCAGGGCCGCATCGATGTCCGCCCGGGAGACGGCCTTCTGGCCGGAGTCCCCGTCGTCGGAGCCGCAGGCGGTCGCCCCGAGGGCGAGGGCGCAGACGAGGCCTATACCGCGCAGCAGGCGGCGCGAGTGCTTGGGCATGGGTGTGCTTCCACTTCTTCGTGGCCGAAACCGGCACCGTTGAGGGTTGGAGGGGCAGAGATAAAGGGGGAGAGGGTGGGGAGGGGGTACATGCGGGCTATTCCTTGACGCTTCCGGCGGCGAGTCCGGACTGCCAGTACTTCTGGAGCAGCAGGAACGCGGCGATCAGCGGCAGGATGGTGATGAGCGACCCGGTGACGACCAGGTTGAAGACGGCCTCGCCGCCGGCGGTCGCGGCCTGGGCGTTCCAGCTGTTCAGGCCCAGCGTCAGCGGATACCAGTCGGGGTCCTTGAGCATGACCAGCGGCAGGAAGTAGTTGTTCCAGGTCGCGACCATGGTGAAGAGCAGCACGGTGACGATCCCGGGCGCCAGCAGCGGCAGGGCGACCGTGAAGAAGGTCCGCGCCTCGCCGGCGCCGTCGATGCGGGCGGCCTCCATCAGTTCGGTCGGGATGGCCTCGGTGGCGAACACCCACATCAGATACAGGCCGAACGGCGAGATCAGGGACGGGATGATCACCGCCCAGGGGGTGTTGGTGAGCCCCATCTTGCTGAACATCAGAAACGTCGGCACCGCCAGCGCGGTACCCGGCACGGCCACCGCGCCGATGACAACGGCGAAGACGGCACGCCGGCCGGGGAAGTCGAACTTGGCGAGCGCATAGCCGCCGAGCACGGCGAGGAAGGTGGCGCCGCCCGCACCCAGCCCCACGTACAGCAGGGTGTTCAGCAGCCAGCGGGTGAAGACGCCGTCGTTGTAGGTGAACGTCTCGGTGATGTTGTCCCACAGCGCGAAGTCGCCGTCGAACCACAGACCGAAGGAACGGGACAGTCCCTCCTGCGTCTTGGTGGCACTGATGACCAGCCAGACCAGCGGCACCAGGCTGTACAGCAGCACCAGTGAGGTGAGGACGGTCAGCAGGACGCTGCGCCGGGGCTTGTCGGCGGAGTGCCGGCGCCGGGGAGCGCGCAGCCGGGGCACGGAGCCCTGGGCTGCGGACGGCGCGGGCGCGGAACGGTCGGAGACGGTGACGACAGGACCGGTCATCGCTGTTTCACACTCCCTTGCGCATGCCGCGCAGCTGGACGACGTAGGCGATGACCATGGTGATCAGCCCCATGACGATGGCGACCGTCGCGGAGTAGTTGTGCTGCTGCCCGTTGAAGGACAGCGAGTACGTGTAGAAGTTCGGCGTGTAGTCGGTGGTGATGGCGTTGGGCGCCAGGGGCTGCAGGATGCTGGGCTCGTTGAAGAGCTGGAAGCTGCCGATGATCGAGAAGATCGTGGCGATGACCAGGGCGCCGCGGATGGCCGGGAGTTTGATGGCCGTGATCACGCGGATCTGGCCGGCGCCGTCGATCTGGGCCGCCTCGTACAACGAGTGCGGGATCACGCGCAGCGCCGAGTAGAAGATCAGCATGTTGTAGCCGACGAACTCCCAGGTCACGATGTTGCCGATGGAGGCCAGCACCAGGTCGGGGGAGAGCGGGTCGGGCAGCGAGACGCCCAGTGCGCTGTTGATGTCGCCGAGCAGACCGAAGCGGGTGCCGTACATGAAGCCCCACATCAGGGTGGCCACCACGGCGGGCACGGCGTACGGCAGGAAGATCGAGATGCGGAAGAAGTCCCGGCCGTAGAGGCGTCCGCTGTCCAGGGCCAGCGCCACCAGCAGCGCGATGCCCAGCATGATCGGCACCTGCACGGCCAGGAAGAGCGAGACCCGGCCGAGCGAGGCCCAGAACTGCTCGTCCTTCAGCGCCTGGGTGTAGTTGTCCAGACCGACGAACGTGGTCCCGCCGATGAGCTGGTCGCGGAAGAGGCTGAGGTAGACCGAGTACGCGATCGGCGCGAGGAAGACCAGGGCGAACACGGCCACGAACGGACCGAGGAACCCCCACCCCGTCCAGGACCGGCGGTCCCGCCTCGCCGGGGGTGGGGCCGGCCGCGGCTCGGCGGCGGCCGGCGGTTGCAGCGTCGTCATGTCGTTCCTCGCTCGTCCACGTCCTGGAGGCTCGTCATGTTTGCGTAAACATCAAGCGGCGCGAGAAGCGGTCCGGTGGTCGAACGGCTGTTATGTTTACGTAAACATTTGATGGCGGCATGTCTACACTGCCCCGAGGACGACGGTCAAGGGTCCTTCGGGAAACGGGACTCGACCAGTGCAGAGAGGTGGCGGACGGCAAGTGGACACGGCTGAGGAAGTCGCGGACGCCCGGGACGCGGGCACGCGACGCCGGCGGGGCGGCCGGGTGCCGACGGCGTCCATGGCGGACGTGGCCCGGCTGGCGGGGGTCTCCTCGCAGACCGTCTCCCGCGTCTCCAACGGGTACGCCGGAGTGACCGAGGAGACCCGGCAGCAGGTGCTGGCGGCGATGAAGGAGCTGGGCTACCGGCCCAACAGTGCGGCCAGGGCGTTGAAGCGCGGCGAGTTCCGCACCATCGGCGTCATCACCTTCTCGCTGGCCACCACGGGCAACGTGCGCACCCTGGAGGCCATCGCCACGTCCGCGGCGAGCGAGGGCTACGCGGTGACGCTGCTGCCGGTTGCCGTCCCCACCCAGGACGAGGTGCGGGGCGCGTTCTCCCGGCTGGAGGAGCTCGCCGTCGACGCGGTGATCGTCATCATGGAGGTCCACCTGCTGGACGCGGCGACCCTCAAACTGCCGCCCCACGTCCAGGTCGTCGTGGTCGACTCCGACGCCGGCGACCACTACACGGTCGTCGACACCGACCAGGCCGGCGGCACCCGTGCCGCCGTACGCCATCTGCTGGACCTCGGGCACGACACGGTGTGGCACCTGGGCGGGCCCGAGGGCTCCTTCGCCGCCCAGCGCCGCACCGACGCCTGGCGGCGCACCCTCACCGAGGCCGGCCGCACCCCGCCGCCCCTCACCCGGGGCGACTGGTCGGCGGAGTCCGGCTACCGGGCCGGCCTCGAACTCGCCGCCCGCAAGGAGTGCACGGCCGTGTTCGCGGCCAACGACCAGATGGCCCTCGGCCTGATGCGCGCCCTGCACGAGGCCGGCCGGCGCGTCCCCGAGGACGTCAGCGTCATCGGCTTCGACGACATCGCCGAGGCCGGCTCCTTCCTGCCGCCGCTGACCACCGTCCATCAGGACTTCGCCGAGGTGGGGCGGCTCTGCGTGCAGGCCGTGCTGCGCAAGATGCGCCAGGACGGCCCGGAGCGGGGCACGACGCTTGTGCCGACCCGGCTGGTGACCCGGGCGAGCACGGCGGCACCGCCCGGGTGACGGTACGGGTGCCCCGGGGCCCGGGGCCCGGGGCCCGGCGGACGCGGACCGGCCCGGTCGCGCGAAGAAGCCCGGACAGTACCCGGACGCGATCGCTGCGCCCGGTCGTGCCCGCGCCGCGGCGCAGCAGCCGCACCGGCCCCGGCGCCGGATCGCGCCGAGCGACCACGGCGGATGCGGCGGCCGAGGGCCCGGGCGGGTGACGTCGGCGGCGGTCGGGCGCCGGGGTGTGCCGGGGTGGCGACGGCCGGCCGGGGTGGCGTCGCGCCGTGGCTGTTCGCCGGTCGCGTGCGGGGGCGTGCCGGCGGGCCGCCCCCGTCGGGCGGCACCGCGTCGGCGGTCCGTCCGTGCCGGTGCCCGGGCGACCGGCGCCGGGCGGCGGGTGCCGGCGGGGCGGCTCGGGTCGGGTCTCGGGCGGCGGCCGGGTCAGTGGCAAGGCCGGTTTACGGGCGACGGGGCGGGCAACTCCACAAGCCGACCGACTGTCCGCACACGCCCGGGAGAGCCCCATGACCCAAGTCGCCGACTATGTGCTCCAGCGTCTGTCCGAGTGGGGCGTCCAGCGGGTGTACGGCTATCCGGGCGACGGCATCAACGGCCTGCTCGGCGCGTTCGACCGGGCCGACGGGGATCCGGAGTTCATCCAGGCGCGGCACGAGGAGATGGCCGCGTTCATGGCCTGCGGGCACGCCAAGTTCACCGGCGAGGTGGGGTGCTGCGTCGCCACGTCGGGGCCGGGCGCCGTGCACCTGCTCAACGGTCTGTACGACGCCAAGCTCGACCACCAGCCCGTGGTGGCGGTGGTGGGCCAGCAGAAGCGGCTGTCGCTGGGCGCCCACTACCAGCAGGAGATCGCCCTCGACCAGCTGTTCGCGGACGTGTCCGAGTACTGCCAGATGATCGTGCACCCGGGCCAGGCCCGGCACGTGATCGACCGCGCCTTCAAGACCGCGCTGACCACCCGTGGCGTCGCCACGATCATCATCCCCAACGATGTCCAGGAGGAGGAGGCCCAGCCCTCCCCGCCCAAGGAGCACGGCTCCGTCTTCTCCAGCGTGGGCTGGAGCCGCCCCCGGGTCCTGCCCGACCACGACGAACTCCGCAAGGCCGCCGACGTCCTCAACGCGGGCGGCAAGGTCGCCATGCTCGTCGGCCAGGGCGCGGCGAACGCCGAGGCCGAGGTGGCCGAGGTGGCCGAACTGCTCGGCGCCGGCGTCGCCAAGGCCCTGCTCGGCCGCCAGGTCCTGCCCGACGACCTGCCCTACGTCACCGGCCCCATCGGACTGCTGGGCAGCAAGGCCAGCGACAACATGATGCGGGGCTGCGACACCCTCCTCATGATCGGCAGCAGCTTCCCGTACTCGGAGTGGCTGCCCGACGAGGGACAGGCCCGGGGCGTCGAGATCGACATCGACGGCCGCATGATCGGCATCCGCTACCCGATGGACGCGCACCTCGTCGGCGACTCCCGGGAGACCCTGCGCGCCCTGATCCCCATGCTCCAGCGCAAGAAGGACCGCAGCTGGCGGGAGAAGATCGAGAAGGACGTCCGGGAGTGGCACGACCTGTGCGACCGCTGGGCGGGCGAGCACTTCGGGAAGACCATCAACCCCCAGTCCGTCGCGGCCGAGCTGTCGCCGCGGCTGCCGGACGACGTCATCCTGACGGCCGACTCCGGCTCGGGCACCAACTGGTGGGCACGCCACCTCATGCTGCGCGACGGCATGCAGGCCTCGCTCTCCGGCACCCTGGCCACGATGGGCCCGGGGACGCCGTACGCCATCGCGGCGCGGTTCGCGTATCCCGACCGGCCGGTGATCGCGTTCATCGGGGACGGCGCGTTCCAGATGAACGGCATGAACGAGATGATCACCGTCAAGCGCTATCTGGACCGCCTGTCCGGGCCGGCCCCGCTCGTCTTCTGCGTGTTCAACAACCAGGACCTCAACCAGGTCACCTGGGAGCAGCGCGCCATGTCCGGCGACCCCAAGTACCCCGGCTCCCAGGACATCCCCGACGTCCCCTACGCCGCCTACGCCGAACTCCTCGGCCTCAAGGGCATCGTCTGCGCCGACCCCAAGAAGGTCGGCTCCGCCTGGGACGAGGCGCTCGCCGCCGGCCGGCCCGTGGTCCTGGAGTTCAAGGTCGACGCGGAGATCGCGCCGATCCCGCCCCACATCATGAAGGACCAGGGCAAGAAGGCCATCAAGGCGGCGCTGCACGACCCGGAGCTCGCCGGGATCGCCACCAAGGGCGTACGCCAGAAGCTCACCGAGTACGCCGAGCACCTCCCCGGCCGGGGCAGGAAGTGAGCGCCGGGCGACGGACCCGGCGAGGCGGCGGGCCCCGCCGGGCGGACGGCACCGGCGTCGTGGTCGTCACCGGGGCGAGCGGCGGCGTCGGCCGGGCCACCGCCCGGGCCTTCGGCGCCCGCGGCTGCTCCGTCGCCCTGATCGCGCGCGGCGAGTACGCCCTGGAGCGGGCGGCCGACGAGGTCCGGGAGGCCGGCGGACGCGCGCTGCCCCTGGTGGTGGACGTCGCCGACCCGGAAGCGGTGGACGCGGCGGCCGCCCGGATCGAGGAGGAGCTCGGCCCGATCGACGTCTGGGTGAACGCCGCGTTCTCGACCGTCTTCGCACCCGTGCCGGAGATCGGGCCCGAGGAGCTGAGGCGGGCCACGGAGGTGACCTACTTCGGCTTCGTCCACGGCACCCAGGCCGCCCTGCGCCGCATGACGCCGCGCGATCGCGGCACCATCGTCCAGGTGGGGTCGGCGCTGGCCCGGCGCAGCGTCCCGCTCCAGGCGGTCTACTGCGGCGCCAAGCACGCCATCCAGGGGTTCACCGAATCCCTGCGCTGCGAGCTGCTGCACGACCGCAGCGGGGTGCGGGTGACCATGGTCCAGATGCCCGGGCTCAACACCCCCCAGTTCAGCTGGGTGCTCACCCGGCTGCCCCGGCACCCGCGCCCGGTGTCCCCCGTCTACCAGCCCGAGGTCGCCGCCGAGGCGGTCCTGTACGCCGCGGACCATCCCGAGCGGCGGGAGTACTGGGTCGGCGGCTCCACGGTCGCCACCCTGCTCGGCCAGAAGCTGGTCCCGGGGCTGCTGGACCGCTACCTGGGCCGCACCGGCTACGACGCGCAGCAGACGGACCGGCCCGTCGACCCCTCGCGGCCGGTCAACCTCTGGAAGCCACCGGACGACACCGCGCCGGCCGACTACGGCGCGCACGGCGTCTTCGACGACGAGGCACACCCGCGCAGTCTCCAGTTCTGGCTCTCCCGCCACCGCCGGCCCCTCGCGCTGGCCGCCGCGACCGGAGCGGTCGCCGCGGCGCTGGCCGACGGCGTGCGCCGACGCTCCCGCCGTCTGCCCGGGTGAGGCCGCCCGCGTGAGCGTGTCGTCCCCTCATTCCTGGTCCGTTTCCCGGTCGATGTGCCGCGTCCACCAGTGGTGCTCGCAGAACCAGTGCCCGACCATCGCACCGCCGAAGACGACGAACCCGACCCCGATCAGCCAGGACTCCACCACCAGCACGATGCCGACCGTGCCGTAACTGATCGCGTTGTCGAGGATGAGCGGTGTGAAGACCAGGTAGGAGAAGCCGCGCAGGCCGATCAGGCCCACCATGGTCGCGATCGCCCCCGGCAGCAGGTCCCGCCAGCGGATCTGGCTGCCCAGCAGGAAGTGCTGGGCCCACCAGAAGAACAGCATGCCCGTCGCCGTGGACAGCGCGATCCGCGCCGACCCGTGCAGAGCGGTCCTGGTCTGCACCTCCTGGTAGAGGTAGGCGGTCAGGGCGACCACCCAGGTCAGCTGGCGCCAGACGCGGTGCCACGGCCCGGAGGGCAGCCCCCAGATGCGCTCGTAACCGTTCTGCACGCTCGCCGCGAAGGACACGCCGAAGACGGCGAGGGCGATACCGCCCCACACACTCGTGGTGTTGATCACCTTGGTCGGCGGGGTGAAGATGTCGGTCAGCACATGGGCCGACCGGCCGGACAGCCCCATGCCGTCGGCCAGCCAGGCCGCGAAGCCGCCGGTGGCCAGTGGGTCGGCGGCGGCCACCACGATGAGCAGCGGGGCCAGGGTGACCAGGGCGAGGGTGGCGAAGCCCATGGCCCGGTGCATCAGCTCCAGGTCCCGGCCGCGCCGGACGAGCGCGGACGCGGCCAACCGGTCCCACACGCGGTGGAACGGCCGCCACAACCGGTTCACGGGTTCTCCCAGGACGTCCTTTCGATGGCGCGGACGCGGAACTGAGTGACCCGTGGGGCACCCGGACAAACGTCGCACCACCCGGACGGCCTGCGCATGGGCCGGGTGGCGCGGGGAACCGGGCACCGTGGAGGCGGGGCGTGCGGATGGGCACCACGCGCCCACCGACCGCTCGCCGGACGATCCGAGGGGGTACGCGATGAAGCCGGCCACCGGCCCGGACGCGCAGGCGCCGGGGGAGTGCACGGTCGACGCCCTCGACGTCCACGCCTTCGAGGTCCCCACCGACGGACCGGACGGCAGGGAACAGGACGGCACCCTGGAGTGGGACGCCACGACCCTGGTCCTCGTACGGGTGCACGCCGGCGGCAGGACCGGCCTCGGCTACACCTACGGGGACGTCTCGGTGGCGGCGTTCGTGCGCTCCGTGCTGGCGCCGGTGATCACGGGCCGGCCGGTCGCCGCGCCGCCCGCGCTGTGGGAACGGATGGGCGTCCGCATGCGCAACGCCGGCCGTCCCGGCGTCGGGGCCATGGCCCTGTCCGCCGTGGACGTGGCGCTGTGGGACCTCAAGGCGCGACTGCTGGGACTCCCGCTGGTCCACCTCCTCCCGGCCCACCACGACCGGGTACCGGTCTACGGCAGCGGCGGCTTCACCAACTACCCCCTGGACCGCCTCACCGACCAGCTCAGCGGATGGGTCGAGCAGGGCATCGACCGAGTGAAGCTGAAGACCTCGCGGGAACCGGAGGAGGATCCCCGGCGCCTGACCGCCGTGCGCCGGGCGGTCGGCGACGAGCCGGACGTGTTCGCCGACGCCAACGGGGCGCTCGGCCGCAAGGCGGCCCTGTACTGGGCGCACAGGTTCCACGCGGAGTGGGACGTGCGCTGGTTCGAGGAACCCGTCGCCTCCGCGGACCTGGGAGGACTGCGGATGCTGCGCGAGCGCGGACCGGCCCGCCTGGAGATCACCGCGGGGGAGTACGCCTTCACCGCCCAGGACTTCGTCAACCTCGTCGACGGCCCCGCCGTCGACTGCCTCCAGGCCGACGTCACCCGGTGCGGCGGCATCACCGGCGTGCTGGAGGTCACCGGGCTGTCGGCCGCGCACCACCTCGACCTGTCCGCGCACTGCGCCCCCGCGGTGTCCGCCCACGTCTTCTGTGCCGTACGGCGGCTGCGGCACCTGGAGTACTTCCACGACCACGTGCGCGTCGAGAACCTGCTCCTCGACGGCACCCTGTCCCCCGAGGGCGGCGCCCTGCGCCCCGACACCGGGCGGCCCGGACTCGGCCTGGAGGTCAAGTGGGCCGACGCGGAGCCGTACCGCGTGTACGGGACGCGCCCGTCCTGACCCCGGCCGGGGTCCCGGCTGGGGGCCGGGACTCACCCGGCCCCCAGCCACCGGGGCTCAGGGGTCGGTGCCCTGCTGCTCGCGCATGCGCGCGTTGTGCCAGGCGATCGCGGCGCGTATCTGCGGCGTCTGGAGGCCGGTCCGGCACCCGAGCTGGTCGAGGGAGAGCGTGGGCGGCCCCTTGGCCAGGGCCCGGGTGAGCTTCGCCGCCCACAGCTCCTCCTCGACGAAGGGCCGGTGCGCGTACCCGTCCTTGATCACGTCGAAGTGATCGTCGCAGCACGTGGTGATGAGCCGCAGCCCGTCGAACCACTCGTTGGTGGCGTGCGCCGCGGACGAGTCCGGCACATAGCCGCTCACGGCCTCGTCCTTCGGGAAGACCCTGGCACACAGGTCGCACAACTCCATGGGGACCGGCTTCGCGGTCCGACGGCCCTTCCTGTCCTTGCGCTTCCACATGGCCACTCCCGGGGGTTCGGCGTCCGGAATGCCGGAGTTACCCGCAGGGCGGGGAGCAAACGCCCCGCGGGTGAAGCGCCCCGGCCGGGCCTCGTTACGCCAGCCTGACCGGCAGCTCGAACAGGTCGTTCTGCGTGACCACCGGCTTGTTGCGCAGCTCCGACAGCGGCACCGCCAGGTCCAGGCGCGGGAAACGGGCGTAGAGCGCGGGCAGCGCCACGCCGGCCTCCAGACGGGACAGGGCCGCGCCGGGGCACACGTGCGGGCCGTGGCCGAAGGAGATGTGCCGGTTGGGCGAGGTGCGCGTGATGTCGAAGTCGCCCGCGGTCGGACCGTGCGCCCGCTCGTCCCGGCCCAGCGCGCCGTACGACACGATCAGCGCGTCCCCGGCGGGCAGCACCCTGTCGCCGACCGGGACGTCCTCGGTCGCGAATCGGATCAGGACGTGCGAGGTCGGCGTCGAGTAGCGCAGCGTCTCCTCGATCACCGCGGACCAGTCCGCCTCCCCGGACAGCACCAGCTCCCGCTGCTCGGGGTGCGCGGCGAGGTTGACCACGGAGTTGACGATCAGTGAGATCGTCGTCTCGTGCCCGGCGGCCACCATCAGCTGGAGCGTGGAGACGATCTCCTCGTCGCTCAGGCGGTCGCCGTCCTCGGAGGCCAGGATCAGCGCGCTGGTCAGGTCGTCCCCGGGCGCGGCGCGCTTGGCGGCGACCGTGTCGGCCATGATCGAGGCCAGTTCGGTGAGGGTCGCGACGACCTCCTCGGGCGGCGTCTGCGTCGAGAAGAACTTCTCGAACAGCACCTTCAGCCGCGGCAGTCGCGCCTCCTCGATCCCCATCAGGTCGGCGATGACGTACATGGGCAGCGGGTACGCGAAGGCCGACTTGAGGTCGACGACGCCGCCGTCCGCGGGCAGTTCGTCCAGCAGCCGGTCGGTGAGCTCGGTGATCCGCTTGCGCATGTGCTCCACCCGCCGCACCGTGAGCGCCTGCGCCACGAGCGTACGCAGCCGGCGGTGCTCGGCGCCGTCCACGGTGAGCATCGAGCGGCCGGGGTTGGCCAGCCCGATCAGCGGCCAGTCCGCGGGTATCTCGCCCCGCTGCCACGCCCCCCACACGTTGATGTCCTTGACCAGACGGGGGTCGGTGAGCAGGGCCTTGGCCTCCGCGTGGTGGGTGACCGCCCAGACGGGGACGCCGCCCGGCAGCTCCACGGCAGCGAGCGGTCCGGCCGCCCGCAGCCGGGCGCTCTCGCCGTCCAGGTCGGTGACGAACGGGTCCAGCGGGATCCGGGCTTCTTCGGTGCCGGTCGTCATGCTGACGCGCCTCCCAGGGCAGTGGTCGGGGTGAACCGCACGGGCAACTCGGTCAGCCCCCGCAGCCAGGGCGAGGGGCGACGGGTGAGGGACCCGGCGGGCACGGCCAGGTCGATGTCCGGCAGCCGGTCGAGGACGACCTCGATGCCGGTGCGCGCGACGACCTCGGCGACCTCCTGCGCGGGGAACGGGCAGCGGTGCTCGCCGTGGCCGAAGGAGAAGTGCGCGTTGTTGCCGCCGGTGAGCGCGGAGCCGTCGGTGCGGACCTGCGGGTCGGAGTTGGCGCCCTGCAGACCGAGCAGCACCAGATCGCCGGCGCGGATACGGCGCCCACCGAGCTGCGTGTCGCGCAGGGCCCAGCGGCCGGCCACGTTCTGCGTGGGCGTGTCCTCCCACAGCACCTCGTTCATGGCCTCGGCGACGCTGTTGCGGCCACCGAAGAGGGAGGCGGCGAAACGGTCGTCGGTGAGCATCAGGCGCAGCGAGTTGCCGATCCAGTCCGCCGTCGGCTGGTGGCCCGCGGCCATCATCACCATCAGGTCCTGGGCGACCTCCTCCTCGGTGAAGCCGCTGTCGTCGGCCAGCATCCGGGAGGCGACGTCGTCGGCGGGCGCCGCCTTCCGGTCGGCCAGCAGCCGTGCCATCGACGTGGCGAGGTGGGCCTGCCCGGCGATGGCCCGCTCCCTGCCGTCGATCATGTCGTTGAGGGCGGTGACCAGGGCCGGTCCCTGCTCGTCGGAGAAGCCGTACAGGCGGGCCAGCACGCGGACCGGCAGCAGCATGGCGTAGTCGCCGACGAGGTCGGCCTCGCCCTTGGCGCACAGCCGGTCGACGAGTTCGTCGGCGAACCGCTCGGCGTGGCCGCGCAGGACGTGCGGGTCGACGGCCTCCAGCGCGTTGCTGATCATCGCGGCGCGTTCGCGGTGCCGCTCGCCGACCGTGTAGAGGATCGACGGCTGCTTGCGGCCGATCATCGGCAGCAGCGGCCAGTCGTCCGGGATGTTCTCCCACTGGTTCCACAGGTCGGAGTCCCGGCTGAACAGCACGGGATCGCCGGTCACCTGGTGCAGTTCGCGGTAGCCGAGCACCAGCCAGGCCGGGATGCCCCCGTCCAGCAGCACCGGTGTGACGGCACCGTGCTCGCGCCGCATCTGCCGGTACAGCAGGGCGGGGTCGGTCTGGAAGCGGGGACCGCTGAGCGGCACCGCGTCGGTGGCGTCGGTGCTCACACGAACTCCTGTCGGGGCAGGGCGGCCCGCTCGGCGTAGTAGGACTGGAGATGCTCGACCAGCGCGATCAGGACCTGCTTGCTGGACTCGCGGGACCGTGCGTCGCAGGCGACCAGCGGCACCCGCGGATCCAGGTCGAGGGCGTCGCGCAGGGCCTCGGGGGAGTGCCGGGGCCCGCCGAAGTCGTTGCAGGCGACGATGAACGGCGTGCCGTGGTGCTCCAGGCGGTCGATGGCGTACCAGGAGTCGTCGATGCGCCGGGTGTCGACCAGGACCACCGCGCCGAGCGTGCCGGAGAACAGCCGGTCCCACAGGAACCAGAACCGCTCCTGGCCGGGCGCGCCGAACAGGTACAGCACGTTGTGCGCGTCGAGGCTGATGCGGCCGAAGTCGAAGGCGACGGTCGTCGCGGTCTTGCCGCGCACCTCGCTGATGTCGTCGACCGCCTCGCCGGCCTGCGTCATCGTCTCCTCGGTGTTGAGGGGACGTATCTCGCTGACCGAGCGGACCATGGTCGTCTTGCCGACGCCGAACCCGCCCACGACCACGATCTTCAGGCCGTTGTCGGCGGACGCACCCAGCGGGGTGCGGGCGTCAGAGGTTGCGGAGTCCAACGAGCACCTGCTCCAGGATGTCGGGATCGGGGAAGGCCGCCTTGGGGTGACGCGCGCTCACGCGGCCCGCGGCGTGCAGGTCGGAGAGCAGGATCTTCGTGATGCTCACCGGAAGCCGCAGCTCGGCGGCGATCTCCACCACGGCCGTCGGGGCCTCGGTCATCCTCAGGATCGCCGTGTGCTCCGACTGCATGCCGGGCGCCGGCTCGCACTCGGCGACCACGAGGGTGACCAGGTCGAAGGGGTTGTCGGGGCCCGACCGGCTGCGTCCCTGCGTGACGGTGTACAGGCGGTCGGGCGCGTCGTCCCTGCCCGGGCGGCTCATGACGTACGGGGCGGCGCGGTGAGGTGCTCGCCGAGCTGCTCGATGAGCTCGCTCATGTTGTGCCCGACGAGTCCGGCGTCCGCGTCCTCCGCGGTGACCACGGCGAGGTGCGCGCCCTGACCGGCCTCCACGATGAACAGGACGCCCCCGTAGAACTCGGTCATGGCCGAGCGCACCCCGCCGCTGCCGTCGCCGAACTCCACGGAGGCGCCGTGGGACAGCGACTGGATGCCGGCGGCGATCGCGGCGAGCTGGTCGGCCTGGTCGACGGAGAGCTCCGGGGTGCGGCACAGCTTGAGTCCGTCACGGGAGAGGACGAGCGCGTGCCGCGCGCCCGGCGTGCGCTCCAGGAGGCCCTCGATGAGCCAGGTGAGCTTCTCGTCGGCGGTGGTCGAGCCGGTCATGAAGTGGTGTCGCCTTCCGGGTGCGCGTGCGAGGAGGAGGGATGGTCGGGGGCCGTCTCGGCCGGTGCGGGAGCGGGTGCGGCGGGCTCCGTCTGTGGGGCACCGTCCCGCGAGGTGGCGGGGCCGGTGGCCCGTACGGCCTGGCGGAAGCTGCTGAAGCGGGCCGCGCGTGCCTTCGCGTCGTCGGGCGGGGCGGCGGGGCGCGGTTCGGCGGACCGGGCGGTGGCCCGGGCGCGTTCGGCCGCGGCGAGGGTGCGGCCACGACGGCGCTTGGGCAGTCCCGCACCCGGCTCGACGGACTCGGCCGACGGGTCCCGGTCGTGATCGGCGGGTGCGCCCGACACATCGCGCTCGTGGTTCCGGTCGCGGGCGGAGTATGCGGCCGACGGGTGCCGGTGGTGGTCGGTGGGTGCGCCCGACGCGTCCCGGTCGTGGTCCGTGGATGCCGCCGACGTGCCCGGCCCGCGGTCCGCGGACTCGTGGACGGGCAGCGGTTCGGGCTCCACGCCGGTGTGCCCGGCCGGCTCCGCGGCGGTCGGCGCGGTGGGGCGCGGCAGGGCGGCGGGGGCCGCGGGCAGGGGGCTCGTCACCGGACCGTCGGAGGCGGCGGCACCGCTCAGAATGTCCTGGGGGACGAGCATCAGCACCCCCGTACCGCCGCGCGCGGACGGCCGGAAGGACACCTTCAGCCCGTACTTGACCGACAGCCGGCCCACCACGGCGAGTCCCAGCCGGGTGCCGGTCAGGCCGCCCAGCCCGGCCAACTCGCCGGACACCGCCTGCTGGGCCCGGCGCAGCTGCACCTCGCCCATCACCAGCCCGCTGTCCTCCACGGACACGATGACGCCGGCCGGCACCTCCTCGACGTACACGTGGACCTCGGCGGTCGGCGGAGAGAAGTTCGCCGCGTTGTCGAGGAGTTCGGCCAGGGCGTGCATGACGCCCTCGGCGGCGTGCCCCGCGACCGCGGCGTCGCTGGCCGAGTGCACCCGCACCCGCTGGTAGCCGGCGATACGTCCCATGGCGCCGCGCAGAATGGACTCCATGCCGATGGGACGCGCCCAGCGACGCCCGGAGCGGGCCCCCGTGAGGACGGCGACGGAGTCCGCGAGCCGGCCCGCCTGCGCCGTGCGGTGGTCCAGATGGAGCAGGTCGGTCAGGACGTCCTCGTCGCCGTGCCGTTCCTCCATGGCGCGCAGGTCGGCGAGCATCCCGGTGGCCAGCGCCTGCATCCGGCCGGCCGCGTTGGCGGTCGCGGAGATCGCGGCGGCACGCTCACCGGTCGCCTTTTCCAGCCGCTCCCGCAGCCGGGCCGTCTCCGCGGTGAGCCGGGCGACCTCCTGGGCCCGCTGCTCGGCGAGCCGTATCCGCTCCTGCTCGAAACCGCCCGCGAGGTGTTCGCGCTCCCGGCCGAAGTCCGCCACGAGGCGCGCGCGTTCACGCTCCGCCTCCGCCCGCAGGCGCTCCTGGTCCGCTCTCGCCCGCTCGGCCAGCCGCGCCCGTTCCTGGGCGAGTCCGTCCGCGTCCGCGCGGGCGGCGTCCAGCAGTCGGCGGGTGTCCCGTTCCCTGCGGACGGCGTGCACGGCCGCGGTCACGGCCACGCAGAGCAGGATCGCCGCGGCGCTCGCGCCCAGGGTGAGCGGAACACGTACCGAGGACGGTGCCGCGGCGGCGGCGCCGCCCACGACGAGCGCCGAGACCACCGCGCAGGGCAGGGTCACGGCCGCGAGGGTTCGGGGGGCGGGGCGGTCGCCGGGGCGGGCGGGCGCGGTCATCAATGGGTCCTCGCCAGGCCGCCGGAGCGGCCCTCGTGTCGTCCTTCGGGGCGCGGGTGTGCCGAGAACTTCTCACCCGTCGCGCAACTGGCGATCACTATACGAGAGTTCGTGATCGGAACGAGAAGGTTCTCGTTCATCGCTGGGCGCAGGGTTTCACAGTTCGTGCGTCGGTCCTGCCGTTCGCCCCGGGCGCCCACCGCGCCGACCCGAGGTCACCGCGGAAGGCCGCCCTGCTCGCAGACCCGGCGGGCGAGGTCACGGAGCTTCACATTGCGGTCCTGCGAGTACCGGCGCAGCGCGGCGAAGGCCTGTTCCTCGGTGAGGTCGTGCCGGCCCATGAGGATGCCCATGGCCTCGCCGATGGTGTGCCGGGTGCCGATGGCCTCCTGCAGCTGGGCGTGTGTACGGGCGCTGGAGAAGGCGACCGCGGCATGGGAGGCCAGCAGCCAGCCGGCCGTCTCGCTGGCCTCGGTGAACGCACCGGGCCGATGGGAGTAGAGGTTCAGTGCACCGAGGTCCTCGTCCTCCGTGAACAGCAGGAACCCCATCATGCTGCCCAGGTTCAGCCTGCGGGCCTCGGGGACGTACTTGGGCCAGCGCCGTGCCTGGTCGGTGAAGTCGGCGATGCGGAACTGCCGCTGCCCCTCGGAGCTGCGCGCGGCGTCGAAGCACGGGCCCTCCCCGACGCGTCCCTGGAGTTCGTCGCTGGCGACGACCACCTGGTCGGTGGGGGCCAGCGACTGCACCCGGTTGCCGCGCAGGATGAGGATGCCGGCGGCGTCACAGCCCTCCACCAGCTCCGTGGCCGCACCGGTGATCCGCTCCAGCGTGTCGTTCACCGAATCCTGGGCCAGCAGATCGCGCGCCAAGGAGGCCATCTGCTGGGCGAACCGACGCCAGTCCTCCATACCGCACCTCTCCTCAGCCTCCGCGCTCCTTGGAGGAGTGCCCAGAGACGACGGCCGCAACAACACCGGTCGCACCAACGGGGGAGGAACCGGACCGTTCAGCGCCGGATCAGACCGAGGCCCGTGGCGGTGGCGACCGCGGCAGTGCGGGAGTCCACGCCCAGTTTGGCGTAGACGCGGGCCAGATGGGACTTGACCGTGCCCTCGGTCAGATGAAGCCGCTCGGCGATGTGCTGGTTGGACAGGCCCTCGGCGACCAGAGCGAGGACCTCCGTCTCGCGGCGGGTCAGCGAGGTGTGCGGCTCGCGCAGGCGGGTCATCAGCCGGTCCGCGACCGTCGGCGCGAGCGCGGTCCGGCCCGCCGCGGCGGTGCGCACGGCGGCGGAGAGCTCCTCGGGCGGCGCGTCCTTGAGGAGATACCCGGTGGCACCGGCCTCGATGGCCGGCAGCGTGTCGGCGTCGGTGTCGTACGTCGTGACGATCAGGACGCGCGGGGCCCCCGGCCGCGCCGTGATGGCGGCCGTGGCCTCCGCGCCGTTCATGCCCCGGCCGAACTGCAGGTCCATCAGGACGACGTCGATGTCGCCCCGGCCCGCCCGGGCGACGGCCTCCTCGGCGGTCGCGGCCTCGGCGGCCACGGTGATGCCCACCTCTGTCTCCAGCACCGCGCGCAGTCCCGCGCGGACGACCGGGTGGTCGTCGGCGAGCAGCAGACGGATCGGGGTGGGCGCGGTCTCGGTCACGGCTGGGCCTCGGGGTCGTCGGGGACGGACATGGGGACGAGGGGGAGGCGGGCGGTCAGCGCGGTGCCCCGTCCCGGGGCGGACTCCACGGTGAGCGTGCCGTCCAGGGCGTGCATGCGGGCCCGCATCGCGGCCAGCCCGAAGCCGGCGCCCTCTGGTCCGGGGGCGGGCACGGCGGCGGGATCGAAACCCACCCGTCGTCGGTGACGCCGAGGGCGACGGCGTCGTCGAGATAGCTCAGGGTCACCTCGGCGCCACCGGCGCGCGCGTGTCCGACCGTGTTGGCCAGTGCGGACTGGGCGACGCGCAGCAGGGCGACCTCCTGTGCCGTGGCAAGCGGGCGGGGACGGCCGGCGAGGCGGAAGCGGACGGTGAGCCGGTGCCGCTCGCCGGTGGTGGCGCACAGCCGGTCCAGCGCGTCGGCGAGGGTGGTGTCGTCCAGGGCCGGGGGCGAGAGGGCGGCGACGAACCGGCGCGCCTCGGCGAGGTTGTCCACCGCGGCCCGCCGGGCCTGGTCCACGTAGGTGGTCGCGGGCTCCGGACGGTCGGGCAGGGCCCGCTCGGCGGCCCGCAGCAGCAGCTGGATGCTGGACAGCCCCTGGGCGAGGGTGTCGTGGATCTCCCGGGCGAGGCGCTGGCGTTCCTCGAGGACCCCCGCGGCCCGCTGGGCCTCGGCCAGGTCGGCCCGGGTGGCGGTGAGCTCCTCGATGAGCCGGCGACGCTGCTCGCTCTCGCGGTACAGGGTCTGGTAGGCCCACACCACCGCCACGGCGACGGCGGCTCCGAGCGCCGGGCCGATCACCGTGGCCGCGGTGAAGGTGCCCTGGTGGGCGGCGAACGCGGTGATCGCGGCGACCGCCGTGACGATCACCGCCGTCAGTCCGGCGCGGCGGGAGAGCAGATGGAGCTGGACGAAGTACAGCGGGAACGCGAGCCACACCCCCTCGGCCGACAGGGCCAGCAGCACGACCCACACCGCGCCGACCGCGCCCAGCCACAGCACGGCCGCGCGACGGGAGGCGCGGACGGCGGGCAGCGCGGGGCCCACGGCGTACACCGCGCCCATGCCGGCGGCCACGGCGATCACCGCCGGCGCGTGCGGCCGGTCGTCCGTCACCGCCCGCACCGCCGCGAGGGCGAGCAGGCCGGCCACGAGCAGATGCAGGCACCAGGCCAGGGCCCGGGTGGTCGGAGTCAGCGCGTTCACGATCACTCCAGCCTACGGACCGTGCCCGGGCCGGGCATCTGCCGAAAGATGCAAGTCCGACCGCACCCTTCGGCCCTGGAAGTCCCCGCCCAGGGGCGATGCCCACGAGGCCCCCGAGCGCCCACCGTTGTCCTGTCGTCGACGTTGTCGAGGACATTCAGTCGAGGTTGTTCACACGAAAGGCCGGGCGAGGACGTGTTTGTCGCCTTGAGAGATCTGACGTTCGCCAAGGGGCGCTTCGCCCTGATGGGCAGCGTCGTCGTACTGATCACCCTGCTCGTCGGGCTGCTGTCCGGTCTGACCGCCGGCCTGGCCCGGGAGAACGTCTCCGCCGTCACGTCCCTGCCCGCCGACCGCATCGCCTTCGCCGCGCCGAGCGGCGGTCAGGACCTGTCGTACGCGAACTCCACCGTCACCGAGGCGCAGTGGCGCCAGTGGGCGAAGGCACCCGGCGTCCGCGCTGCCGAGCCCCTGGGCATCACCACCACCAGGGCCACCGCGGGTGACCGGAGCACGGGGGTGTCCGTGTTCGGCGTCGCCCCCGGCTCGCGCCTGGCGCCCGGCGACGCCCGCATCGACGACCGTACGGCGTCGATGCCGCCCGCGGCGGCCGGTGAACTCGGCGTGCGCGCGGGCGACACCGTCACCCTCGCCGGCCGGCCGCTGACCGTCGCCGTCACCGACCGTGACCTCTCCTTCAGCCACACCCCCGTGGTGTGGACGAGCCTGCGCACCTGGCAGGCCCTCGCCCCACCCACCGCGGGCACCGACGGGCCCGCCGCGACGGTGATCGCCCTGGACACCTCCTCCGGCGCCGACCTCGCGGCGACGGACCGGGCGGCGGGCACCGAGACCGTGACGCGGGACGCATCGCTCTCCGCGATCGGCTCCTACACCTCCGAGAACGGCTCGCTGCAACTGATGCGCGGCTTCCTGTTCGCCATCTCCGCCCTGGTCGTCGGCGCCTTCTTCACCGTGTGGACGATCCAGCGCAGCGGCGACATCGCCGTGCTGAAGGCCCTGGGCGCCACCACCGCCGGGCTGCTGCGCGACGCGCTCGGCCAGGCCGTCGTCCTGCTGGCCGGCGGCACCCTCGTCGGTACGGCCGCCGCCGCCGCGATCGGTGCCGCGGTGTCCGGCTCGGCCGTCCCCTTCGTTCTCACTCCCGCCACCGTCCTGGCCCCGGCCGCCGTGATGGTCCTGCTCGGTGGGCTCGGCGCGGGCCTCGCCGTCCGCCGTATCACCTCCGTCGACCCGTTGACCGCCCTGGGGAGCGCCCGATGAGCCTGCGTCTGACCGACATCACCCTGACCTACCCCGACGGCGACGGCCGTCTGACCGCCCTCGACCGGGTCACCCTGGATGCCCCGCGCGGCACGCTCACCGCCGTCATCGGGCCCTCCGGCTCGGGCAAGTCCAGCCTGCTCGCCGTCGCCGCCACCCTCATCACCCCCGACGCCGGCACCGTCACCGTCGACGGCACCGACACCACCGGGATGAGCCGGGGGGACCTGGCCGACCTGCGCCGGCACCGGATCGGCATCGTCTTCCAGCAGGCCAACCTCCTGCCGTCACTGACCGCGGCCGAGCAGCTCCAGGTGATGGCCCACATCGACGGACGCAGGCCGCGCGCCGCCCGGGGCCGGGCGCTGGAGCTCCTCGACGCCGTCGGGATGGCGGACCGGGCCGGCCGCCGCCCCCACCAGCTCTCCGGCGGTCAGCGCCAGCGCGTCAACATCGCCCGGGCCCTGATGAACGACCCCGGTGTGCTGCTCGTCGACGAACCCACCAGCGCCCTCGACCACGAGCGGGGCGCCGCGGTCGTCGGCCTCCTCACCCGCCTCACCCGGGAGCGGGCTACCGCCACCGTGCTGGTCACCCACGACCACGCCCATCTGGCCGCGGCCGACCGGGTCGCCGAGGTGCACGACGGACGCCTGCGCCGGCCCGCACCGGCCCGCTGACCCCGGTGTCAGCCGCCGTCCGGCCGGAGCCGGTCGGCGGCTTCGGGCGGCTGGATCCGCATGCCGGGGCGGCGCCGGTGCACCGTCAGGTACGTCACCCCGTCCGGGCCGGCCAGGACGCCGCGCGTCGAGCCGTGGGGCAGCCAGGTCAGGACGCCCGTGCCCAGGGGACGCTCGCCGTCGGTGCACAGGAGGGTGGCCGCGCCGTCGAGGACGAGCAGCAGGACGTCGAGGTCCGGTTCGGTGTGGGTGCCGACCCGTCCCGCCGCGGGGATGCGGACGACGTTGGCGTCGAGCTGCCGCCCCGGCTCCGCGAGCTTCCACAGGGCGCCGGCCGCCGCGTCGCCGCCGGGCGGCAGGAGCGCCGCGGTGTCGCACAGGACCCGGGGGAGAGGAGGCTCCGCCGACGGACCCGCCGCCGGGAGGAAGGAACCGCTGTCTTCCGCTGCCATCCGCCTGTCACCGTCCGAAGTGCTCGACTGCGCCGACGCACCGCCCTGGTGGGCGGCCGACCCCGGCCCTGGCCGTCGTGACGCATCGCACAGGCCCACCGCCGAAGTAAAGGCGAATCTAGCATGCGTATTTGATAGCGTCCTGGACGTGAGGCTGACGAAGTTCACCGACCTGGCGCTGCGTTCCGTCATGCGCCTGGCGGTCCTGGGGGACGGTGACGACCTGCCGGTCACCCGCGAAGTGGCCGAGGTCGTGGGGGTGCCGTACACACACGCGGCGAAGGCCATCACACGGCTGCAGCACCTCGGCGTGGTGGAGGCGCGGCGCGGTCGCGGCGGCGGTCTGACGCTCACCGATCTGGGCCGGCGCGCCTCGGTCGGCTGGCTGGTGCGCGAACTGGAGGGCGACGGCGAGGTGGTGGCCTGCGAGGGCGACTCGCCGTGCCCGCTGCGCGGGGCCTGCCGGCTGCGCGGCGCGCTGCGTGACGCCCAGGAGGCGTTCTACGCGGCGCTCGACCCGCTGACCGTGGCCGACCTCGTCGCCTCGCCGACCGGCCCGGTCCTGATCGGTCTGACGGACCGCCCCTCCGCCTGACGGACGGGTGGCCGCCGGGCGCCGGCCTGTGACGTAAAACACGAATCTCATCTACCAATTAAGGAGTCGCCGTGCTCTCCGAACAGTCCGTCCCCGTGGTCCGGGCCACCCTTCCGGCGGTAGGAGCGGCCATCGGTGACATCACCGAGCTGTTCTACCGGAAGCTGTTCGACGCCCACCCCGAACTGCTGCGGGACCTGTTCAACCGCGGGAACCAGGCCAACGGAGAGCAGCAGCGGGCCCTGGCGGGCTCCATCGCCGCGTTCGCCGGCATGCTGCTGGAGCGCCCCGACGCCCGGCCGGACGCGATGCTGTCCAGGATCGCGCACAAGCACGCCTCCCTCGGCATCACGTCCGACCAGTACAAGATCGTCCACCGCCATCTGTTCGCCGCGATCGCGGAGGTGCTCGGCGACGCCGTCACCCCCGAGGTCGCCGCGGCCTGGGACGAGGTCTACTGGCTGATGGCCAACGCCCTCGTGGCCGTCGAGGCCCGCCTCTACCAGGAGGCGCAGGTCACCGAGGGCGAGGTCTGGCGCCCCATGGAGGTGGTCGAGCGGCGCGAGGAGAGCCCCGACGCGGTCTCCTTCGTCCTGCGGCCGGCCGACGACCGCCCCGCGCAGCCGTTCCGTCCGGGCCAGTACGTCAGCGTCCAGTCCCAACTGCCGGACGGCTCCCGGCAGATCCGCCAGTACAGCCTGTCCGCCGCGCCCGGCCGGTCCGACCTGCGCATCACCGTCAAGCGCGTCCAGGGCGACGGGCAGCCGGACGGCGAGGTCTCTTCCTGGCTCCACGCCAACACGCGCGTGGGTGACGTGCTCACCGTGTCCGCCCCCTTCGGCGACCTGGCCCTGGCCGAGGACGACGGCCCGCTGCTGCTGGCCTCCGCCGGAATCGGCGTCACCCCCATGCTGGCCATGCTGGACCACCTGGCCGCCACCGGGGCCGACCGCCCCGTGACCGTCGTCCACGCCGACCGCGCCCCCGCCGACCACGCGCACCGGCAGGAGCAGCTCGACCTGATACGCGCGCTCCCGGACGCCCGGCTCCACCTCTGGTACGAGGAGCCCGGTGACGCCGCACCCGAGGCATCGGCCGGCCGCGTCGACCTCGACGGCCTCGAACTGCCCGAGGGGCTCACGGTCTACCTGTGCGGCCCGGTCCCGTTCATGCGCGCCGTCCGCGGCGAACTGCTGCGCCGCGGCGTGCCCGCGGACGCCATCCACTACGAGGTCTTCGGCCCCGACCTCTGGCTCGGCCGGCAGTGACGGGCGGCGGTCACGCGCTGCGCCGGCACGGCGCGTGACCGCCGGGTTCCCGTACGCCCGTCACGCCCGTTAGACCGCCGCGGTGAACGCGGTGGCGATGGCGGTGTCGACGCGGGCGTGTACGACCAGGCGCGGTCCCGAGGAGTCGGCGTTGTTCTCCAGCAGCCGCCGGACCGGCGCGCTGTGGGTCACGACGGACATCAGGACCCCGAGCCGGCCGCACCACTGGTGGGCTCTGAGTACGGCACTGACCGCGGCGTGCCCGGCGGCCTGATCGGCGAGAACGATGACGACGGGGGTCGGCTGGTGGGCGTCGACCAGGTTGGTGATGTGCGTGGTCAGCGTGGCTCGCCCGGCGATTCCCGGGTCCTCGTCCACGGTGATGACCAGGACCCCATGCTCCAGGGTGTGGGACAGCATTGCGGCCTCCGATCCGACGCCTGGTGGCGAAGTTGAGTTCAGTGAAAGGGCCCGGGGCCGGGTCCGCAATGCGCTGCTGCCGTCCGAGGAGCAGGGGAGCAGGGGAGTCGGGGAGCCGAGGCCGCGCGGGCCGGATGCGGCGAGCACCGAGCTGAGTACGATCATCCGGTCCGTCCCCCGAACCCCGCGAGGAGCCCGACCGGTGCCCGCCCTCCTGCCACCGCCCCGTACCGGGCCGGGCCTGCTGAACCCCGAGCGCCTGACGCGGACGGAGGACGGGGAACGGCTGCACGCGCTGTTGTGGCGCCCCGGCCCGGGCTGGCGGATGGCCAGCAGCGCCGTGCTGGGCGGCGGGATCGCCGAGCGCGCATGGGTGCTCAACGCCCAGGTGGGCCACGGCTACCGGCGCACCGACCCCGCTCGGCACCTGACCGACCTCGCCCTCGCCGCCGGCGCCCGGGGGTCCGGCGTGGGCCTGATGACGGCCGCCGACGTGTCCGCCGCCGGCCGTGCACGGGACGGCGGCGCGGAAGCCGTGGTGACCGCCGGCGTCTCGGTACGAGGGTGGGCGGCCTCGTCGCAGGAAGGCACCCCGGGGACCGCCGTACCGGGGACGATCAACATCGTCGTCGCACTGCCGGTGGCACTGAGCGACGCCGCCCTGGTCAACGCGGTGATGACGGCGACCGAGGCCAAGGTGCAGGCCCTGCTGGACTCGGGCCTCGACTGCTCCGGCACGCCCACCGACGCCGTGTGCGTCGCCGCCCGCGCCCCGCGGCCCGGAGCGGAGGTGCACTCCTTCGCCGGCCCCCGTTCCGAGTGGGGCGCCCGGCTGGCCAGGGCCGTCCACCGCGCCGTGCTCGCCGCCCTGCCGGAACACTCGCAGGCGGTCCGGAACACCCGCCCCGGGCCGTGAGCCGGGTCTTCGGGCACGCGGACGTGCGCGGGAACGGCCCGACCGGGCCCTTCCCGCGCACGTCCGTCTCAGGCGCTCAGCGCTGGGAGGTCTTCTGCAGCGCCTTGTCGAGGGCGGCCTGGAAGCCGTAGGCCCACAACTGGTTCACCCGGCTGCGCTCGTTGGCGTTCGGGTAGGCGTTGGTGCAGGACGGGCCGGGGCCGCCGCCCGACATCAGCTCGCTGCACGGGCCGGAGTAGTGGTCGGGCAGTCCGAGCACGTGCCCGGTCTCGTGGGCGGTCACGCGGGTCGAGTCGTACTGCTGGTTCTGCCGGTAGTCGAGGAAGATGTAGCCGTTGCCGTGCCCGTCCGTGGAGGCGTACGAGCCGCGCGAGTCGTTGCCCTCGTAGTACGCGAAGTCCGCACCGGAACTTCTCTCCTGGAGGCGCACGTTGGTCACGGAGCTGTTCCAGATCGAGGTGGAGCGGGATATCTGCGAGCGGAAGCTGGGTGCGTTGGTGGCGCTGTAGTAGACGGTGACCGCAGCCGTCGAGGTCGGGTTGGCGGCGCGCTTCTCGGCGACGGACCTGATGACCGCCTCGAAGAACGCCCGGTTGTTCCGGGCGTCTTCGCCGGAACCGGCCGACGCCTCGTAGCCGACGGTGGCGGCCCGGTCCGGGGCCTGGGGCGCGGTGACCGTCGCGGCGGGACCGGTGCCGAGCACGGCCGCCGTCAGGCCGAGACCGACCGCCGTGGACAGCAGGGGCAGACTGACACGCATCGATGACTCCTTGTGTGGGGGAGTGGGGAGAGAAGTCGTCACCGGTGAGTGTGGAGCGCCCATGAGCCCGCTGTGATGATGGCAGCAGGCGATAGGACGGGGCTATCACCTCGGACCGGCCGGCATCGGGAGGCCCCCGGGCGGACCCGGGCGGCCCGGGAGATCAGCTTCGACCGGAGTGCAGAACTCGCCCTGATCCGCCGCGTTTTGTTCACCTGGCGCAACCAACTGTTCCGCTCTACGCTCCCTGCATGGAGCTCGAGGTGAGGCACCTCCGCGCACTGTGCGCCATCGCCGACGCCGGCAGCCTGCACCGGGCGGCACGTCAACTCGGCGTCACCCAGCCCACGTTGAGCACCCAGTTGAGCCGCATCGAACAGGCCCTGGGCGGCCCCCTGTTCACCCGGGAACGCACCGGCTGCCGCCCCACCCCGCTCGGCCGGACGGTCCTCGGCCGGGCCCGTCCGCTGCTGGCCGACATGCACACCCTGGTCCGCGAGGCCCGCGCCGCCGCGGCCGGCGGCGACAGCAGACTGCGCGTCGGCTCCACGGCCAGCCGCGCCCTGGCCGGCTGGCTGCGCCGGCTCAGACAGCCGGGGCTCGAACCGACGCTCCAGATGGACGTCTCCGCCAACGCACTGCTGCGCCGGGTCACCGACGGGCAGCTCGACGTGGCCTTCGTGCACGAGGTCGAGGGCTGTCCGCTGCGCGTTCCCGAGGGACTGAGGCTGCGGGTCCTCGTCGAGCGCGAGCCCCAGTTCGTCATGCTGCCCGCCGACCATCCGGCGGCCGCCCGCTCCGCCGTCCGCCTCGCCGACCTGGCCGACGACCGCTGGATGGTCGACCCCACCGTCGACGGCGAGTGGGACGGCGTGCACCGCATGCTGCGCGCGGTCGGCCTCAACCCCCGTGTCCTGCACGGCGACTACCACACCGCCGCGTCCCTCGTCGCCACCGGCGAGGTCGTGACCGTCTGCCAGCCCAGCTCCCAGTCGCGCCCCGACATGGCGGTGCGACGCCTGTACGGCGACCCGCTCGGCGTACGCCTGCTGCTGGCCGCGCGCACCCGGGCGGAGCTGGACGCCGTCTACCCGGCGCTGGAGGAGGCGTACTGGGAGGTGGCCCGCCAGTCCACCGCGTACCGGGAGTGGCTGGAACGCACCGGGCCCCACCCCGTCGGCCCGTGTCCCCCCGGGACCGTCACGGCGGCCGACCGGGCGGCGTTCGCACCGGTCCGCTGAGCGGGTCGGCCATTGGGGTGGTTCTCCCCCCGCACCCGGTATGGCGTCGGCTCGTACGGTTACCGAGAGGTGTATGAGCTCTGTGCGACGTCTTCCGCCTCTTCGTTCGATGGCCGTCATCTGTGCCCTGGGCGGCTCCGCCCTCCTGATGACCGGCTGCACGAACGCCGACACGACCCGTTCCAGTGTCGCCGAGGCGGCTCAGACCACTCCCCCTGCCGACACGGCATCCCCGACCAACACCACCACCACCTCCCCGTCTCCTTCGGAGACCCTGACCGACGACCAGGCCGAGCGCGAGGCCCTGGTTCCGAAGGCGAAGGTCACCTGGGACAAGGCGGCCGACACCGCCGTCAAGGAGGTCCCCGAGGGCAAACTCGTCGAACTCGAACTGAAGCCCACGTCCGCCGAGGCGACCTCGTCGACCGGCTCGCCCAGCCCCAGCATGCCGAACCCGGCACCCAGCCAGGGCGCCCCGGAGTGGGAGGCCAAGGTCGCCGCCCCCGACGGCACGATGCACCGGATCGACGTCGACGCGGTCTCCGGCAAGGTCTTCCGCACCCAGGCAGAGGACCAGGACGCGGACGACAAGCAGGAGGCCGCCGACATGCTGAAGAAGGCGACCCAGACGCCGGAGCAGGCCGTGAAGGTGGCCACCGACAAGACCAAGGGCACCGTCACCGGCATCGAGCTGGACGAGAACGACGACCAGCAGATCCTGTGGTCCGTCGACGTGGTGTCGACCGACACCTGGGACAAGACGACGCTGGACGTCGACGCGACGAACGGCAAGATCCTGCGCGAGCACGTGGACCGCGACTGAGCGCGCCGCGCCCCGGAACACGGCGAGAAGAACCCAAGCAGCACGACGGGAGCAGCCGGGTGAGTCACCCGGCTGCTCCCTTCACGCGTGCCCGCAGACCTCAGACGGCCGGCTCCACGGCCTCCGCCGGACCGCCCGCCGCAGCGCGCGGCAGCGAGAGCACGGCCAGGAAACCGAGGACCGCCACCGCGGCGAAGAAGTAGAAGCCCCACGGGTGACCGATCCCCGAGGAGACCAGGGCGCCGGTGATCGAAGGGCCGACGATCGACCCGATCCGGCCGATGCCGGACGCCGAACCGAGCGCGGTGCTCCGCACGGACGCCGGGTAGAAGTGCGTCACGTAGGCGTAGACGAGCACCATGGCCGAGAAGACGAACACGCCGGTGAAGAAGACGACGACGTTGAGCAGCAGGTCGCTCTCCATCTTGATGCTCAGGCACGCCAGCATGCCCACCGACACCGCGAACCAGACCATGGTGGTGCCCTTGATGCCCCGCCGGTCGGCCACGAACCCGCCGAGGACCAGGCCGACGACGCCGCCGATGTTGAGCACCAGGAGCTGGGTCACGGCCGTCGGCACGGGGTAGCCGGCGTCGTTCATCAGCTTCGGCAGCCACGTGTTGAGGCCGTAGACCAGCAGCAGGCCCATGAACGACGCCACCCAGATGCCGATGCCCGCGCGCAGGTACGCCGGCTTGAGCAGCTCGGTGAACGGGACCCGCTGTGCCCCGTCCTGCTTGGCCCGCACGAAGGCCTCCGACTCCGGCAGCTTGAACCACTGGATGGCGGCGACGACGAGGCCGACGACGCCGAGCAGGTAGAAGAGGATCTCCCAGTTGTCGGTCACCTGCAGGGCCAGCAGCGAGGTGATCACCGCACCGGTGTGGTAGCCGGTCATCGTCAGTGTGCTGGCCCGCGCCCGGCGGCTGGCCGGCATGTGCTCGGCC
Source organism: Streptomyces sp. NPDC053750 (assembly GCF_044544295.1). Taxonomy (NCBI): domain Bacteria; kingdom Bacillati; phylum Actinomycetota; class Actinomycetes; order Kitasatosporales; family Streptomycetaceae; genus Streptomyces; species Streptomyces sp. NPDC053750. The sequence goes on along the minus strand of NZ_JBITXB010000009.1, from coordinate 248,476 downwards.
ATCATCGTGAGCGAGACCGGCATGCACGCGCCCAGGCCCAGACCGGCGAGCAGGCGCAGCGCGGCGAACATCGCCACGGAGTCGGCCAGCGGCACCACGATGGTGAACAGCGAGAACACCACCACCGACCCGATGAGCAGGCGGCGGCGCCCCAGTCGGTCGGCCAGCGGACCGACGCAGACCGCGCCGATGGCGACGCCCACGAGGGAGAGCGTCGCGATGGTGGTCGCGTCGCCGGCGGTCATGCCGAGGTGGTGGGTCTTGAGCAGGGTGGGGATGATGGCGCCGAGGACGACGAGGTCGTAGCCCTCGAGCAGGACGGTGATCCAGCACAGGATCACCGTCCATCTGCCGGTGCCGGCGCTGCCGGTCTGCGCGGGCGCGTCGGACGTGGTGGCGGAAGTCATGGGACTCTCCCCCCGGGGACGGGTGTGAGTGAGCGGAGCCGGAACGGCCGGGGCGGCCGGGTGGCGGGCGGCGGGGTGGCCGGAAGGATCAGAACGGGTAGTCGGCGATGTCCGGGCGGACCGTGACCCACTGGGTCTCCGTGAACGCCTCGACGTTGGCCGCGGCACCGCCGAAACGGGACCCGGTGCCGGAGGCCTTGACCCCGCCGAAGGGGGCGTTGGGTTCGTCGTTCACGGTCTGCTCGTTGATGTGGACCTTGCCGGAGTCGATCCGGTCGGCGAGCTTCATCGCCGTCCCGACGTCCCCGAGGATGCCGACGGACAGCCCGTACTCGCAGTCGTTGACGATCCGTGCGGCCTCCTCGAGGGTGGAGAAGCCGATCACGGGGGCGACCGGGCCGAAGATCTCCTCGCGCCACGCCGGCATGTCGGTCGTCAGACCGCTCAGCACGGTGGCGCGGTAGCCGGCGCCGGCGATCTCGCCGCCCGCCGCGACCTTCGCGCCCGCCGCCACACTGTCCGTGACGATGCCGTGCACCCGCTCCAGCTGGCGGCGGTCGATGATCGGGCCGAGCGCCACGTCCTCGCGGGCCGGGTCACCGACCGGCAGGGCCTCGGCCTTCGCGGCGAGCGCGGCCGTGTACTCCTCCAGCAGCGACTCGTGCACGATGTGCCGGCCGGTCGTCATGCAGATCTGACCCTGGTGCAGGTACGAGCCGAACGCGCCCGCCGAGGCCGCCTTGGACACGTCCGCGCCCGGCAGCACGACCAGCGCGTTGTTCCCGCCGAGCTCCAGGTGGGCCCGCTTCAGCAGCCGCCCGGCCTGCTCACCGATGATCCGCCCGACCGGGGTGGAGCCGGTGAAGGAGATCACCCGGACCTCCGGAGCCTCCACGACCGCCCGGCCGACCGCGCCGTCGCCCGGCAGCAGGTGCAGGACGCCGGCGGGCAGCCCCGCCTCCTCGAGGATCCGGGCGATGACTACACCGCCGCTGACCGCGGTGCGCGGGTCGGGCTTGAGCAGCACGGAGTTGCCGAGGGCCAGCGCCGGGGCCACGGAGCGCAGGCCGAGGATGAGCGGGAAGTTGAACGGCGCGATCACGCTCACCACCCCGGCCGGGCGGCGGCGCGCGAGCGACCAGCGGGCCTCCTCGGAGGTGAGCACCTCGCCCTGCGGGTGCGTCGGCAGCCCCGCGCACTCGAAGCACTCGCCGATCGCGAGCCCCACCTCGAAGCCCGCCTTGGACCGCACCGAGCCGGCCTCGCGCACCAGCCAGTCCTCGACCTCGGCGGCGTGCTCGGTGAAGAGCTCGCCCGCGCGGCGCAGCACGGCGGCCCGCTGCTGCGGCGGGGTCGCCGCCCACGCCTTCTGCGCCTCGGCGGCCCGGGTGGCGGCGCGGCCCGCGTCCTCGGCGGTGGCCAGGCCGACCGCGCCGAGCCGGTCACCGGTCGCCGGCTCGACGACCGGGTGCTCCGAGCCGGAGTCCCGCCAGCCGTCGCTGAAGAACTTCCCGCCCCAGACGTCGCTGTCCAGGAGTGTCATCTGCTTCCCCTTCTTCGGGATCTTCGGGTGCCGAGCGCGTCAGCGGCTCCGGGCGCTCGGCCGGTTCGGTCGGATCAGGAGGGCGTGGTGAGCGCCGTGTCCACCTGGATGAGACGCGGGTGGTCCACGCGCTCGGCGAGCGCGGCGCGCAGCTCCTCGACGCCGCCCACGTGCCGGGCGCGTACGCCGTAGCCCTCCGCGATGCGGGTGAAGTCCAGGCCCGGGATGTCGAGCCCGGGCGCGTCCGGCACGCCGAGCAGGCCGCCGAACCAGCGCAGCGCCCCGTACGTGCCGTTGCGCAGCAGCACGACGGTCAGCGGGACCCGGTGCTGCGCGGCCGTCCACAGGGCGGTGATGCCGTAGTTGGCCGAGCCGTCGCCGATCACCCCGACGACCGGGCGGTCGGGCTGCGCCATCGCCACCCCGACCGCGCCGGGCAGGCCGAAGCCGAGTCCGCCGGCCGCCGGGAAGTAGTACGAGCCCGGGCGCCGCAGGTCCATCTGGCGCCACCACGAGGAGTTCGTCGAGGTCGACTCGACCACGTACGCGGTGTCGTCGGGCAGCTCGTCGCGCAGCGCGGCGAACACCTGCTCCGGGTGCAGGGCCGGCCCCTCGGCGGTGAGCGGCTCCGGCACCGCCCGGTACGCGCCGGCCGGCGAGCCGGGGGCGTCGAGCGACCTCAGCAGCAGGTCGACGACCGCGCCCGGGTGGGCGACCAGCGCCTCGCCCATCGGCGCCCGCGCGGCGGCCGAGGCGTCCTCCGTCACCTGGATCAGCCGGGTGCCCTCGGGCAGATACCGGCCGGGGAGGTACTCGTGGTAGCGGAAGACCGGCGCGCCCAGTACGAGCACCAGGTCGTGGCCCTCGAAGGCCTCCGAGATCGGTGCGATCCCGGCGGGCAGCACGCCCCGGAACAGCGGGTGCCGGTTGGGGAAGGGCAGCCGGAACTGCGAGGGCGCCGCCCACACCGGACCACCCAGCCGTTCGGCCAGGCGGACCGCGTCGTCGAACAGACCGGCCGAGTCGATGTCCCCGCCGAGCACCAGGGCGGGCCGCCGGGCGGCGGCGACCTGCTCGGTGAGCCAGCGGCTCTGCTCGCCGTCGGGCACCGAGGCCCGCCGGACCTGCCGGTCGAGCACGGCCAGGGCGTTGTCGTCGACCTCGGCGGACCAGTCGTCGTAGGGGACGGACAGGTACGTCGGCCGCCGCTGCAACCGCGCCTCGAACACGGCCTGGGCGAGGGCGCGCGGCACGTCCTCGGCGCACGCCGGCTCCGCCGCCCAGCCGACCAGGGGCTTCATCAGCGCCGGGGCGTCGACGCTGGCCAGGTTGGCCTCCGGGCCGATGGCGGGGCGCACCTGCTGGCCGGCCACCACCACGAGCGGGGTGCGGGAGGCCACGGCGTTCGTCAGCGCGCCCATCGCGTTGCCCGAACCGGAGGCCGCGTGCAGGTTGACCAGCACCGGGCGGCCGGTCGCCTGGGCGTAGCCGTCGGCCATGCCGACGACGGCGCCCTCGTGCAGACCGAGGACGTAGCGGAAGCCGTCGGGCAGCTCGGCGAGGAAGGGCAGCTCGTTGGAGCCCGGGTTGCCGAAGACGGTGGTGAGCCCCTGGCGCTCCAGGAAATCGTGGGAGACACGACGCACGGATGGCACGGACGTTCCTTTCGAAGTGACGTCCGACACGCTAGGCATCCCGCGACATGGGCACCAATAAATGTTTCGCCATCACGATATAGAGTGCATCGATATGGGCACCTTCGATCTCAACCTGGCCCGTGTCTTCGTCCTCCTGTACGAGACCGGCAGCGTCACGGCCACCGCCGAGACGCTCCACGTCACGCAGCCCACCGTCAGCTACAGCCTGGGCAAGCTCCGCCGGCACTTCGACGACGAGCTGTTCCGCCGCAACGGACGCGGCCTGACGCCCACGGCCGGCGCCCGGCGGCTGTACGAGCCGCTGCAGCGCGCCCTGGCGGAGATCGACGGGACGGTCCGGCAGGGCGACGCCTTCGACGCCGGGACCATGTCGGGCCGCTTCACGATCGCCCTCTCCGACCTCGGCGAGGCCACCCTCCTGCCGAGGCTGCTCGCCGCGGCGCGCGAGCAGGCGCCGGGGGTGTCGTTCACCGTCCGCCCCTTCGACGTGGAGGACGCCGAGAGCCAGCTGCGCCGCGGTGACCTCGACGCCTTCGTGGCCACCCCGGTGATCACCTCGCACCTGACCGTGCGCATCCCGCTCTTCCGGGAGCGCTACGTCCTGATGGTCGCCGCCGACCATCCGCGCATCCGGGGCGACGAGGTCACGCTGGCCGACCTCGGGGCCGAGCACCACGCGACGGTCTTCGGCCCCAGCGGGCACGTCGCGCCGAGAGCCGTGCTGGCCGTGCACGGGCTCCTGGAGCGGGTGGCGGTGGACGCCACCCGGTTCTCGATGCTGCCCTACCTGCTGGAGCAGACCGACCTGGTCGCCATCGTCCCCGAGTACGTCGGCGAGGTCTTCACCGCCTCCCACCGAGTGCGCCTGGTGCGGCTGCCGTTCGAGACCGAGCCGATCGAAATCGCCCTCTACGCACGGCACGAGTCCTCGCGCAGCCCGGCACAGCGCTGGCTGGTGCAGTTCATGGCCCGGGTACTGGGCGAACAGGTGAGCCCGGCCCAGCTCCCGCCGACCACGGCATGACCGACTGAGCCGGAGCCCCGCGCGCCGAGCGCGGACCGCCCGGTTCGCCGTACGTGTTTGCCGTCGGAGTGAGGGGCAAGGCGGTGTCCATGAGCGATTCGAACAAGGACATGAACCAGAAGCCCGTCACCACACGAACCGTCGAGTCCAAGGCCAGTGACACGGCGTCAGCGGCCAGGGCCGGGGCACGGCGTTCGGCCCGGGCCGCGAACGGTGCCGTGCAGACGGCGGCCAAGGGCGCCGAAGCCGGCCGCCAGGCGGTCGTCACCGCCTCGGAGCAGGTCGCGGCCACGGCCAAGACGGCGTGGACGGTCGTCGCCCACCGCAGGCTCGTCGCCGCGGGTGTGGGAGCCGGCCTCACCGCACTGAGCGCCGCGTCGTACGCGGTGGGCCGCCGGGCGGGACGCCACACTCACGGTCCCCTCACGAGGCTCACGGGCGGCAGGATCTGACGCTGCCTCCGCCCCGGTCACGGCGCTCACCACCCCGGCCCCGGCCGGAACGTCCGGTACCGCTCCCCGGAGGGGGGAAGATGGACCGCGCGAGCACATGCACGACCGATGCGGAGGAGTGGGCGCATGCAGCACGACCGAGCGGGGAAGCCGGCCGGCCCCGAGGACCTGATCGACGTCGCCCGGCTGGTGACGGCGTACTACGCCCTGCACCCGGACCCGGCCGAGCCCGCCCAGCGCGTGGCCTTCGGCACGTCCGGGCACCGGGGTTCGTCCCTGGTGGCGGCGTTCAACGAGGACCACATCGCCGCCACCAGCCAGGCCATCTGCGAGTACCGCTCCGCACAGGGCACCGACGGCCCGCTCTTCCTGGGCGCCGACACACACGCCCTGTCCGAGCCGGCGCGGATCACCGCGCTGGAGGTGTTCGCGGCCAACGACGTGACCGTCCTCGTGGACACCGCGGACGGCTACACCCCCACCCCGGCGGTCTCCCACGCCATCCTCACCCACAACCGGGGCCGCACCTCGGGCCTCGCCGACGGCGTGGTCGTCACCCCCTCGCACAACCCGCCCGCCGACGGCGGCTTCAAGTACAACCCGCCGGGCGGCGGCCCCGCGGGCTCGGACGCCACCTCCTGGATCCAGGACCGGGCCAACGAGATCATCGCGGCCGGCCTGAAGGACGTACGCCGCGTCCCCTACGCCCAGGCGCTCGCCGCGCCCGGCACCGGCCGCCACGACTTCCTCGACGCCTACGTCCGCGACCTGCCCGGCGTCCTGGACCTCGACGCGATCCGGTCGGCCGGCGTGCGGATCGGCGCCGACCCGCTCGGCGGTGCCTCCGTCGCGTACTGGGGCCGCATCGCCGAGCAGCACCGGCTCGACCTGACCGTGGTCAATCCGCTCACCGATCCCACCTGGCGGTTCATGACCCTGGACTGGGACGGCAAGATCCGCATGGACTGCTCGTCGCCGCACGCGATGGCCTCCCTCATCGAGGGGCGCGACCGCTTCGACATCGCCACCGGCAACGACGCCGACGCCGACCGGCACGGCATCGTCACCCCGGACGCCGGTCTGATGAACCCCAACCACTACCTCGCCACCGCCATCGCCTACCTCTACGCCCACCGCACCGACTGGCCCGCCGACGCCGGTGTCGGCAAGACGCTGGTGTCCTCCGGCATGATCGACCGGGTCGCCGCCGACCTCGGCCGCCGGCTGGTCGAAGTACCCGTGGGCTTCAAGTGGTTCGTGGACGGACTGGTCGACGGCTCCCTCGGCTTCGGCGGCGAGGAGTCCGCCGGGGCGTCGTTCCTGCGCCGGGACGGCTCCGTGTGGACCACCGACAAGGACGGCATCATCCTCGCCCTGCTCGCCTCCGAGATCACCGCCGTCACCGGCAAGACCCCCTCCGAGCACTACGCCGCCCTCACCGCCCGGTTCGGCGAGCCCGCCTACGCCCGCATCGACGCCCCCGCCACCCGCGAGGAGAAGGCCCGCCTGGCCAAGCTGTCCCCGGCCCAGGTCACCGCCGACACCCTCGCCGGGGAGCCGGTCACCGCCGTGCTCACCGAGGCCCCGGGCAACGGCGCCCCCATCGGCGGCATCAAGGTGACCACCGAGAACGCCTGGTTCGCCGCCCGGCCCTCCGGCACCGAGGACGTCTACAAGATCTACGGCGAGTCGTTCCGCGGGCCGGACCACCTCCGACAGGTGCAGGACGAGGCCAAGCTCGTCGTCCTCGGCGCCCTGGGCGGCTGACGCCGTACCGGCACCCGCCGCCCCCGCACGGACTCCGGGCCGGCCGTCAGTGACGGCCGGCCCGGGGGAGTGACACGGTCAGCCCACGGATCTCGTAGCCGCCGATCGCCTCCTGGAACGCGACGCGCGGTTCCGCGTTCATCCGGATGCCGTCGAGGGCGAACAGGCGGCTGAGGAACACGTCGGTCTCCAGGAGGGCGATGTGCGCCCCCGGGCACCGGTGCGGCCCGTCCCCGAAGGACAGCCCCGCACCGAGCTCCGCGGCCCGGGCGGGCCGGACCAGCAGCGGATCGTCGCCCACGGCCTTGGGGTCGGCGTTGGCATCGTCCAGGAGGAGCTCGACGTACTCGCCGGGGCACACGGTCACCGGCCCGTCGGGACCGGCCAGTTCGACGGGCCGGGTCGCCCGTCGGCGCAGCCGGCCGATCACGGGCTCCAGACGCAGCAGCTCCTGGAGGGTGGCGAGGCGTCCCGCCTCGTCCGCCGAGCGGTAGTGAGCGAGCAGCTCGGCGTCCGAGAACAGGTGCCAGGCGGCCAGGGAGACGAACTCGCGCGTGGTCACCATGCCGGCCGCGGCGAACGTCAGGCACTCACCGAGGATCTCCGCGTCCGAGCAGCCCTCCGCGAGGAGATGGGAGATCAGGTCGTCGTGCTCCCGGCGACGGTGCGCGCGGACGGCGGGGCGGACGTCGGCCAGGTGGATGCGGAGCCAGTTGGTGTTCTGCCGCACGAACCAGTAGAGGCCTCGCACACTGGTCAGTCCGGGTTCGCCGAACTCCTCCGGGAAGAAGCGCTCCAGCCTGCGGCGCAGGCCGGGCCTGCTGTAACGCAGGCCGATCACCTCGCTCACCACACCGATGGCCAGATTGAAGGCGAGGTCGGAGAGCTGTGCCTCGCCCGCCGCGCGCAGCGTCGCCAGCTGTTCCTCCGCGATACGGACCATCAGGTCGCGGTAGTGCTCGTCCACCCGGCGTGGAGTGAAGAAGCGCGCGGTCTGCCGGCGATGCTCGCGGTGCTCGGGGCCGTCCCGGTAGAGCACCGGCCGGCGGACCCGCGGCGGGAGCTTCTCCACCGTCTCGATGCCGAGCCCGGCCTGCACGGTGCCCGGGCCGCGGAGCAGCTCACGTGCCACGGCGTAATCGTGCACCTGCCACGTCCCGTCCGCCGCGCGACCCACCGGGCACGCCGGCCGGGCCCGGCCCCGGTCGGCCTTCCGCGCGGATTCCTTGCCGTCGTGCACCACGTGGGCACCCCCAAGTCCGGTGCCGGGCAGCCCCTCTGCCACCCGGCTCGACGTCGTGGTCACAGGATCCGGTGTTTCTCCGGTTCCGGGGTAGACGGCCTGGCGTAACGGTCACGGCTCAGGAAGAGGGCGGATCGGATGGACGGGGCTGCCCGGAACGGGGACCGGCTGAAGGAAGCGCTGGTCAGAGTGTCGGCGGAGTACGAGGGCAGGCCCGGCGACATCGCCCGGGGCAGGGAACTGGCCCGGCGCTTCCTGGCGCAGGTGCGCGCGGTGGGGGGCCTCGCGGTGTCCGACCGCGCGGTGGACGTGCTGCAACTGGTGGTCAGCGAGCTGCTGACCAACGCGTGCAAGTACGCCCCCGGCCCCTCCCTGGTCGACCTGCAGCTGGCCGAGGACCGGGTGGAGGTGACGGTGTGGGACAGCGACCCGGTGCTGCCGGTGGCCGAGAGAGCGGACCCGGGCCGGATCGGCCGGCACGGGCTGGAGATCGTCATGGCCGTCTGCCAGAGCTTCGAGATGCACCGGGAGCCGGTCGGCAAGCGCATGAGGGCCGCGGTACGGCTCGCCGACGACCTGCACGGTACGGTCGTCGGCCACCCGTCCTGATCCCGCGCCGGACGACGCGGCAACCGCCGTACGAGACGACCGGGCCCCGCCCCGCCGTACCTACCGGTCGGCGGGCCGCCGGCCCGGTGCCGGGAGCCGGTACACCACGTTGCGACGCAGCGGGCCCTCGGGCACGTCGGGGTCGTCGAAGTCGTCGGCCGGGTCGCGGGTCATGCAGAGACGGCGCATGACCGCCTGCGAGCGCAGATTGGTGGCCGTCGTCACCGCGAGGACCTCCGCGAGCCCGAGCTCCTCGAAGGCGAAGTCCACCACGGCCCGCGCGGCCTCGGTGGCATAGCCGTGCCCCCAGGCCGGACGGGCCAGCCGCCAGCCGGCCTCCACTCCGGTGAACGGCATGCCGTCCTCCACGGGATCGAGCCCGGTGAACCCGATGAACTCACCGGTCGCACCGACCTCCACCGCCCACCATCCCCAGCCCCACCGGTCGAGGTCGGCCCGGAACCCGGCCACGGACGCGTCGCTCTGCTCCCGGGTGAGCACCCCGGGGAAGTGCTCGCGGACGACCGGGTCGGCGTTCATGGCGGCCCACGGGGCCAGGTCGGACTCCCGCCACTGGCGCAGCACGAGCCGCTCGGTGCGGAGTCCCTCCCCGCGCACGGACCTCACCGCAGCACCTCGTCGGCGTCGACCACCTCGGCGGGCTTCGGCGGCCGGATGTCCAGCGGCTCGTCGAAGTCGGCGAAGGACGTGGTCGTGTCGTACTCGGAGCCCTCGTAGACCGCCCTGAGCAGGTACGGCTCGCCCTGAGCGGCGACGTAGAAGGTGTACGTCGCGCCCTTGTCCTTCTCGTCGGTCACGGTCAGCTCGACCGCCTCCCGGTCGCCGACGCGGGTGGTCCTCCCCTTCTTCGCCGTACCGAAGGACTCGAAGGGACGTGTGCAGGAGGAGAGCCCGTCGCCGGGCTGCGCCGCGTCCGCCGGAGTCTTGATCCACAGCTTCTGTTCGCCGGTGACGCCCCCGGGCTTCCACTTCTCCAGATAGGCGCGGTCGGGGCGGACGTAGTCGGTCTCGCCGATCCGGATCTGGTCGAGGCTGCCGCCCCGGGAGAACGTGGTACTCGCGGTGCACCGGCCGGCGAGGTCGGTCACGAGCCGGACGGTGACCGTGCCGCCCTTGGCCGCCGTGCTGGTGGAGTCGACCCGCACGGACCGCAGCTCCCGCATCGTGGCGTTGGCGTCCTCGAGCAGGTCGTCGGCGGACCTGCTCCCGGAGCCGCCGCCGGCACACCCCACCGTGAGGGCCCCCGCCAGCAGACAGGTCAGCACGGTACTCGCGGTCGTGGTCCTGGTATGCACGCAACCCCCTGCACAAGATCGGCACCGGGAGCCTACCCGAACCCTCCTCCGGCTCTTGGGGGCGGTTCATCCCGCCACCTGGGGGAACCTGGCGGGAAGGGTGGCATCAGAAGGCTGTGAGGGTCGTGACATCACGCTGGGAGTCCGAGTTCGCCCGCGCCGTCCTGCACGATCTCGGTGCGGGACTGCTCACCCTCGACCGGGCCGCCCGGATCACCTCGGTGAACCCCTGGGCCGAGCGGATGCTGGGGCGGTCCGCCCAGGACATGATCGGACACGACGCCCACGACCTCCTGCACCGCTACGCCGACGGCACCCCCGTGCCGCGCGACCGGTGCGGGCTGCGCAACCCCCTGCACGGAACGCCCGCCGAGGCGGGAAGCGAGGAGTACTTCCTGCGGTCCGACGGCACCACGGTCCCGATCATCTGGGCGGCCACCCCGCTCGTCGGCCAGAGCGGGCAGGAAGGGTTGGTGTTCGTCTTCCACGACTTCAGCCTGCACCGCAGCGCCGCCGAGGAGACCGAGGCACGGGCCGCCGCCCTGGAGGCCCTCAGCGCCCAGCTGCACCTGGTCGCCGAGATCTCCACGGTGCTGGTCCCCACCGAGCGCATCTCGACCACGCTACGCCGCCTCCTGCGGCTGCTGGTGCCGGAACTGGGCCAGTGGGCGGCGGTCGACGTCTACCCGGGGCAGTCGGACGTACTCGAACGGGTCGCCGTCCGCAGCAGCACCCACCCGCACCGGGCGGGGCGGCTGCGGGGGCCGGTGACCTCGCTGCCGGACCCGGCCCGCGCCGCGCTGACCCGGCTGATCAACGGCGACCGGCCCGTCGCGCTGAACGCCGGGCAACTGCTCCGCGCCCCGGAGGACCCGCTCACCGCCACCCACCGGATCCTGTTCGAACGGCTCGGCGGACACACGGCCGTCGTCGTCCCGCTCCGCACCCGGCAACGGTCCTACGGCATGCTCACCGTGGCCCGCGCCGGGGACCACCCGGCCCACACCGAGGCGGAGGTCGCCCTGCTGGCCGACATCGGCCGCCGCGTCGGACTGGTCCTGGACAACGCCCGGCTCTACCACGAGCAGCAGAACGTCGCCGAGACCATGCAGCGCCAGCTGCTGACCCCCCTCCCGCAGGTCGACCACGTCCGCATGGCCGCCCGCTACTGGCCCGCCGAGAGCGCCATGGAGGTCGGCGGCGACTGGTACGACGCCTTCCTGCTCGCCGACGGCGTGATGGCCCTGGTCATCGGCGACGTGGTCGGGCACGACCTGCAGGCCGCCGCCCACATGGCCGAGGTCCGCAACATGCTGCGCGCCCTGGCCTGGGACCACCAGGAGCCGCCCAGTGTGATCATGCGCCGCCTCGACGAGGCCGTCACCAACACCAGCGACGCGCCCATGGCCACCCTCGTCTTCGCCCGGGTCGAAGGCCGTGAAGGCGGTCCCTGGTGCCTCCACTGGGTCAACGCGGGCCACCCGCCGCCCCTGCTGATCACCCGGGACGGCGACACCCGCTACCTGGAAGGCGGCCACGGCCCGCTGATCGGCATGAGCGCCACCCTGCGCCTCGGTCTGGACTGGCCCGACGCACGAGAGGAGCTCCCTCCGGAGAGCATCCTCCTGCTCTACACCGACGGTCTGGTGGAGAGCCGCGACCGCCCGATCGACCTCGGCATGGCCCGGCTCCGCCACCACGCCGGCGTCCTGGTCCGCCGACTCGAGGGGTGGAGCGTCGACGACTTCTGCGACCAGCTGCTCGCGCGGATCGCGCCCCGCGGTGACGACGTCGCGCTGCTCGCCCTGCGCCTGCCCGCGGCCGGGATCGGCGCCCCCGGCGACACCTCGCCGCCCCCGCCGCCCCAGTCCGCGCACAGCCAGGCCACCCCCGACCGGGCCGCCCCCGGCTCGCGCCGCCAGCAGCCCGAGGTGACCGATCCCACCCACGTCGACCCGGAGGAGTAGCGTCGCTCGTGCGCCTGCTCCCACGTGACCGATGACCGGGCGGTCACTGTCAACCACTCTCAACCGCGCGCAGTCGTACGTCAGTTGACGCCGGGTCGGTCGGCGGACACCGCCCTGAAACCGGTGCCTCCTCCGGAGTGTCCCGGCGGAACCGTTCACCCGGCTGAGCGCCTTGAGTGGTGAGAGCCGGGCGGTTGGCTGACGGTAATTCATGTCGGGGCCGGGTCACCTCAGCTGACGAAGCACCAGCTGCCCGGCCGTGACGGAAGGAATCTCAGATGCGTTCTGCTCGCACGCTCCTGGTCACAGGAGCCGCATCGGCCGTACTCGCCCTCGGCGCTCCCGGCGCCTTCGCGACCGGCGGAGACTGGAACCACGACGACTCTTCCTACAGCAAGGAGCACGACAAGGGAGACAAGCACGACGACCCGCGCGGCGGAATGCACACGGGTGGCGGTGCGCTGGCCGCGGTGTCCG